>CAYNCS010000184.1:0-2341 GCA_964395875.1 uncultured Caulobacteraceae bacterium | reverse complement strand
GAAGACATCCAGGCCACGATCGACGCCGCTCGCGTGATGTCAACGGGCAAGGTCGGCGCCGTGGGCTTTTGCCTCGGCGGACTCCTGAGCTATCTTACCGCCTGCCGCACCGACGTGGACGCCGCGTCTTCTTATTACGGCGTCGCGATCGACAATCATTTGAACGAAGCGGACAAGATCGCCAAGCCGGCCCTGGTTCACATCGCCGGTGAAGACAAATTCGTGTCAAAGGAAGCGCAGGAGAAGATCAGGATCGGTCTGTCAACCAATCCTCAAATCACAGTTTTCTCTTACCCGGGTCAAGAACATGCATTCGCGCGCGATCGCGGCGAACATTACGATGCGGAATCCGCGAAACTGGCCAATCAACGCACCGAAGACCTGTTCCGCAAGGCGCTGTCCTGAACTATGACTTCTTACGCAATCCGCGTCCCAAAAAATGGCGGGCGCGACGTCCTCGAATACTTGAGCGTTGAGGATCGCGCGCCTGAACCCGGCGAAGTCGCCGTGCGCAATCGCGCAATCGGCGTGAATTTCATCGACGTCTATCACCGCTCGGGTCTTTATCCCACGCCGTTGCCGACCGGCCTAGGCATCGAAGGCGCAGGTGTGGTCGAAGCGGTGGGGCCGGGCGTCGATTACGTGCAGCCCGGCGACCGGGTGGGGTACTGCACAGCGCCGCTCGGCGCTTATGCGGAGCGCCATCTCATCCCCGCAGAAAAACTAATCAGACTTCCCAAGGGCGTGGATGATGAAACCGCCGCCGCGGGCCTTTTGAAAGGCGTCACCGTCCACATGCTGCTGAAGCAGGTCCGCGCCGCAAAATCCGGCGAGACGATCCTTCAGCACGCAGCCGCGGGCGGGGTTGGTCTGATCCTCAGCCAATGGGCCAAGGCGCTTGGCGTACGCACGATCGGCGTTGTGAGCTCGAAAGAGAAGGCGGATCTGGCGCGCGCGCATGGCTGCGATGAGGTGATCCTGACGTCGGAAAATCTGCCCGAACGTGTGCGTGCGTTAACGAATGGCGCAGGCGTGCCCATCGTTTACGACTCGGTCGGCAAGGACACGTTCTTCGCTTCGCTCGACTGTCTCGCGCCGCGCGGCCTGATGGTGTCGTTCGGCAACGCTTCGGGCCCAGTTCCGGCGTTCGAGCTGCAGGAACTTGCAAAGCGGGGCTCGCTCTTCATCACGCGTCCCAGCGCCCTGCATTATCTGGCGAAGGCTGAAGATCTGCGCGCCGCCGCAGCGGATCTGTTTTCGATGATCGAAAGCGGCGCGGTTAAAATCGCGATCGGGGCGCGTCTCAAACTGGCGGATGTGGCCAAGGCGCACGAAGCGCTGGAATCCCGTAGGACCACTGGCTCTACAATCTTGCTGCCATAGGATCAGCTCGCCGCGGCGCGGCCAAAGGCTGGCCGCGCGCTCACGCGCGCGAAATAGGCGGAGACGCTCGCCGGCGCCTGTTCGAGCAAGCCAAACAGCGACGCGACGTGCAGCGTGTGACCAACCATGATGTCGGCGGCGGTGAAATGCATCGCGGCGATGTAATCGCGGCTATCCAGCGTCCAACCCATATAATCGATCAACGCCTGGACGCGGCCGCGCGCCTCGATGGCCGCGGCTTCATTGCGCGCCGCTTCGGGCTTCAGCTTGGCGTTGACCATATATTGCAGCACCCATGGCGTGAGTGTGCCTTCGGCGAAATGAAACCACTGAAGATAAGGCGCAAAGCTTGGATCATCGACGGCCGGGGCCAGAGGCGACGGGCCGTGCTTCGCCAACAGGAACTGCACAATGGCGCCGGACTCGAGCATCGAGCCGCCGTCGAACTCCAATACCGGCACAGTGCCGAGCGGATTGAGCGCAAGATAATCGGCGGACTTGATGCCGGCGCCGGTGTTCGCCTTCAGTTCGTAATCGAGGCCCATTTCCTCCATCAGCCAGAGCACGCGCATTGAGCGCGAGTTGCGGATGTGATGGAGGATGTAGGTCATAGCGTTCCCCGAAACAAAAAAGCCCGCGCCGAGCGCGGGCCATTCTGCCTTAGGTGTTCATGCTCTGGAAGAAGTCGTCGTTGTTCTTCGACGACCGCAGCTTGTCGAGCAGGAATTCGATGCCATCCATCGTGCCCATCGGATTGAGGATGCGGCGCAGGATATACATCTTGGTGAGGTTCTCCTTCGGAACCAGCAGCTCTTCTTTCCGCGTGCCAGACTTTGTGACGTCCAGCGCGGGGAAGATGCGCTTGTCGGCGACCTTGCGATCCAGGACGATTTCCGAGTTGCCGGTGCCTTTGAACTCTTCGAAAATGACTTCGTCCATGCGCGAACCGGTGTCGATC
>CAYNCS010000183.1:0-2466 GCA_964395875.1 uncultured Caulobacteraceae bacterium | reverse complement strand
CGTGCGGCCAGACTGCTTCACGTCAATGGGCTCTGCCGCACCGGAGGCGAACTCCACGGCGCGATCTTTTCTCAGCAACAGGTCAGCAAGGTTCATTCGCGGTTTCCTTCGAATGCTAGGTAAAGGAAGGAGACGGGCGGCGCCACCGCCTTATCCGTCGCCGCGCGCCTGGAATGTAGGTCGGTCCGGCGCGGGCTGCCGCAATTATATTGCATATAGAATATCGGCGGTGCATTTTGATGGCCGGGCCGGGAAATGCGCGCAAGAGAGCGCTTCCGGTCGATAAGGGAGGATTTCATGGATTCAGGCGCGCCGGTCGGCCAGCCCACACCCACGCGCGATGTCGAGCAGGGCCTCGCGGATATGCGCGAGTACGGCTACGCCATTCACCTCGATTACCTGACGCCGGACCAAACCAAGGCGACCTATGATCGCTTCATGGAGCAGGCCGAGCTGGAGCAGGAATTGGGCTTCAATTTCCGTCGCCCGCACCATTACGACCCGCGCTACATGCAGGAAGTCTCCTTCATGCTGAACAAGGGGCGGGTCTTTATCGATCTGATGATGAACCCCTTTGGTCTGCAATATTGCGAAGCCATCCTGGGCAAGGACCGTTTCAAGCTGTTCAATCAGCAAGGCATGGTCATGCATGGCGGGCAGGTGGGCACCAACGCGATGCACCACGACCAGATGGGGCTGGGCTATCCGACGCCGCGTCCGCTGATGCTGAATTGCATGCTGGCTTTAGCCAATTTCGACGACGTCGCGGGCGCCACGCGCTTTGTGCCGGGCAGCCACAAATGGAACAGGGATCCGGGCGTCACGCCGGGGCATCCCGATCAGGCCATGCCCAGCATTGTGCACGACGTGCCGCCGGGCACGGTGATTTTATGGGAAGGCCGGACCTGGCATCGCGCGGGCGACAACCATTCGGACCGGACGCGCGTGTCCATCACCACAACCTATTGCGATTTGATGATGAATGCCGGCACCAACTATCTCGCGGGCCTGCATGACGACGTCTACGACACGATGACGGACGACGAGCTTCTGATCGCGGGCTTCCGGCTGGTGTACAACACCAACCTGATCACGGGCCGCTATCCGGGCGATAAGCGCAAACTGGTCGGCTATGACGAGCCCTATGTGGGAGAGCTGCGGCGGTCGTAATCGTCCAGGTTGGGCTCGTTGCGCCGCAAAGTTGCCGGCGCGGCGAACTTGGCGCTCGAATTTCCTGATTTGGCCATTATTGTTGCGCGATCTGGTTCTAGAGCGTCGATGGCGGCTGAGCCGCATCTGGAGGACATGATGAAGACGTTTGTAGCGTTGCCGGCTTTGGCTCTGATTTTCGCGGTGGGCGCATGCGCCACCAAGCCCGCGGCGACGCCGGCGAAGCCAGCGGAAACGCCGGCGCCATATGCCGGTCAGAAGTCCCAGGGCGAGCCCGAATTGCTGGGCGCGCCCAAGAAGGAACAGGGTTCCTAAGCCTGACGAAAAGGCCTGATCGTCAGGGCTTCGCATCCGGCGTTTCGGGCGTCTTCAAAATTAAGGAGATGGGTATGCGGCTGCGTGCGATCGCGTTGGCGTTGATGGCGGCTGGCTGCGCCAGCGCCGGCGGGAAAATGGCCGATGCGGGCGCCGCGCCGCCGCAAGGCCAGGGCATCGCCGTCGGCGAACCCAATCCCGGCGCGCCGCCATCGCCCGGAGCGGGCGCGCCTGCGGCGCCCGGCGGCGTCTCCAAATTCGACAAGAAGATCGATTTCGGGAATTGGCGCGGTCCGCAAAATCCCGATGATCTTTCCGCCGCCTTCGCCGCGCAGATCGACATGCGCTACGGGCCGGAGCCCGGTCTGAAACAGGTCAAGGACGACCTCGCCGCCAACGGTTTCGTCTGCAAGGAGGCGCCGCCGGTCGAGGCGCGGGCGGATTACCTGATCGCCACCTGCGAGAAGCAGGAAATGCATCAGGCCTGCGGCAACATCTGGAGCGTGGCGCTGCGCTACGACCATCAGGCCCCGAGCGCCGATTCCACCCGCATCACGCCGCGCGGCGGCTTCGAGCGGCTGTGCCTGGGCGCCAATCCGCCGAAATAAATGCCTTTTAAGCTAAACCGGCGTTGCGAAATTCCGAGCGCTTCGGGGTGGATCATTAACCGCCAGTCGATTATCAAATGTAAGTAATGCCCGATGGCGACGCAAAGGGGGGGCGTCCGAAGGGCGAAAGCTGGCAGGCATCCCCATGAGCAACAACGGCCCAAGAAAGTTCGCCAACCCCGTCGCGGCCGAGATCGACCATCTCGCCGAAGACTTGCTGGACACGGCGTCATCGATTGAGCGTCTGACCCGGAAATTCTCCGAGGATATGCAGGCGCTTTTGCAGCGTCAGGCGCAGAACATCAAAGCCTATGCCGAAACGTGCGAGCAGGGCGACGAACCTAAACATTAGGCGCGCGCCATCGCCTCGCCC
>CAYNCS010000182.1:0-2553 GCA_964395875.1 uncultured Caulobacteraceae bacterium | reverse complement strand
AAGGAACTCATCAACGCGATGGCGCAGTTCGACAGCCTCAACGCCTATCTCGAACATGTCGAGCTGGTGCTCGATGTCGATCGCGGCGGCGATGACGATCAGGTGCAGATTCTCACCTTGCATTCCGCAAAGGGCCTGGAATGGCCGCAGGTCTTCCTGCCCGGCTGGGAAGAGACCGTGTTCCCGTCGCAGCGCGCGCTGGACGAAAAAGGCAATTCCGCGCTCGAGGAAGAACGCCGCCTCGCTTATGTGGGCATCACGCGCGCGCGCGAACACGCGATCGTGACGTTCACCGCCAATCGCCAGATCTATGGCCGCTGGCAATCGGTGCTGCCGTCGCGCTTCATCGACGAATTGCCGCCGCAGCACGTGGAGGCGGAATCCGACACCGGCTACGCGCCGACCTCCTCCAGCCGCGCCAGCGTCTACGACAATTTCGACAATTTCGGTTCGACCTATGACAGCCCCGGCTGGCGCCGCGCCCAGGCCGCGCGCGAGCAGCGCGGGCCGTCGCGTCCGCCGCTGATCGAAGGCAAGGCGCTGGTGGTGGATTCCTCCTCCGACAGCTCCGCCTACAGAATTGGCGACCGCATCTTCCACCTGAAGTTCGGCTACGGACGGATCGGCGCCATCGAAGGCAACAAGCTGACCGTCAATTTCGAAAAGGCCGGCCAGAAAAATGTGTTCGACAGCTTCGTGCAAAAGGCCGAGCGGCAGTAAACGCCGCCGCGTCCGCCTGAAAATTAAGCTAGATTTCGCGCGCCTTCCCGCGAAATAATATCCTCAGACAGCAGGCTGGGCCTCGCGGCGCAGCGGGAGGAACCGCTCATGAAGCGGCATGGCGACAAGGTTCGGGAAATCGCTTTGGATAAGGGCGCGGCGGCGCAATCGGCGCTGGCCGCGTCGTGGAGCCGGTCGCTTCTGAAACACAAGCTGGACCCGGATGGTCCGCCCGCCATCGAACGCCGCGATGACGCCGATCTGGCGGCCGCGCGCGAAAACATGGGCGAACTCGCGCGCATCGCCAGCCCCATTCTCGATCGTCTGTTCGCGGCCGTCGGCGATTCCGGCTGCAGCGTCGTGCTGACGGACAAAACCGGCCTCATCGTGGCGCGGCGCGGCAAACCCGGCGACGATGAGTCCTTCCGGCAATGGGGCCTGTGGACAGGCGTGGACTGGAGCGAAGCCGTCGAAGGCACGAACGGCATCGGCACGTGCCTCGTCGAGCAGCGCCCCGTCACCATCCATCGCGATCAGCATTTCTACAGCCGCAACGCGGCGATGAGCTGCATGGGCGCGCCGGTGTTCGACCATGAAGGCGAACTGGCGGGCGTGCTGGACATTTCTTCCTGCCGCGCGGACGTGGCGGAATCCTTTACATCCCTGCTGTCGCACGCGGTGGCGCAGGCGGCGCGGCAGATCGAGGCGGAGAATTTTCAGGCCGCCTTCGCGCAATCGCGCATCATCATGGGCCCGGGCGCACAGGATGCGGGCCCCGTGCTGCTGGCGGCGGATCGCGACGATCTCTTGATCGGCGCCACTCGGCGCGCGCGCAAGGCCTTTGGCCTCTCGCCTCAGAGCTTCGCAAGCCCGCGACCCGTACGCGATATTCTTTATGCGGACGCGCCCAGCGCGGACCTGGACGCCGCGGAACGCGCAGAATTGCGCCGGGCCCTCGCGCACGCCGGCGGGAACGCCGCGCAGGCCGCGCGCGATCTGGGGATTTCGCGTGCGACGCTTTACCGCCGCATGGCGCGGCTGGGTCTTATCCCCGAGCGCTAGCGCCCGCGCCTGTCTCAGTCCTGAGACACTTCGCGTTCGCACAAATCCCTTTCGCCATTTTCTTGGTACGAAGTCCGGCGCAACATCCTCCTCAGACGCCGCGTAGTCGGCGGAACCCGGAGGAGCCCCAAGACCGCCCGTTACGCCGATTCCATCCTCCCTAAACTCGGCGGGGGCTCCTCTGCGGCCTCTTTCAAAAATCTAGGAGAAACGCGCGATGGATACCGGAACGCTGGCGCAATCGGCGCTGAAATCCCCGTTCAAGCAACGCTACGATAATTTCATCGGCGGCAAGTGGATCGCCCCCAAAGCCGGCCGCTATTTCGACAATCTCTCGCCGATCAACGGCAAGGCGATCTGCCAGATCGCCCGCTCCGACGAAGCCGACGTGAACGCCGCGCTGGACGCCGCGCACGCCGCCAAGGACTCGTGGGGCAAAACGTCCGTGGCCGAACGGTCGCGCATTTTGAATCTCATCGCCGACCGCATGGAAGCCAATCTCGACTTCCTCGCAACCTGCGAAACCTGGGACAACGGCAAGCCGATCCGCGAAACCAAAGCCGCCGACTTGCCGCTCGCCGTGGATCACTTCCGCTATTTCGCGTCCTGCATCCGCGCGCAGGAAGGCTCGCTCGCCGAACTCGACGACGACACGATCTCGTATCATTTCCACGAACCTTTGGGTGTCGTGGCGCAGATCATTCCGTGGAACTTCCCGCTTCTGATGGCGGCGTGGAAGCTTGCGCCCGCTTTGGCGGCGGGCAATTGCGT
>CAYNCS010000181.1:2443-2730 GCA_964395875.1 uncultured Caulobacteraceae bacterium | reverse complement strand
CCCTGCAGCCCGGCGCAGCGCCCGTCATCGTTGGTGCGGGCGCTAGCGATCGGCGCGCCGTCCTTGAAGAGCTGCACCGCGACGCCGGCGGCCGGTTTGCCGGTCGTCAGATCCAATATGTGCGTCGAAAGTCCGCTCATTCCGCCGCCTCTTTTGGGGTCCACTCGCTGACGAATTCAGGCTCGTCGTACGCGCGGTAGGCTTCCATCCATTGCGCCTTATAATCGCCGAACAATTGATCGGCGATGGCCGACGCCAGCCGCGGCAGGGCATAGCGCAAGCCGCTG
>CAYNCS010000181.1:0-2433 GCA_964395875.1 uncultured Caulobacteraceae bacterium | reverse complement strand
GTCCGAGGCTGACCAGGGCAGAATAATTAAAGGAATAGAGCCCGTAGATCGCTTCGGCGTCAGACGCGCTTTTCGGCGTGAATTCAAACCCCGCGCCAAGATATGGGTGCGCATCCACCAAAGGATGCTGTGGACCGTCGAGCTTCGGCAGACGATCCCGCCAGCAGGCGATCTTCGGCGCAAGCTCCTCCAGCTCTGTGCGCAGCGCCGGGTCCGTGATCAGACCCGTCGACAGTATAAGGAAGTCGTAGATGAAGACGCCCTTCGGCGTTGTGACCTCGATGCCGTCCGGCGTTTCCTTCACGCCCTCCCAGGGTGAGCCCAGATGCAATTGAAAGCCCGGCCACGCCGCCGCGCGTTGAAACGTATCATTCGTGGGCGGCTGGTTGTGTCCCAGGAAATAGGCGATGGCGTCGTATTTCTCGGCGTCCGTAAATTCGGCGAAGCGCGGAATGACGCCCGTGCGCTCCATGAAGCGGATCGGGTTAATCTGCGGCAGCTTGTTCCGGCGCACGAAAACATGCACCGCGCCCACGCCCGCCTGCAGCGCGTAATTGGCGTTGTCGAACGCCGACGCGCCCGCCCCCAGCACCGCGATTCGCTTGCCCTTAAGCGCCTCGAAATCGACGGGTTCGGACGTATGCGCATAGCGCGACCGCGGCAGCGCCTTCACCATACCCGGCGTGTGCCACTCGCCGCCGCCTTGAATGCCGGTCGCCAGCACCACCTTGCGCGCGCGGATGATGCGTTCGCCCTTGGCGTCGCGCACGCGGACGTCGTGTGCGCCATCCTCCAGCGGGCCGACGCTCAGAACCTTCACGCCGTTTTCCACCAGAAGCCCCAGCGTCTCACGATAAAAGCGCAGATAGGCCATCCAATCTTCGCGCGGGATCTTGCCCAGCTTCTCCCAACCCTCCTCGCCGTGCTGCGCTTCCCAAAAGGCGCGGAAGGTGAGCGAGGGAATACCGAGGTCGATGGACAAAAGATCCTTCGGCGTGCGCAACGTGATCATGCGCGCATAGGTGATCCACGGTCCCTCTTCTCCGGCGGGATTTTCATCCACGATGAGAACGTTGGATATCTTCTCGCGCAGCAAAGCGAACGCCGAGCCCAAACCGCTTTGCCCTCCACCGACGATCAGCACGTCATAAATTCCATCGCGCTGCGGAACCCAGGTTGCGTGGTCGATGCCCAGAACAGCAAGGTCGTGTTTGATCCTGGCGCGCAGATCGTCCAGCCCACTCATCGCAAACTCCCCTCCAAACGCAGATCGACGATTTTCATCACCTCCCCGAGCGCTGTCTTGAATTCGGCTTCGCGAATCGAGCCAAGGCGCGCGCGCATCGCCTCCAGAATGCCGGCCTTGTTGGTCAGCCGGACGCAAATGATGAATGGAAATCCGAATTTCTGGGCATAGGCCGCATTGCGCTCGTGAAAGAGCGCGAATTCTTCCGCCGTCAGCCGGTCCAGCCCGGCGGACGCCTGCTCGGCCGTCGATTCCTTCGTTAGCGATCCATCGATCGCGGCTTTGCCCGCCAATTCCGGGTGCGCGCGCAGCAGCGCCAGCTGACTATCTTCGCCCGCCTCGTCGAGCACTTTTGCGAAAGCCGCGAGCATGGCCTGCTTGTCCGCGAAGGGGCGGCGCTTTTCCGCCGCCTCGATCACCCATGGCGAATGCTCGAACAGATGGCCGAACTTCAAGGCGAAGTCCGCAGTCGAGAGCGCATTGACCTCATCGAAGGTCATGACGTGCTTCCCTCTAGAGAGACGTGCGCCGAGACGACCTTCCAGCCGTCGGGAAATTTCACCCAGGTCTGGCTTTGGCGTCCGCGCTTGGTCGAACCTTCGCGGAAGAATTCAGCGTTCGCCGTCGCCAGCGCATCGCCGTAAGTGGCGATCGCAACCCGCCCGAGCTTGCGTTGCGGCGAGCCGCCGCGCGAACGCCGGAACGCGGCGATTTCCTCGAAGCCATAGAGCACTTCGCCGACGCCGTAACGGACCGTTTCCGGCGCCTGATGAAACAATGCATCCAGCGCCGCGACGTCGTCTTCCATCAACGCGCGCTCGTACTCATAGAAAGCGGCGGTGACATCGCGGAGAATATCGGGATCGTTGATCTTCATGCCGGATGAGTCTCCAGCCAGTGGCGTGCGATGTCGATGCGGCGCGCGATCCAGGCGTCTTTCTTCGCCAGTACGTGATCCAGGAATTTCGCCACGGCGGCAGCGCGGCCGGGCCGTCCGGCGATGCGGCCGTGCAGGCCGATCGACATCATGCGGCCGCCCTCGGCATAGAGCGCGTCGAACGTATCGCACAGATAGCGGAAGAATTGCTCGGGCTCGGTAAAGCCGTTCAGCGCGGCGAATTTCATATCGTTCGCGTCAAGCGAATAGGGCAGGATCAATTGCGCGCGGCCGTGCTGGCGGTCGTAAT
>CAYNCS010000180.1:0-2942 GCA_964395875.1 uncultured Caulobacteraceae bacterium | reverse complement strand
CGATAAAGCACAGCCGTTCTGGCGGCAGAATTTTGGTCGCCGGACATGGGGCAATTCCTCTTGGAAGTGAACTGGTCCCCACACATATAAGTTCCGTACCATGGTACGGAGTCAAGCATGGCCAACGCAATGACGATCGGCGCCCTGGCGAAAGCCGGAGGCGTCGGCGTTGAGACGATCCGCTATTATCAACGGCGCGGCTTGTTGCAGACGCCCCCGCGCGAGGGGCCCACCGGCTCTGGCGGCGTGCGGCGTTATGATGAGAGCGATGTGCAACGCCTGAAATTCATCCGGACCGCCCAAAGCGCCGGGTTTACGCTGGAGCAGATCGGCGAGTTGCTGGCGCTCGACGCCACAAACAATCGGGCGCGGGCGCGGAAGCTGGCCGAAGCGCGGATCGCCGCACTGGACGGCAAGATCGCCGAATTGCAACGGGCCCGCGACGCGCTGGCCGGGCTTGCGCGCGCCTGCGCCAGCGGCACGAAGGGTCCCTGCCCGATCCTTCAGTCGTTCGCGCCGTAAGGCGCGGTGATGAGCTCCAGCAAATGGCCGTTCGGATCTTTGAAGTACACGCCGCGCCCGCCAAAATACGTGTTGATCTGGCCGGACATGGTGCGCGCGGGATCGGCCCAATAATCCAAGCCGCGCTCCTGGATGCGGCCAAAGCTGGCATCGAACTCCGCCTCGCTGACAAGGAACGCGTAATGCTGCAGCGCGACCTTGCCATCCTGTTGCATGAAGTCGAGCGAGACGCCGTTCTCCATATCGACGACGTGGAAGTGCATGAATCGCCTCGGCCCCGGCAGAGTTAGGATGTCCGCGAGAAACGCGGCGGACGCTTCCGGATCATTGGCCCAGACGATGGTGTGATTCAGCTGCACGCCCATACACGCGCTTCCAATCGATTGGCCGGAACGATGCTGAGCGACTCCGGCGGGTGACGCACAGACTGAATAGCGCCTGTTACAATAGACCCCCAATAAGATTGGTTAGGTAAACCGCGCCAAGACTGAAGGCGACATGCCAGAGCAGGACCTGACGGTGATCGTAGAGCGTTTGCTTATCCCAAACGCCTGCTTCGCTGACCTGGGCGGCAAATTCGCGTAATTCGCCGCGGCGGACCGTGGTGGAAATATCGTCGCCCGTGGGCCCCGGGCCCTCCACTTCAAACGGCTGAGACAAGCGATACAAGGCGTCCAGCGGCCAAAGGCAGCGCACCGCCGTGCCGCGAACCAGCTTTGGAATAGCGAAGAAGAAATAATCCAAGCGCAATTCGCGGATACAGCGCCAGGCCGCGTCGAGCGTTTCGCGAAAATTCAACTCGACCGCCAACAGGGAGTCTTTCTCCGCGCGCGCCATGGTCGCGCCGATCGAAAGATAAATCGCCGCGACATCGACGCTCCAAGCCGGCAGATTCAAGCCAAGCGTCGCGACCTGCCGGAGAAAAGCTTCCAGCGCCGCGGATTGCGCACCAACGATCGCGCGCAATCGCGCGCTTAGGTCGAGGAGCGCCGCATTCGAGAGAATCTTGGCAAGGCCAATCAGCGACAGAAGAAAGAGCGGGAATGCGATAATCGAAAACAAGGACGCGAACGCGCGGCGCGCAGACGGCCACACCGATTGCGCCAGTAAACGCGCCGCGCCGGGCGCCGGCGAGGCGGCTTCCTGTGCCTGCTCTTCCTTGTTATCGACTGCGTCCCCCGGCATGGACTTCTAAAAATCCACCGCGATGCCCTTGCGCTCCCAGTCACCATAGCGAGTCGGCTCGGGGCCTTTGGGGCCACCCTGCTCGCCGGATGCTGCGGTTGCTTCGGCGGCGGCCTCCGCTTTTCGGCGCGCGGCGGCTTCGGCCAGCGCTCTACGCGCGGCCGGGCTTAATTCCCGTCCGTCCGCGCTATGGGTCGGAATCTCTTCGCCTAAAATTTCGGTAACGGGTGATGGATCCGTGGCGCCGGGGACGGTGTTCATGGGTTTGTCAATCATGGACGAACTCTTTTCGGGCCGGGCACTGTGCTCTGTTCGAAAGCCCGCCGCCACCCCATCTATTAAGGACGAACCTGATTAAAAGCGATGCTGACGTGCACGTTGAGCTAGTCACCGCCAAAAAATTGAGCGACTCTGCCCCACAACAGGGGCAATCTATCCTCGATGACGCCCGAATCGTGGGGCGTCCTACCATGCTTAGCCATGTTGCAGGCGCGACGGCGCTTCCGCCCGCCTTGCAGCGTTGAAGTGGAGCTACGATGTCCGACGACCTGTTCCGCACCTACGCACAACGTTTCGAGAGCCGCAAGGAAACCGAAATGTCCGTGCAGGACTTCCTGAAGGGCTGCCGGGACGACCCGATGCGTTACGCCAGCGCGCACGAGCGCCTGCTGGACGCCATCGGCGAACCGACGACCATCGACACCGCCAAGGATCAGCGCCTGGGCCGGATCTTCATGAACCGGACCATCCGCATCTATCCGGCCTTCGCCGAATTCTACGGCATGGAAGACACGATCGAACGGATCGTCGCCTTCCTGCGTCACGCGGCGCAAGGTCTGGAAGAGCGCAAGCAGATCCTGTACCTGCTCGGGCCCGTCGGCGGCGGTAAGTCGTCACTCGCGGAGCGAGTGAAGGCGCTGATGGAAAGCTGCCCGATCTACGTTCTGAAGGCCGGCGACGAAATGAGCCCGGTGTTCGAAAGCCCGCTGGGGCTCTTCGATCCGGAGGCCATGGGCGCGCAGATCGAAGATCAATATGGCGTACCGCGCCGTAAGCTCACCGGCCTGATGAGTCCGTGGGCCGTGAAGCGCCTTGACGAATTCGGCGGCGACATCACGAAATTCCGCGTCGCGAAGGTCATGCCGTCGCGCTTGCGCCAGGTCGGCATCGCCAAGACCGAACCGGGCGATGAGAATAACCAGGACGTCTCCTCGCTGGTCGGCAAGGTCGACATC
>CAYNCS010000179.1:0-3101 GCA_964395875.1 uncultured Caulobacteraceae bacterium | reverse complement strand
ACGCCAAGAGCCAGGTCACGCTGCAATACGAAAACGGCAAACCTGTGCGCGCAACGTCCATTGTGCTGTCGACGCAGCATAAGGAAGGCCTCACCCCCGCCGACGTCGCAGACATCGTAAAACCCTACATTCTGAAGGTCTTGCCAGCATCGTTCGTCGACAAATCGACCGAATGGCACATCAATCCGACCGGCAATTTCGTGATCGGCGGTCCGGACGGCGACGCTGGCCTCACCGGCCGCAAGATCATTGTCGACACCTATGGCGGCGCGGCGCCCCATGGCGGCGGCGCTTTCTCCGGCAAGGACCCCACGAAGGTCGACCGATCGGCGGCCTATGCGTGCCGGTATCTAGCGAAAAACGTTGTGGCCGCGGGACTGGCGGACAAGTGCACGATCCAGATCGGTTATGCGATCGGCGTGTCGAAGCCATTGTCCTTCTATGTCGACTTGCACGAAAACGGCCGCGCCGATCCGGCGAAGCTGGAAAAGGCGCTGCCCGAGATGATGAACGGCTGCACCCCGCGCGCCATCCGCGAGCACCTTGGCCTGAACAAGCCGATCTACGCCCGCACCGCTGCTTACGGCCATTTCGGCCGCACACCAGACAAAGACGGCGGCTTCTCATGGGAGAAGACCGACCTCGCCGATCAGCTCAAGAGCTTCCTGGGCTGAGATTCAAAGTCAGATCAAAGAAAAGGGCGGCGCAGTGCGCCGCCCTTTTTTCGTTTCCGGCAGCCGGGCTGGCTATTTCAGGATGCCCGGCCAGTTGGCGTCGGCTTTGGCGATGAAGCCGGGGATGTCCTTCTCCCACTTCTTTTGAACGCCGCCGTCATAGTTCAGATAGAGCTTGCCGTTCACCAGGCGCCAGAATTTCGGATTGCCCGGCGCGGTCTTTCCCTGCGCCGCAGCCCATGCGCAATAGCCGCCATACTGGGGCGCGTAGGCGGCCGGACTGGCTTTGAATTTCGCTGCGTTTTCAGGTGTGGCGAACAGATAGACCGCGCCCTTGTAGGTGGCCTTGTTCGACTCCACGCCCTTGCGCGGCGCGCCCTCAAAGAAAGTCACGGCGTCATACCCGCCGACGGCCACATCGCCGATCAAACCGGTATAGGTTTCAGGCTTGGCGGCGGCCGCGATTTGCGGCGCGCCAAGCAAAACGAAGGCGGCCAAAAGACCGCGCAGGAATTGAATAAGTCCGGACATGCTCGCTCCGCGCCAAATGAATTCACGGCATGCTGGCGTGCGGACCGTTCAATGGCCAATCACAAGGCGGAGAGCGCCGCGTGAGGAAACTCAGCGCGCCCGGAAAGGATGCGCCTTGTAGACGCCCAGAATGTTCAGCGACGCTGAGAAGAACGACAGCTCCTCCAGCGCGCGCCGCACCGGCAATTCATCGGGGTGCCCCGACAAATCGGCGTAGAATTGCGTCGCTTCGAACGCGCCCTCGATGGAATAGCTTTCCAGCTTCGTGACGTTCACGCCGTTGGTGGCGAACCCGCCCAGCGCCTTGTAGAGCGCCGCCGGAACGTTCCTGACGCGAAACACCAGGCTGGTGACGCAGGGGCCCTCCTCGACGCTGGCGTCGTCGGGCTGGGCGGACAGGATCACAAAGCGCGTGGTGTTGTAGGAGGCGTCTTCGCAATCGGCCCGCAAGATCTCGAGGCTATGGATTTCCGCCGCCAGGCGCGAGGCGATGGCGCCTTCGGTGCGGTCGCCGCTATCCTTCACCTCGCGCGCGGCGCCGGCGGTGTCGTACGTGCTCACCGGGATCAAACCCAGTGCGCGCAGCGTTTTGCGGCATTGGCCCAGCGCCATCGGGTGCGAGCGCACGCGCTTCAGATCGGCCAGTTTCACACCCGGCAGAGCCATCAATTGGTGGCGGATCGCCATGAAATGCTCGCCGACGATATGCAGACCGGCCTCAGGAAGTAGGTGGTGCACGTCGCCGACCCGCCCCGCCAGGGAGTTTTCGATAGGAATCATTCCCAACGCCGCCTCGCCCGAGGAGACGGCGGCGAAGGCGTCTTCGAAGGTGGCGCAGGCCAGAGGCTCGTAATCCGGCAGCGCCTCGGTGCAGGCCAGATGCGAATTTGCGCCGGGATCCCCCTGAAACGCGACCTTTGCCATTCTCCAATCCTTCCAACCTACAGCCCGGTTGCGACCGTTCGCCGCGCCCCGGCCGCCTCTGCGGCGCGGCTCCGGAATTCCCACAAAAACTCTGAAGAGTCAGGTGGGTGGTCCCGATTTCACCTGCAAAAGAGCGCAAAAAGCGGGTTTCGCGCCTTCTTCCAGCTCGCCGTCCGTTGCGCAATACCATGACGCGTGTCAAACAGCGCCAGCCGTTTTTTGGACGCTCGCCGCTCCAATCCGTTGGATGCGCCGTCGTGCGGCCAAAATCATATGCGGCGCACATAACGACATGTTGCCTCTTTGGGCCTGAATCGATTTAAGAGTTTCGTGCGCGGCAGATGCGCCGCGCTACCGGGGGTTGGAGTGCATGGACGGGTTCCAGTTCAATAAGTACGCGGGCGCCATTCTGGCGACGGCGCTCGGCATCGTCGTTTTGAACCATTTCGCTGGACCGGCGCTGGTCAAGGAAACGTATCCCGAGGAGCCCGCCTACAAGCTTCCGATGCTTGAGGAAGCGAGCGGCGGCGGCGGCGAAGCCGCGAAAGTCGTCGATCTCGGCACGCTGATGGCCGCCGCCAGCCCAGAGCAAGGCGCCACGATCGCGAACAAGTGCAAGTCCTGCCACAGCCTTGACAAAGGCGGGCCGAACATGACGGGTCCCGATCTTTGGGGCGTCGTGGGCCGCACACCGGGCAGCCATCCGGGCTTTGCATATACGCCAGCCCTGAAAGGCGTCGCAGGCCGTCCCTGGGATTTCGACCATCTCAATGAATTCCTGACCAATCCGCGCGGCGCCGTGCCGGGCACCGCGATGTCCTTCGCCGGCCTGAAAAAGCCGGAAGAGCGCGCGGCCCTGTTGGTCTATCTGCGCACCCTCACCGACGGCGCGCCCGCGCCGCTCCCGGCGCCTGCCGCACCTGCCCCGGCCGCGGAAGGCGCAGCAGCGCCCGCCGCTGAAGGCGCCGCGCC
>CAYNCS010000178.1:0-3538 GCA_964395875.1 uncultured Caulobacteraceae bacterium | reverse complement strand
CGGCATGATGATGCCGTGGTTCTTGGCGCCGCCCATGGCCTGGATACGCTTTCCGTGCGCCGTGCCAGTGGAATAGACATATTGCGCGATGTCGGAGGAGCCGACGAAGCTCACGCCGCGAATGTCCGGATGCGTCAGGATGGCGTCGACCACGGTCTTGTCGCCATTGACCATGTTCAGCACGCCCGCCGGTGCGCCGGCTTCCATCATCAGTTCGCACAGGCGCTTTGGCACGCCGGGATCCTTCTCCGACGGCTTCAGGATGAAGGTGTTGCCGGTGGCGATGGCCACCGCGAACATCCACATCGGGATCATGGCCGGGAAGTTGAACGGCGTGATGCCGGCGCCGATTCCGATCGGCTGGCGCATCGAGAACACGTCGATGCCGGGACCGGCGCCTTCGGTATATTCGCCCTTCAAGAGATGCGGGATGCCGCAGGCGAATTCGACCACGTCCAGACCGCGTTGAATGTCGCCCTTGGAATCGGCGATCACCTTGCCGTGTTCGGACGACAGCAGATGCGCCAGCTCGTCCATGTTCGCTTCGACGAGGCGTTTAAACTCGAACATCACGCGGGCGCGGCGCTGCGGATTGGTCACAGCCCAGGAGACCGAGGCGGCCTTCGCGGCCTGCACGGCGGCGTCGACTTCGGCGGCCGTGCCCAGCGCCACGCGCGCCTGCACTTCGCCGGTATTCGGATTGTAGATGTCGGCGAAACGGCCGGAGGTCGAACGGACTTCCTTACCCGCGATGAAATGATGGATTTCGCGCATGAGTTTCCTCCGGGGATGCAAGTGTATTGCGTGATTGGGGGCCTTTTATCACTGGCGTTTTTTCCGGCAAAGAGACATATTTGCAGCCTGTGACGGCAAAAATGCAGGTAATATGGATTGGGACGATCTAAAGCTGCTGCTCCAGGTCAGCCGGAACCCCAAACTGGCGGAAGCGTCCGCGCGGGTGGGGCAGGACGCCACCACAATCAGCCGCCGTCTGCGCAAGCTGGAAAAGGATCTCGGCCTGACCTTGTTCGAGCGCACCCGGCGCGGCCATGTCCTGACGCCGGATGGGCTGGAGGTCGCGCGCCGCGCTGAGCAGATCGAACAATCCGCCATCGAAATCGGGTCGCTCGCCGAAACCGGCGAAAGCTATCCAGCCGGGCGCGTGCGTCTGGGGGTGACGGAAGGTCTGGGCGCCGGGTTGATCGCCGCCGCGATGGGCGATTTCGCAGAAAAGCATCCGCGCATCGGGCTCGATCTGATCGCCTTGTCCGGCTTCGTCTCCGTGTCCAAGCGCGAAGCCGACATGTCGATCCTGCTGGCGCGGCCGCAGACAGGGCGCCTGAAGGTGCGCAAACTGACCGATTACGCGTTGCGCCTCTATTCGACAGACGCCTATCTGAAAGGAGCTGGCGCGGTGCGCACGTTGGAGGATCTGCGCGAGCGCATGTTGATCGGCTATGTCGACGACATGATTTTTTCGCCGCAGCTGCGTTATTACGACGAGGTGCTGCCGGGCCTCGCGCCGCGGCTATGCTCCACCTCGATCGTCGCACAGGCGCGTATGTTGGCCTCCGGCGCCGGCATTGGCGTGCTGCCGTCTTTCGTCGCGCGCAACGAGCCGGGACTTGTGCCGGTGCTGCACGATCAGGTGCGCATCGAGCGCTCGTTCTGGCTGGTGATCCACGAAGATGTGGCGGCGCTCGCGCGCATTCAGGCGGTGACGGATTTTCTGGTTGGTCTGATGAAAGCGAACCAGAAGCGCTTGCTTTGATCGGGCGCCGTCAGCGAATGCGGTTGATCGACCAGGAAATGAAATAAGCCGCGAACACCAGCGCGATCAGAGTCAGCGTCTCGACGATGGAAGCGACAAGCGCGCCGTTGTGCACTGCGAACTCAATCACCTTTTTCTGGAGCACCAGAGCCTTGAACACTCCATAAGGTATGAACAAGAGCGCCATCAGAATGCCGTCCATGGGCATGAACCGCATATGGCTCCGGGCCTCTTTTGTGCGGCTGACCCGCCAGGCGCCAAAGCCCGCCAACACCGCCAGCGCCACCGCCCCGAACAGGGTCCACAACACCATACGCGCCTCCCTAAGGCGTTGAGCTTCGCAGGCGAATTGCGGTTTTGCTAGGGCCTGCAACCGGATTTGTGCAATCTGCGCGGAGACGCTGCGATGAACAAACCGCGTTGAGGGAGGAAGCGATGAGCAACAATCTGGAAGCCAACAAGGCGGTGGCGGCGCGCTATTTTGAGTGCCAGCGATCAGGAAATTTGCTGAGCGCGCTCGATTTATTTTCTCCGGACATCACTTGGACCGTTCCCGGCGAATGGGAAATGTCCGGCGCATTCAAATTGGATCAGCTCCGCAAGATGATGGAAGGCCTGAACCAGTTCGAGGGTGGTCTGGAATTCGAGCATCACTCCATCACCGCAGAGGATGACCGCGTCGTCGTCTTCACCACCGTCACCGGGAAACTGAAGGACGGGCGTCAGTATCGGAACAATATCGCTTTCCAATTCACGATCGCGAACGGCAAGATCGTGGACGTGATCGAGGCGCCGGATTCCGCGAAATCGCGGGCGTTTTGGCTAGGAAAATAAGGGCAAATGAGACGATGACGAATCCGGCTCACACTAAGAAAGCCCCCGCTGCTGCATCAAAAGCAGAATCGCCAGCCAAACTCATCGACGCGCGTATCAAGGAACTCGGCGATTGGCGCGGCGCCATGCTGGCCGAGGCGCGCAGGCTGATCAAGGAAGCCGTGCCGGGCGTCGAGGAAACCTGGAAGTGGCGCGGGGTTCCGGTGTGGGAGGCCGGGGGCATCATCTGCACCGGCGAAACCTATAAGGACAAGGTGAAGCTTACCTTCGCCAAGGGCGCGTCGATTGAGGATCCATCGGGCCTGTTCAATTCCAGCCTCGAGGGCAACGCCCGCCGCGCCATCGATCTGTTCGAAGGCGACAAGCTGAACGCGAAGGCGTTCAAGAAATTGGTGAGCGACGCGGCGGCGCTGAACGCGGCGAAGAAAAAGCTCTAAACGCAAATATGCTGGCTAGTACTCTGTGGTCATTAAGAACCAGGCAAAAACTCCTGTCAGCAGTCTTTCGAGAGCGAGTAGAGCAACGATTACATACAAAGTCCAAAAAGAAACCGGGGTCCGCTTCCTATTGAATCTTAGGTTCGGGATCAGTGTATCGAGGTTCCACAAGTTCCAAAGACAAAGCAACAAGACCACGAATCCGGTAAAACCGGCCGTCGCCACGCTGAGCATTTCATCTCGCACTAAGCCCTGCCCGCCTTCAACCTAATGCCTCCAATCCGTGCTTCCAGGAAATGCCAAGGCTTTCGGCGACGGCTTTGTACGTCACGACGCCGCGATGCACGTTGAGGCCCGCGAGCAAACCCGGATTGGTTTTGATGGCATCCAGCCCGCGATCCGCCAGCTGCAAACCATACGGCAAGGTCGCGTTGTTCAGCGCGTGGCTGGAAGTTTGCGGCACGGCGCCGGGCATGTTCGCCACGCAATAATGCAC
>CAYNCS010000177.1:0-3568 GCA_964395875.1 uncultured Caulobacteraceae bacterium | reverse complement strand
GACGAAGTACTCCACCGCGTTGTGCGGGAAGAACTCCTTGAACTCGCCGTACAGCTGCGCGGCGAGCGTTTTGTTGTGCGCCAGAATCAGCGCCGGGCGCTGCACCGCCTCGATGATCTTGGCCATGGTGAAGGTCTTGCCCGAGCCGGTGACGCCCAGCAGGACCTGCGTGTTCTCGTTCGCCTTCACGCCTTCGACGAGTTCGGCGATCGCCTGCGGCTGGTCGCCCGCGGGTTCGTATTCGCTGACCACCTTGAACAGTTTGCCGCCTTCGGATTTCTCCCAATTGCGGGCAGGGCGGTGCGGCTGCCAGGCGGCAGTGATCTTATCGAAGGCGAAATCGGCGGCGGGGCCTTCGGCCAGTCCAGGGTTTTGCGGCGGCATCCGGCCAATATGGAGGGGTTTGGAGAGATTACAAAGGGAGGAGCTTTCTCTCGCCGTCATCCTGGGGCGGGGCGGAGCCCCGAGCCCGGGAGCCAGGATGATGACTCTCCGGCTGGTTCAGAATTTGCGCATCAGCGAAATATGAGCCGTCAAACTACCGGTGGCTCTGCACGCTGGGTCCCGGGCGCCGCCGCTGCGCGGCGGTCCCAGGATGACGTCGAGAAAATGAATGGCTGCAGCCCTAAAACGCCCGCTCGACGCAGAAATCCGCCATTTCCTCAAGCGCGTCGCGGATCTCGGACGGATGGGCGAGCAGCAGCGCCTTCTTGGCGAGGTCGATTTCCTTGCGGGCGGCGTCTACGGTGGCCTTCAGCGCGCCGGAGGCGTGCAAATAATCCACCGCGCGCTCGAAATCGCCGTCTGCCTGGTCGCCGTTCATCGTACGCGACCAAAAGGCCCGCTCTTCGGCGCCGGCTTTGGCGCGGGCGACGATGACTGGCATGGTCGGCTTGCCTTCGCGGAAATCGTCGCCGGCGTTCTTGCCCATCTGGCCGGACAGTCCGCCATAATCGAGCGCGTCGTCGATCAGCTGGAAGGCGCGGCCGAGCTTCTGGCCGAAGGTTTCCAGCGCCTGTTCCAGCGCCGGCGCCGCGCCGGCGGCCGCCGCGCCCGACTGCGCCGAAGCGGCGAACAGAGCGGCGGTCTTGGCGTCGATGATCTGCAGATATTGCTCAAGCGGGAGTTCGTCGCCGCGCGAGACGGCCAATTGCATCACTTCGCCCTCGGCGATGACGCAGGAGGCGCGGGCCAGGATGTCGAGGATGCGGATGTCGCCGGTCTCGACCATCAGGTTGAAGGCGCGGGCGTACAGGAAGTCGCCGACCAGCACGCTGGCCTGATCGCCCCAGATGAAGTTCGCGGAAGTCTTCCCACGCCGCATGGTGGAGCGGTCCACCACGTCGTCGTGCAGCAAGGTCGCCGTATGGATGAACTCGACGGCGGCGGACAGCTTGCGCGCGGCTTCGTTGACGCCGGAGACGGCGGCCGCCGCAGCGAGCGCCAGCATCGGGCGCAGCCTCTTGCCGCCGGCGTCGATCAGATAGGCCGACAGATTCGGGATGAGCGGAACGGCGCTGTTGATGCGGTCATGGATGATCGCGTCCACCGCGCTCATTTCCTTGGCCAGCAAGGCGAAGAGACGATCCGCGGACGCAACGCTGACTGGCTTCGCCGCTTCTACGTTAGCGCGCACCACGCACTCCTTTTTCGGCGTCGCCGCCGCATGCACAGCTTACGATAGGCTGCAAGGGCGCTCCGTCAACATTATCCCAATCATGCGAAGGCGAGGAGAGCCTTCCTGAGCGCCTGGGCGCTGCACGCCGTTGTCAATAAATGCGTGAAATTGTCAAACGTACGATTGCATCCCGAGGGGCGAAGCGCTTAGCATTCGACTCAATCCACGCATTGATCGCCGGAAATCCGACTGTTCGAGCGCCTGTTTCGGCTCCACCCTTTCGGGGAGCGAGCTTGGGCGCGCCGGATGGCGCGCGGCCTGAAATTCGTGAAGTTTGCGTAAGATTCCCGCCGGATTGCCTTTGAAGCGCCTGATATTGGGGGTTCAATCGCCGGCGATGTGCAGATCCCGCTCGAAAGCGGGGAGCGTAAGGGCCGTTTCATCTCGGACGGCCGAACTTTCGGGTAGGAGTGCGACTCCAACAATGGCGGGCGCAGACGGTCTCACCAGCGACGGGTTCCTGGACGGTAAGGTTAAATTGTCGCAGCCCGCAAAGGGCTACCGGGCGGGTTTGGACGCCGTTCTGCTGGCCGCGAGCCTGGCGCCGCCGCCAACCTCCCAACCGATCCCGCGATTCTTCGAAGTCGGGTGCGGCGCTGGGGCCGCGTTGTTGTGCGCCGCCGCCCGCTTGCCGGACGTGCGCTTCACGGGGATGGAGAAGGACCCGGCCATGGCGGCCCTGGCCCAGGCTAATGCGGCAGAGAACGGTCTGGCTGAACGGGTCCGCGTGGTGCAGGGCGATCTGGCCCACCCGCCGCTGGATCTGGACTACGGCAAATACGACGTGGTGTTCGTCAATCCGCCCTTCTTCGACGATCCGCGCAGCCTGCGTGCGCCGTCGGACGCCAAGAAGGCGGCGCTGATCACCGACCGGCCCTTCGACCAATGGGCCAGGTTCATGACCCGCATCACGCGCTCGGGCGGATATTTTTATGTCATTCACCGCGCCGACCGGTTGAAGGATTTGTTGATAAGCCTGGACTCGCGGGCGGGCGACATCGCGGTTCTGCCGCTGCATCCGCACGCGGGCGATCCCGCCAAACGTGTGATCATCCGGGCCACCAAAGGGTCGCGCGCCCCGACGCGTTATCTGCAAGGCCTTGTTTTGCATGATGATGGGCCGGACAAGCACGCACCCCAGGCAGCGGCGGCGCTGCGCGGCGAAAGCGCCCTGGCGCCTTTGTTCGACGCGCGGCCCTGATCTTCCGAAGACCGCAAAGTGGGCGGCTTTGTCACAAAATTGCCCGAACTCGCATTCTATATGTCCACGCCGTCCAAGACGGCGGTCTAACCTAGAGTTTAGTTTCCGACACACTGGGAGCTGATATAGGTTATTCACAAGGGGCGCGCCGGGGGGCGCGATGGGATGTCGGGGGTTCTCATGAGCATTATGCTCGTTCTTGTCGCGGTTATTGGTTTTGCGATTTTTTTGGGCGGCGCGGCGCTTCTGGCGACGGCCATCTACCATGTCCGGAAGGAAGCCCTTGAGCTCCGCCGGCAGGAAGCCGCCCTGGATCATCACGACCGGATGGCCGCATAAGCGGCCGATCCGGACGGATCCGAACAGACTCCACTTTTCGAAAATATTCGCTAGCGTCCGCGCGCATTGCACGGGCGGATGGATTCTATGGCCGGGACGGCGAAGAGCAGCGCGAAGAACGGGACGAAGGCGGGCGCGAAATCTGCACCGCAGACCTATCCCAAGCCCCGCTGTTTCCAGGACATCATTCTGATTTTGCAGAATTACTGGGCGGCGCAGGGCTGCGTCATCCTGCAACCCTACGACATGGAGGTGGGTGCTGGCACCTTTCACCCGGCGACGACGCTCAGGGCGCTTGGGCCGCGGCCCTGGAAGGCGGCCTATGTGCAGCCCTCGCGGCGGCCGAAGGA
>CAYNCS010000176.1:0-3685 GCA_964395875.1 uncultured Caulobacteraceae bacterium | reverse complement strand
ACCAGCGGCTGCTGCGCCGGCCGCCGGCTGATCCGCAGAAAAACTTGCATGCATTCAGGGCGAGCCTCACGGCTCGCCCTTTTTGTTTTTCGCGATGCTTTGAGGACGGCCGATATCGGGGAACGGCCTATTTCAGGCCAAGGTCCGCGCGCACCTGCACCGCGACGTCCGGCCGGTTGGTGATCAATCCGTCCACGCCCATTTTCCAGAAGCGCTTCATGTCTTCCGGCGCGTCGATCGTATAGACGCTCACGCGCACGCCGCGCGCATGCGCCGCCGCCACCAGTTCAGGCGTTATGACGCGCATGCCGTCATCGGCGATTTCCGGCGCCACGATGGCCTCGCCGTCCAAGGGCGAAAACCGCGACAGCCGTAGTTTCTGCATGGTCACGAACGACTTCACTTCCGCCGGAGAAAGCGCAGTGGCGACGTTCGGGCACTCACGACGGAAGGCGCGCAGAGGCGCGTCAAAGTACGACGCGACCAGAACACGGGATTCCGCCTGCGCCACTTTCACCGACGTGCACAAAGCGGCCGCCGTCTCCAGATTGTCGTGCTTGATCTCCAGGAAAACGCGGGCTTCGGGAAAGGCGGCCAGCATGTCGTCGAGCACCGGCGGGTGAATCGCCTGTCCAACGAAGGGGCGATTGCCCCTTTCATCCTGAAAGGCGTAGCCGGCGTCAAAGCGCTCCAGATCGGCGCGGGTCATCACTTCGATTTCGCCAGGAACGCCGGTGGAGCGCGCAAGGTCCGGATCGTGGATCAGCGCCAGCGCGCCGTCGCGCAGGCCCCAAAGGTCGAATTCCAGGGCGTCCGCTTTCGCGGCGAGCGATAATTGCGCCGCCGCCATCGTGTTTTCGGGGCCAAGCCCCGCGCCGCCGCGCTGCGCGATCACTTCGGCGCCGACGCCCTGATAATAAAGCGGCGCCGGGAGTTTCCGGCCGGGCGCCAGAAACAAAACCACCGCCAGCGCCGACAATGCGCCCAGAATGGCGATCGCGATATATCGGCCCATGACGCCCCCTCTCGCGCAACGCCCCTTTGAGAGGCGCTGAGTCTACGCCGCCAGCCAGGCGTCGATCAGACATCGCGCCACGGCGATTGCAGGCGGCACGAATAATGGTCCGTCCGGCGTCTGCAAGCCGCCAGCGCACATTTCACGCACTTCGGCCTTCGTAAACCAACGCGCTTCCTCCAGTTCGCTGGGGTCCACCGTGATGTCGTCCGTGTCGGCCTCCACATGGAGACCAAACATCAAGGACGACGGAAAGGGCCAGGGCTGCGCAAAGAGATATTTCACCTTGCCGGCCTGCGCCCTGATGCCCGCTTCCTCGAACAATTCGCGGACACAGGCTTCCTCGACCGTCTCTCCGGGCTCCACAAAGCCCGCCAGGGCCGAATACATGCCTTTCGGGAACATGCTCTGGCGGCCGAGCAGACATGCATCGCCGCGCGTCGCCAGCATGATGGCGACCGGATCCACCCGCGGAAAATGCTCGGTCTTGCAGGATCCGCAGACCCGCTTCCAGCCAGCATCGACGGCCTCGGATTCAGCCCCGCACTTGGCGCAGAAGCCATGGCGGGCGTGCCAGTCCAATAGCCATGCGCCCAAACCGGCGATGGCGGAATCGTCGCGCGAGAGCTTATTGGCCGCAAAGCGCAGATCGGAAAACGCGCCCGCCAGCGCCGTGGCCTCGAGATTGAAGTCCTTGCCCATGCCCAACGCAAAATAGGTCTCGTCGCCCTTCACGCCGAGAAACATTAGCGGCGCGCCTGCGCCAAAGAAGTTCGGCGCATCGCCCCTCAGCCATTTAACGGCGAAAACGGGCTCCTCCTCGGTCAGGACCTGACGCCGAGCGTCGAAAACGACGATCCGCGCCCCGGCGCCGCGCAAGGCAGCCTCTATCCACGCCGGATCGGTTCGGCGGTGGGCGGCCCTGTCCAGGGGCATGTTGGCGAAGACGTTTGGGTTAATGGCCGGCGCGCGTGTCATGCCGCCACCTTAATGGCTGTGCGGGCCGGAACAATCGTCAATCCAGAGTGCAAACGTAATTGGTTGGCAAAACTTCCCGACGCATGATTCCCTGAATGCGTAACGAAAGGTCTCTGATGGCGGCGTGGGCTTGCCTCCGCATCTTTTTGCAGCCGTCCCGCCTGGAAAGGCCTGGCAGCGACGTGCTGGCGACCGCCGGGCGCTTTGCGGCCGCCCATCTGGAGGCCGCCTGGCCCTATCCAAGGCGCGTCGAGCAGACATCCCCCAACACCTTCATGCTGTCGGACCCGTATGCCGGCGCGGTCCAGCCGGACTTCCTCCAGCCCATAGCGAACGCTCTTCAGCGCCAATTGTTCGGCGTCGGCGACGCGGGCGAAGCCACCTTGGTTCTATTCTCCGGCGACAGAGACGAACTCGTCCGGCTGGCGCAATTGTCCAATCCTGAGATGCGCCTCCTCGTGGACGGCCAGTTGGGCGATCTGCACGGCCTGCTGCGCTGCGCCGTCTACCGCATCGACAATCGCAAGATCGAGTTTCTACGCAAACCCGTCATGGAGCCCGCCGCGAGCGACGCGCCGCCGCCCCCTCGTCCCCTCTTTCCGGGCCGTGTTCGTGGCGCCCAAACAGGAATTCGTGGGCTCCATAGCGTCGCGCTGGGCGCCGGAGGACACACGCTACCTCAGCATTTTCGACGGCGACACGCACTTTCCAGCGGCGCAGGACTTCGCGCGTTTTGACGAAGAGACCGCACGCGCCGCTCTGGACGCGCTGCCGGACGGCGCGCTCCCGCCGGGAATTCTCTATCTGCCGGTAAGCTACACGAACCTGACCAAGCCGGGACCGCGCGCGGATTACGCGCGCATGCTGAGCGGTCTGGAGGCCTGGCCCCGACCCAACGTCGCCGCCATGCTTTACGACGTGCCACGCGATCCCTTCTACAGCACCATCGGCGACGTCACGAACTTCCTTGCGGAGCGCTTCAGCGCCGTCGATCTGCTGATTACGGATCCGGGCTTCAATGTGGGGTCGCTATCGCACGCGAAAGTGCGCACGATGGCGCTGAGCCTGCCCAATGCCGAAGACGCCCTGCGGCAATCGGCGTTGCGCCGCTTCGCAGCCCAGCGCGACGCGCTGCGGACCCGACAGATTCTGTCGATGGCGACGAATGTGCGCAGCGCCGCGGAGATCGCCCTGTGCATCAATCTGAAGATTCCCCTGATCAGCGGGAAAGCCGTTTCGGACACGCTCTCCAAGCCGCTGGGCGCGTTCCCGTACATCGTCGAGGGACTGCCCTTGATGGAAATGCTTTAGGGCCTGCAGCTCACGCCCTTTCCCCTGTTCCTCCCTCCCCGGTGGCCCGCCACGGCGAAGCGCGCGCCTGATCCGCATCCAGGATTGAGCGCGCCGCACCCCGGATTCCGTCAGCTTAAGGCCCTGACCCGTCCGAGCTTTTGGGTGAAAGTCCGAAGCTTGAAAGTTTTTTGACCCGTCCCCCGGCGGCTTTGTTGCGTCTTGGGTTTTGGGCGGCTATATGCGCGCCTCGCCACGTCGCAGGAGAGGTGCCGGAGTGGTCGAACGGGCCGGTCTCGAAAACCGGAGTGCGGGCAACTGTACCGTGGGTTCGAATCCCACCCTCTCCGCCAACTGGCTATCAGATGAGACAGTCTGAGACACCTGAAATCCTTGAAAAAT
>CAYNCS010000175.1:0-3761 GCA_964395875.1 uncultured Caulobacteraceae bacterium | reverse complement strand
GCATCCGGAACTGGTGAAGAAATATTTGGGCTCCGTGGTGCCGCCGTCGGATAATTTCTTCGCGACCTTGAACACGGCCGTGTTCTCGGACGGCACGTTCGTTTATGTGCCGCCCGGCGTGCGCTGCCCGATGGAGCTCTCCACCTATTTCCGGATGAACGCCAAGGGCACCGGTCAGTTCGAGCGTACCCTGATCGTCGCCGACAAGGGCTCCTATGTTTCCTATCTCGAAGGCTGCACCGCGCCGATGCGCGACGAAAACCAGTTGCACGCGGCGGTGGTCGAACTCGTCGCTCTGGACGACGCCGAGATCAAGTATTCGACGGTCCAGAATTGGTGGCCTGGTGATTCCGAAGGCAAGGGCGGCATCTACAATTTCGTGACCAAGCGCGGCGATTGCCGGGGCGCGCGGTCCAAAATCTCCTGGACGCAGGTGGAGACAGGTTCGGCGATTACCTGGAAATATCCATCCTGCGTGTTGCGTGGCGACGAGTCTTCCGGTGAGTTCTATTCGATCGCCGTGACCAATGGCGCGCAGCAGGCGGATACCGGCACCAAGATGATCCATCTGGGCGCCAATACGAAGTCGCGGATTATTTCCAAGGGCATTTCGGCGGGTAGGAGCTCGAACGCCTATCGCGGTCTCGTGAGCGTCAATCCGAAGGCGCGCGGCGTGCGCAACTTCACGCAGTGCGATTCCTTGCTGATCGGGCACGAATGCAGCGCGCACACAATTCCCTATGTCGAAGCGCGCGCGAAGGATTGCGTGCTCGAACACGAGGCGACGACGACGCGTCTGTCGGACGAGCAATTGTTCTATTGCCGGGCCCGCGGGATCCCCGAGGAAGAGGCAGTCGCGCTTCTGGTGAACGGTTTTGTGCGTGAAGTTTTGCAGAAGCTGCCGATGGAGTTTGCGGCCGAAGCGCAGAAGCTGCTGGCGGTGAGCCTGGAAGGCAGCGTGGGTTAAAGTGATGTTGGATATTAAAGAATTACGCGCCGCCATTCCCGGCAAGGAAATCCTGAAGGGGCTAACTTTGGCTGTACCGTCTGGCGAAGTGCACGCCATTATGGGGCCGAACGGCGCGGGCAAGTCGACGCTCAGCCAAGTGCTGGCCGGCCGCGACGATTACGAAATTAGCGGCGCCGCGACGATGAACGGCGAGGATCTCCTGGCGCTTTTGCCGGAAGAGCGCGCCGCCAAGGGCCTGTTCATGTCGTTCCAGTATCCTCTGGAGCTGCCGGGCGTACCGGCGATGACGTTTGTTCGCACTGCGCTCAACGCACAGCGCAAGGCGCGCGGCGAAGCGGAAATGTCGCCCGGCGAGTTTCTCAAGAAGGTGCGCGAAGTCGCCAAAACCTTGAACATGTCCGACGACATGCTGCGCCGGCCGTTCAA
Organism: uncultured Caulobacteraceae bacterium; assembly: GCA_964395875.1. Classification (GTDB taxonomy): domain Bacteria; phylum Pseudomonadota; class Alphaproteobacteria; order Caulobacterales; family Aquidulcibacteraceae; genus JBEVJO01. Next base: position 2,365 of record CAYNCS010000175.1, on the reverse strand, counting down.
TGTCGGTTTTTCCGGCGGCGAAAAGAAGCGCATGGAAATGCTGCAGATGGCGATGTTCGAGCCGCGCGTCGCCATTCTGGACGAGACGGATTCGGGTCTCGATATCGACGCGCTGCGCAATGTGTCCGATGCGATCAACGCGCTGCGTGCGCCGGACCGCTCGATGTTGCTCATTACCCATTACGAGCGCCTACTCGAATATGTGAAGCCGGATCGTATTCACGTGCTGGTCGCTGGCCGCATCGTGGATTCGGGCGGACCGGAACTGGCGGCTGCGCTCGAAGCGGAAGGCTATGACCGTTATCTGAAGGCGGCGGCATGAACGCGTCTGCGGTCATAAATCTGTCGGCGGGCGAACGGCGCTTGCTGGAGGTGCTGGACGCGCAGGGTGCGTGCGGGGCTCCGGCGGCGGCGTTGATCCGCGCGCAGGGACTGCCGAGCCGCCGCGTTGAAGGCTGGCGCTGGAGCGATCTGCGCGCCGCCATCAATGCCGATACGCCGATCCAGAATGCGCACGATCATGCGCATGAAGCGGCCCCGCTTTCCGATGCGCCGCTGGATCTGTCGATCATCACGGCTTTGGCGTCGGCGCTCTCGCTGGATGAGGACGCGGATGCGGCGGACGTTGTTGAATTCGACGGTCAAGCCAATCGGGTCTTCTCGGTGAAGTCCGGGCATCAAATCGTGGTTGAGCGCATCAATGCGCAAGCGGGTCTGTCGGCTGGCAGCTTCACCGCCAATGTGCGCGGCGGTGCCTTGACGCGCATTGTCATTCAGGATGGCGCGGCGGACGCTGTCGTTCTGAACCGCGCCGAAGTTGTGGTCGGACCGGGCGGGCGTTATGAGCAATTCACGCTGTCGTTTGGCGGCGAATATGCGCGGCTGGAGACCAAGGTGGAGCTCTGGGACGGCGGCGAGTTGATCCTCAACGGCGCGTACCTGTCGGCTTCCGGCCGGCATTGCGACATGAGTTCGGACATCGTCGTGCATGGGCCGGGCCGGAATGCGCCGCCGGCCGGCGCAAAGGTGGATCAGAACATTCGCGGCGTTGCACGCGCCAATGGCCAGGGCGTGTTTCAAGGGAAGATCCTTGTCGCCAAGCCGGCGCAGAAAACCGACGCGCGGCAGAACCATCAGGCGCTGCTGCTGGAGGAAGGCGCGGAAGTCTTCGCCAAACCTGAATTGCAGATCTTCGCCGACGACGTGACGTGCGCGCACGGCAACGCCATCGGCGATCTGGATGAGGACGCTCTATTTTATATTCGCTCGCGCGGTGTGCCAGAGACGGAAGCGCGCGCCATGCTGATCGCCGCCTTCCTGACGCAGGTGATCCCGGCGGATTTGCCCGAGGCGCTGCACGCCGAAATCACGGCGCGGATGGAAACCTGGCTCACGGAGAAATCCCAATGAGCGCGGCGGACGGTGTGACGAAACCCTTCGATCTGGCGGCGCTGCGCGCCGATTTCCCGATCCTTCAGCGGACGGTGCACAAGAACGTGCCGCTGATTTACCTCGACAGCGCCGCCTCCGCCCAAAAGCCCGAAGCCGTGATCGAGGCCATGGCGAACGTGATGCGGCATTCCTACGCCAATGTGCATCGCGGCCTGCACACGCTGGCGAATGAAGTCACTGGCAAGTTTGAATCCTCCCGCGAGACGGTTGCGCGCTTCCTGAACGCCGCCTCGCACGACGAGATCGTGTTTACGAAATCCGCGACCGAGGCGATCAATCTGGTCGCCGCCACCGCTGGCCAGTCCCTGCGCGAGGGCGATGAGATCCTCATCACGCAGATGGAGCACCACGCCAATATCGTACCGTGGCATTTCCTGCGCGAACGCAAGGGCGTCGTTCTGAAATGGGCGCCGATTCGCGACGATGGTTCGCTGGATGTCGACGCGCTGCGCGGGATGATCACCGAGCGCACAAAGATCGTCGCGGTCTCGCACATGTCGAACGTGCTGGGCACGGTCAATCCGGTGAAAGAGATCGTGCAGGCCGCGAAGGCCGCCGGTGCTTTGACCCTCATCGATGGCTGTCAAAGCGCCGTGCATCTGGCCATCGACGTGCAGGCGCTCGGCTGCGACTTCTTCGTCTTCTCTGCCCACAAGGTCTATGGCCCGACCGGGATCGGCGTTCTGTATGGCCGCGCCGAAGCGCTCGCCAAACTGCCGCCCTATCAAGGCGGCGGCGAGATGATCGGTGAGGTCCACGAGGACCGTATCACCTACGCCGAGCCGCCGCATCGCTTCGAGGCGGGGACGCCTGCGATCATCGAAGCCGTTGGGCTGGAGGCCGCCTTGAACTGGCTCTCAAAATACGATCGGCAAAGTCTGCTGGCGCACGAAGAAAAGCTCTATCGCCGCGC
>CAYNCS010000174.1:0-4133 GCA_964395875.1 uncultured Caulobacteraceae bacterium | reverse complement strand
ATTCGTAATGCGTAGGTCGGGTGTTCAAGTCACCCAGGCGGCACCACCGGGATATTCTTCCGTCTGAAATCCAAACGCCGAGGATTTTCCGCCGCTGCGGCGGCGCGTCTGATTTTCAGAACTTATTCCAGCGGATCATCTCGCTGGCGGGGTTGCGTTCGGCGCGCTTGAACTTGTCGCCGATCGTGTAGCCCACGGGGATCAATCCGGCCTGGGTGAACTTGTCGAAGGGAATTCCCAGCAGCTCGGCCATCTCCTTTTCCTTCCAGAGGTGGACGGTCGTCAGCGAGGTGCCGAGGCCGCGGGAGCGGCACGCCAGCATGAAGTTCCAGATCGCCGGCCAGATCGAGCCCCATTGGCTGGCCTGGTAGAAGATGTTCTTGCCCTCCATGCGGCCGTGCATCATCGGGATCACCAGAACGGGGACTTCATGCATGTGCTCGTTCAGGTAAGCGACCGCCTCGCCCATTTGCTCCTGTCGCGTATTCCGGCCGGTGCTGCGGCCCAGATAGACGGACGGGTCCGCCTGGATCATGTCCACGAAATGCTTCATGCCGGCGCGATAGATGTCGGCGACCTTCGCGCGCGTCGCAGCGTCGTCCACGATCACCCATTCCCAGGCCTGATTGTTCGAACCGTTCGCCGCCTGGAATCCGATGTCCAGGCATTCGGTGATCACGGCGCGATCCACCGGGCGCGTCAGATTCAGCCGTTTGCGCACCGAGCGCGTGGTGGTCAGCACTTCGTCGCTGGTGAGATTCAACATTGGCTTTTCCTCCCGTATCGTAGTGATCGCCGTTTCAGCGAAACGCTTTGCGCTCTAGTCGGCGCGCGAAGCGCACCATGACGATATCAGCAGGCCAGTGAATGCAAAGGGAGGAATTATGGAAGTCGTGATGATTTACGATATGCCCGCGCCATCCTTTTGCGATTTTCGCAACAATTTGGGCTGACGGCGTATGATCCGCTTACTGAAAATTAGAACGGCGCGCTGGGGATTTCAGCGCGCCGTCTAAATTTGCTTCTGCATGTTGTGCTCGCAAAGGAGTCGGGCTGCAGGGGCCTTTATGCTTTTCCTGCCGTCCCGGCCTTGCGATGCGAAGCTCCTGAGCTCTCGGAGCCGCGCTTCGCAAAGACCGTGAGGCGGCTTGGCGAAATCCGTTTAGCGGATTTCTTCGCGCATCGTGGCCGATTGGCGGAACGCGAGTTTCTTGGACGCTTTGATCTTCACAGGCGCGCCCGTTTGCGGGTTGCGGCCCATGCGCGCCTTGCGCGAACGGATCATGATCATGCCGATGTCGCCGATCTTCACCTTAACGCCCTTCAGGACGTGGGCCTTCACAACGTCGAGATAGCCTTCGACGAAGCGCTTCGCTTCGGCTTTGCTCATTTCGTTGTGGTCCGCGACCAGCTGAAGGAGGGCGCTTTGCGTGATCGCCTTGCCGGCGGGTGCAGTGACTTTCACCGACTTGGTCGGTGCGGCGGCCTTCGCCGGGGCCTTCTTCACGGCCGGCTTCTTCGCCGGGGCTTTCGCCGGCGCCTTCTTGGCGACGGGCTTTTTCGCGGGGGCTTTAGGTTTCATTGCCATTGTCAGTTCTCCAATCATTTCTGCACTGATGAAACTGCGGACGGCTGCGGGCCGGATTCGCAGTGGGGATGATCCCTGTAATCCCATGGAATCATTGACGTTGAATTGATTGAGCATTCGGCGCTGCACTTTTTTCGAAAAAAATCGCGCTTTTCTGCTTGAAAAACGCAATTCGTCGTTGGCGGCGCCTTATTCCATCGTCTTCCGCCTGTTCAAATCCCCTTTATCCAGTACATTTTCGACGCCTTCTGCGTTCAATGCCTCCGAAGCGTAAGGCCGGGTCGCTATACGCGATCCAAGGAGTGTGTCCAGCAGCACTGACGCAAAAACCCGCGTATTTGCGGAAAAAACGCAGATTCAGGCGCCGGGGACGCTTGGATGCGGGCATTCGGGCGCATCTCCTGCAACCCAGAATCGCGTTTTTTCCCCGCTTTGTGCGGCCTCTGGACGTGAGGGCGCATCCTGATGTCGTTGCGTCTGGGGCGCCGAAAGAGGCTTTTGCGGCGAATCTTGCGCGGGAGCGACTGCGGTTGCGACACCTTGCGCCTTATGTGCGACTGGGCCAAATTCGCGCAGGGGGAAGAGATCGCATGGCTGACGACGTCGAGACGGCGGATGTCTCGCTGGCGCCTGTAGGTGGAAAGTGGCGGCGACGCCTGAGGCGCGTCACGCCGTTGCTGGGACTGGCCATGCTGGCGGCGGCGGTGTTCATCATCGTGCGCGAAGTGTCCATGCATGATCCGGCCGAGATCTGGAGCAGCTTTGCGCGTACACGTCCGGGCAACGCGGCGCTCACCCTGGTCTTGTGTTTGGTGTCCTTCATCATGCTGGCGTTGATCGAACGCTCGGTTTTGCAGATGTTGCATTGCGATCAGCCGTTCGCGCGCGTGTTCCGCTATGCGTTCGTGACCTATGGATTGTCGAACGCCATCGGGTTTTCATATGCATCGGCGCCTGTGACGCGCGCGCGGATCTATCGCGGTCGCATGCGCGCGCGGGAGATTGGGGCGCTGTCGGCGATAACGGCCGCTTCGGTTGCGCTGGGCGCTGTGACAGCGGCCGGGCTGAGCCTTGTGATTGATCCGCCGCGCGTCCCGATCGCGCCGGAGTTCGCCTTGCGTGCGGCCGGCGTCCTTTTGCTGGCGCCAGCAATCATTTGGGTGGCGGCCTCGGCGCGGCGCGATGATGTGACGTTCTGGGGGATGCGATTTCGATCGCTCGGGTTCCGTCGCGCAGTTTTGCAGGTCGGCTTCACGACGATCGATTGGCTGTCGACTGCGGGAATCCTGTACGCGTTTTTGCCGGAGAGTGTCGGCTGGTCGTATATGAGTTTCGTCGCCGTGTTCGTCAGCGCCGGCCTCCTCGGCGCGGTTTCAGGAACGCCGGGCGGTCTCGGAACTTTCGAGGCAGCTATCCTGTCGCTGGCGCCGGCGGCCGCGTCCGGACCTCAGGTCATCGCGGCCCTGGTGGCGTATCGAATGATTTTCACCGTGTTTCCGCTTGGCGTCGCAGCGGTGTTGCTTGGGCTCGACTTTCTGAGCAATCCGGCGCCGGGCGCATCGAAGAATGCTCGCAAGGGTAGTCATTGAGGGATGCGGAAAAGTCGCACGATCGCCTGACGATTTGAGGACGATTGATGGCTGTCTCCGGGGAGGGCGCCCCGGGGGTTCAATCTTGGCGGCAGACGATCGTGCGTGCCCGGAATGTAGCGTCCTTCTGTGACGCTTGCTGAATTAAGTTCTCGTCATAAATCCATTTCTTGGGGAAACCACCAGGCCTTTGAATCTATTGAGTGTGTTATATGTCAAAGGCTGCTTGACCACTTTTAGAAACATTCTAAGATGCAAATGGTTCTCATCTGAGGCGAAGTATGGTGCGCGAGATCGCGGAAAAGATGCTTTTGAAGGCCGGACTGCGGCCGACGAGCCAGCGCGTCGGGTTGGCCGCGATTCTTTTCGACGGCGCCGACAAGCACGTGACGCCGGATGATGTGCTGCGGCTGGCGCAGGAATCGGGCGTCGATGTCTCGGTCGCCACCGTCTACAATACATTGGGCCAGTTGGCGGCGGCGGGGCTTCTGCGCCGTGTGACGCTGGATGGCGGTCGCACGTTTTTCGACACGAACACGACCTCTCACCATCACCTCTTTTTGGAAGACGAAGACCGGCTGGTGGATATCCCCGGGGATTCCATCCAGGTGACGGGTCTGCCGGACCTGGGCGACGGCGTGCGCGTGAAAAGCGTCGACGTTTTGGTGCGCGTCGAGCGGCGCTAATGTGCCGCATGAAATTTCTATAACCGTTCTAAAGCAATTCTTGACCGGCCTCGATGGGGCGGTATTGTTCGCTCGTCGCGGCGCAGCCTAAGCCATTAGGCGCAAGACGCTGCATCCAATAGTGGGAGCGAACCATGGGTCTTGCTGGCTCAAAAACTCTGGAACATCTGAAAGAAGCTTTCGCTGGCGAAAGCCAGGCGAACCGCCGCTATCTGTATTTCGCGCAGAAGGCCGACATCGAGGGCTACAATGACGTCGCCGCCGTGTTCC
>CAYNCS010000173.1:0-4244 GCA_964395875.1 uncultured Caulobacteraceae bacterium | reverse complement strand
CCTTGACCAGCGGCGCCTGAAAGAGTGCTCTTAGTGCATGCAAACGGCGCCTCTTATCCTGCGTGAAATCCGCTCGCCCGCAGCGATCGCCCAGATCGTCGAATGGCGCTGGCCTACGCCCCTTGAGGTGACGGCCCGCGAAAACGCGCACATGCTGGAAATGTCGCTGCCGCCCCTGGCGGCGGACGGCACCGCCGCTTTCCCGGACATCGCGCCGGGCCGCTTCGCTTATATGGGCAACATGTTTCTGCGGCCAGCGGGAATCACGGTGCTTGCGCGCTCCACGGGCGGCCGCGTCCAGACGGTACGCTGCGAGATCGAACCCGAACGCTTCAACGAAACCGTGGAGCGCGAGTTCGACTGGACCGAAAGCGAACTGCGCACCTGCGTGAATTTGCGGAACGACACGCTCAAGACTCTGTTCCGCCGACTGAACGATGAGCTGGTCAATCCTGGTCTCGCAAGCGCGGCGTTCGTCGAGGCTTGCTCCACGGCCCTCATGATCGAGGCCGCCCGCACCGTCGAGGCGGGCGAAGACCGCCGCGCCGAAGGCCGGCTAGCCGCCTGGCAATACCGGCGCATCGCCGACCGCCTGGCGCAGGACGATTCCACGCCGACGGTCCAGGAGCTGGCGCAGCTCTGCGGGGTCAGCCCGCGCCATCTGTTGCGCCTCTATCGCAATCTCGCGGGCGAGTCCGTCATCACGCATATCGAGCGCGAACGCACCCAGCGCGCCAAGAAGCTGCTGCTGGAGCGGGATCTGCCCGTGAAGGAAGTCGCCGCTCGTCTGGGCTTCGCCAATGCCGGCAGCTTCTCCAGCGCCTTCCGCCGCGCCACGGGCATGACGCCCCGCCTCTTCCGTCAGACCGGCGACGCCGCTAAGCACTAAATCCATAAAGACAGATCCGGCCGCGTATCGGCCGCAGATTTTTTGATTCAGAGCCTTTCTTATCTGATCGAACAATTCCGATCAGGAAAGGCTCTAAGGAGAGACGATGGCGCTCGAGCTTATCTATGACTACGTCATCCTCGGCGCGGGCTCGGCCGGATGCGTGCTCGCCAACCGCCTGTCGGCCGATCCGAAGAACCGCGTGCTGCTGCTGGAGGCGGGCGGCAAAGACGGCTCGATCTTCATCAATTCCCCGGGCGGCCTGCTGCCGATCATGCATCAGGGTTGGTATTCCTGGATGCATGTCAGCGTGCCGCAGAAGCACGCCGGCGGCCGCCCCATGTATACGCCGCGCGGCAAGGTGCTGGGCGGCTCCAGCTCCATCAACGGCATGGTCTATGACCGCGGCGCACCCAGCGACTATGACGGCTGGCGCCAGCTCGGCAACGAAGGCTGGGCCTTCGATGACGTACAGCCCTATTTCAAGAAGCTCGAGAGCTTCGAACCGAACGACGACCCGATCCACGGCAAGGATGGGCCCGTCCGCATCACGCGCTTCGGCATCAACAACCCGATCGCCAAGGCGTTCTGCGAAGGCGCGCAATCGGCGGGCGCGCCGTACAACGACGATTTCAACGGCGCCTCAAGGCTGGGCGTCGGCCCCGCGGACGTCACCGCTTCGGCGGGTCAACGCTCCAGCGCGGCGTATTCCTATCTGCGCCCCGCAGCGCATCGCAAGAACCTCACCATCATCACCAACGCGCACGTCACGAAGATCGTGATCGAAAACAAGCGCGCCGTGGCGGTCGAGGCGCGCACAAATGACGGCCCCCTCAAGGCCCACGCGGCGCGCGAGATCATCCTGTCCTCCGGCGCGATCCACTCGCCGCACATCCTGATGCTGTCGGGAATCGGGCCCGCGGAGCATCTGCGCGAGCACGGGATCGCGGTGGTTCATGACCTTCCCGGAGTCGGCCAGAATTATCACGACCACGTCGCCGTCGCCGTGAAGCAGACCTGCACCCAGCCGGTCTCGCTGTTCCACTTCTTCAATCCGCTGGTCGCCGCCAAGGCGGTGGCGGACTTCGCCCTCTTCAAACGCGGACCGCTCGCAGCCCCGCCGATGGAGGTCGTGGCCTATCTGAAGACGATGCCCGGCTCGGAAGAACCCGACATCAAGATCCACCTCGCCCTCGCGCTCTATGAGAACATGGGCAAGAAGATCATCCCACAGCACGGCTTCTTCGCGCACATCGACATCCTGCGCCCGGAAAGCAAAGGCGAGATCCGCCTCGCCTCCGCCGACCCGATGGCGCAGCCTCTGGTCGATCCGAACATTCTGGCGTCGGACTATGACGTCGCCGTGGCGCGCTCGGCCATCAAGGCGGTGCGGAACATCTTCGCGCAGCCGGCCTTCAACGGCCTCGGCGCCCGGGAATTCGCGCCCGGCCCCGGCGTGCGGACGGATGCGGAGATCGACGCCTACATCCGCGCCACCGCGATCTCGGACATTCACACCACCGGCACCTGCCGCATGGGCCACGACCCGATGGCGGTGGTCGATCCGCAATTGCGTGTGCATGGGATCGAAGGCCTGCGCGTGGTGGACGCGTCCGTCATGCCGCGCGTACCCGCCGGCAACACCAACGCGCCGACGATGATGATCGCCGAGAAAGCGTCGGACATGATTCTGGGCTCGGGGGCGGCGAAGGCGGCGGCTTAGCGGAGCCTGCATTGCCGCCTGAAAGCTTGGCTCTTCTCCCGCTCACAGTGGTCATTCAGGTCACGCCTGCGAAGCGCACGCGACGCGCTATTCCTCCCCGAGCTTGCCTCGGGGAGGGGGACCGCCCGAAGGGCGGTGGAGGGGCTCTTTTCCAGGAGGCTCCTGAGCATGGGAAGACAGCGACCTTTCGCTAGCTTTTCGAATGATCGAGGACAGAATCGCCTCACAATCGCTCAACACCTCACTCGCCGAAAAACGTATCGTCAGAATTCCAGCCCGCGCAAACCAGGCATCACGCGCTTCATCGTGTTCGATGCGCGCGCCGGAATTGTGGGTCTCTCCATCGACCTCAATGGCGAGACGTGCGTCCAGGCAGAAGAAGTCGAGGACGTAAGGGCCGCTTGGATGTTGGCGACGAAACTTCAAACCTGCAGGACGTTTGCGGAGTTCTTGCCACAACACGACTTCAGGTAACGTCATTCGCCGGCGCTGCACCCGTGCGCGGCTGACTGCGCCGGCTTTCGGTTTTGGCGCAATGGTGTTGGACATGGCGCACCACTATTCAAGAACCCCTCCACCATGCTTCGCATGGTCCCCCTCCCCGAGACAAGCTCGGGGAGGAATTGCCGTTGCGCTTGAAACAAACACCACCGCCCTCCCCCGATCGCTCAGGGCAGGCGCAAGTTCAGCTTACGGAAAATCGCGAAAACTCAGGAACTATCCCGCGGCGGCGGCTCAAGCGGAATCGAAAACGCCGGGATCAGCGCGCGCGCCATGGGCCGGGCGTCGGCGAAGGCCTGCCACTCTTCGTCGGACAGACCGGCTTCATTGCTGATCGGCGCTTCGGCGCACAGGCCATAGAGAAACAGCTGGCGGCGCTCATCGCGGCCGCGCCAGCCATAAAGGCGCTGAGCCAGGCGCGCGGCGTAATGTTCGTGATCGTTTATCACCCGGCGCAGCGCTTCGAAGCGCTCAGCCAAAGGGCGCGGATCGTCGACCCAGATCAGCGTGCAGGGGCGCGCTGGCTTCGCGGAATCCTCGACGCGATGGCCGAGATCGTATTGATCCTCATGCGCGCGAAAGCCGCCAAACATCCAGGAGGGCTCGGGCGGCGTCGGCATGCGGAACGTGACGCGCCAGAGCGCCGGATCAGCGCTGGGGCCGAACAGCTTTTCGGCGTCGCCTTCGCGGAGGCGCAGTTTACCCGGCTTTGACGGGCGGACCGGGCGCAGAGGCGGCGCCGGTAACAAAGCCGCGCGCAACAGCAACAAGCGCCGCACCACGCACTCCATGTCGTGCAGCCAGCGCAGCGCTTTCTCGCGCGTCTTGCCCCAGATGGCGCCGGCCTTGATCATCGCGGCGGGATCGCCGAACGCGGCGATGAACGCCGCCGCCAGCGCGCGCAGCACGGCCAACATCCCGGCGACGACCACGTCGGGGCTCTGCTCAGGCGTTGATGATGCGGCGGCGAAATTCACGCGCCGGACTGTAAGGCTGATGATCAAGGGGTCGGATAAGTCGCCCACTGTCCGCGCTTGACCCAATTCCGGGCACTGGAGGATTTTGAAAGGGAGGCCATCTTTGTTTAGGTTTCTAGGACGCCCGCGCCTGCGCGAACTTGTCCGGCGGCCC
>CAYNCS010000172.1:0-4306 GCA_964395875.1 uncultured Caulobacteraceae bacterium | reverse complement strand
CTGCAAAGCCTGGAAGCCGCACTGGAAGATTACGCGGGCTGCGCCGTGGTCATCAGCCACGACCGCTGGTTCCTCGACCGTCTGGCGACGCACATCCTGGCCTTCGAAGGCGACAGCCACGTCGAGTGGTTCGAAGGAAACTTCGAAGCCTATGAGGAAGACAAGAAGCGTCGTCTGGGCGCGGACTCGCTCATCCCGCACCGGATCAAGTTCCAGAAGTTCGCGCGGTAATATCATCCGCGGCGGGCTTTGCCGCTGACTCAGGCAACCTAATCGGCTCTCGTGCGTTGATGTTGGCAATGAACAGCCACGTCACGCAATGAGCTATTATCTCAGCCGAAAAACGCATGCAGGCCCGGCCGCCAATCTGCGGCGGCAGTTCGAAGCCTTCATCCGTCAGCAGGATTTTCCGTGCGTCGGCGCGAAGTCCGCGCTGCAGCGCGGGCAGATCAAAGTGATCGTGGCGCGCGATATTTTGTCCGCCTGGGACGACCTGCGTCTGCATGAGGAAATCCGGCGTTTTGCAGAGGAATACCGACGCCGTCCGAAACTGTTTTCCAGCGTCGCGATCATTTTTCGGCGGGCTCGCCATTTGAGCGAAGAGGCGTTTGAAGCGGTCCTGTGGGACCGCCTGCAATCCCTGCACGATAAGGATTCCTGGCTCGGGTACGATTACGATGCGGCGGTGGACGCAAATCCGGATTCGCCGCACTTCGCATTTTCACTCGGCGGCAGCGGGTTTTTCGTGGTGGGCCTGCATCCCGGCGCCAGCCGCAAGGCGCGCCGCTTTTCGCATCCCGCCATCGTGTTCAATTTGCACGACCAGTTCGAGCGTCTGCGCGCCGACGGCCAATATCAAAGGCTGCGTTCAAAAATCCTGCAGCGCGACAAAACATTCTCAGGGTCGATCAATCCAATGCTCGCCATGCACGGTGAGGCGTCGTCGGCCCCGCAATATAGCGGCCGGCGCGTCGGCGCAGCTTGGCGTTGCCCCTTCCACCCGCATTCCGCGGAGAGCAAGGATGCGGCATAGAATTCCCCCGCGCAGTGGCGCCGCCTTGCGGCTTGGCGTAGGGCAGCGCCTGAAGATCGTCGATGTCGAAGGCGAACAGGTGTCCGACCTCGTCGCCTTCAACGCGCATGATGTGCGCGAGTGGATCTCGTCGGGCCGGACGCTGGATTATCTGAGCCGCTGTCTGATGGGCACGGGCGATCCGGTCTATTCAAATCGCAGCAACGTCCTGTTCGAGATCGTCGAGGACACGGTCGGCCGGCATGACTTTCTGCTGGCGCCCTGCAGCGCCGAAATGTTCCAGAAATTATATAGCGAAAACGTTACGCATCCGGGCTGCTTCGGCAATCTGTGCAGCGCGCTGGAGCCCTATGGAATCGCGCCGGATCAGATCCCCGTCGCATTCAACGTGTTCATGAACGTCGAGATCGACGGCGAAACCGGCGCGTTGGCGGTGCGTCCGCCCCGAAGCAAGGCCGGAGACTATCTGGTGATCGAGGCCAGGATGGATCTGGTGATCGGCCTGACCGCTTGTTCGGCCCTGCAGAGCAACAATTACGCGTTCAAGCCGATCGAGTACGAAGTGCTGTAGGGCTGACCGGACCGCGCTTGATCATCGCCCCGCATGGCGCGATCGATAAAGTCTTCACCGTCGCGCCCTCCCACGCTCTCTTTCCGCCAGCGGAATCCGCGTTAGACTCAGTGATGAGCTGTCGCCCGGCGGCGGTCAGGTCGCCCGCCGCCAGGTAGCGCCCGTCGGATTGTCCATCACCACCACGCCCATATCCGTCAGCACCTGGCGGATGCGGTCGGCTTCCGCCCAGTTCTTGGCGGCGCGCGCGGCGATGCGGTCGGCGATCAGCGCGTTGATCTTTTCAGCGTCAGGATCGTCGCCGGTCGAGCCGAGCCATTCGGAAGGGTTTTGCATCAATAGTCCTGTCAGTTGGCCGGCCGCCAGCAATTCGCCCTTCAGCCGCGCGATGTCCTTTGCGTCTTCCGCTTTGTTCAATTCGCCCGCCAGCGCAAACAATTCGGCGAAGGCGCGCGGCGTGTTGAGATCGTCGCACAAGGCTTCGAGGAACGCGGCGGAAGGTTGCGCATCCGGTGCGGCGGGCGTGGATTGCACACGCTCCAGCGCGCGATACAGCCGGTCCAGGCTTTTGCGCGACTGCTCGATGAGCGAGTCCGTCCAGTCCAGCGGTTGGCGGTAATGCGCCGAGAGCAGCGCGAAGCGGATCACTTCGCCCGGCATCTCTTTCAGCAATTCATGCACCAGCAGCACATTGCCGATCGACTTCGACATCTTCTCGGAATTCACGTTGAGAAATCCGTTGTGCAGCCAGACGCGCGCCAGCGGTTTTCCGTTGGCGCATTCGGATTGCGCCAGTTCGTTTTCATGGTGCGGGAAGGTGAGGTCGACGCCGCCGCCATGGATGTCGATGGTCTCGCCCAGCTTGGCCTTGATCATGGCCGAGCATTCGATGTGCCAGCCGGGGCGGCCTTCGCCCCAGGGGCTTTCCCAGAATGGTTCGCCGGGCTTGGCGGCCTTCCAGAGCGCGAAGTCGGCGGGGTCCTTTTTGTCTTCGGCGGGGTCGACGCGCGCGCCGGCGATCATGTCGTCGCGGTCGCGCTGGGCCAGCTTGCCGTAATCGGCCATGCTCGGGACATGGAAGTTCACGCCGGAGGCGTTCTTATAGGCGTGCCCCTGGGTTTCCAGCGTGCGGATCATGTCGATCATGTCGCCGACATGTTCGGTCGCGCGCGGCTGAAGCCCGGGCGGCAGCACGTTCAACGCGGCGGTGTCCTCCAGATAGATCCGGGCGAATTTGGCGGTGATCGCCTCGATCGGCTCGCCGGAGGCCTGCGCCGCCTTGATAATCTTGTCGTCGATGTCCGTGAAATTGCGGGCGTACACCACGTGCGCCGGCCCATAGACGGAGCGCAGCAAGCGATACAGCGTGTCGAACACCACGGCCGGGCGGGCGTTCCCGATATGAGCGAAGGAATACACCGTGGGGCCGCAGACATACATGGTCACCCGGTTCGGGTCGGCGGGGGTGAAGGTCTCCTTAGACCGTGTGGCGGTATTGGTCAGTTGGATCTGCGGCATGTTATTTCGTTGATCGAGTGAACCGTTTGTGAGGAATTGCGTAAGATAGACGCAGCAATTGCTTTGATGGAAATTGGAACTCCCTTCCTATATGGATTAGAGTTCAGCTCATACAGAGCAATAAAACTGAGGGCCCGAAAAAGCGGGCGGGCGTTAAGACCGGGTTCCCCGGCTCGACCCTCGCCCTCAGACTAGGAGAGGTTTCTTAATGGATTCAGCGGTTAAGCGTCGCCCGGCGGCGGCTCCGTCTCTTGTGCGCCGTCCGTCTCGCGATGAGGCTCTGGAAGCGGTGCGGACGCTTTTGGCCTGGGCGGGCGACGACCCGACCCGCGAAGGTCTCCGGGATACGCCGGCGCGCGTGGTGGACGCCTATCGCGAGTGGTTTTCCGGCTATGACCGCGATCCGGCCGATGAACTGGCAAAGACGTTCGAGGAAGTCGGCGGCTACGACGACATCGTGCTGCTGCGCAATATCGAGGTCGAAAGCCATTGCGAGCACCATGTAGCGCCATTTCTGGGCAAAGCCTTTGTCGGCTATCTGCCAAACCAGCGCGTTGTCGGCATCTCCAAGATCGCGAAGGTCGTTGAGATTTTCGCCAAGCGCCTGCAGACGCAGGAGACCATGACGGCCCAGATCGCGGACGCAATCACCAACGCTCTGGAGCCGCTGGGCGTGGCCGTCCTGATCGACGCCGAACACCAGTGCATGACGACCCGCGGCGTCGGCCATCGCCACGTCACTACGGTGACGACGCGGTTCACGGGGGCTTTCAAGACCGATCAGGCCCTACAGGATCGCTTCCTGAGGCTCTGCGGCCAGGCGTAGGCCCCAGGCTGCGTCAACAAATACAGGTCTCCTAAACCGATTTTTGACGCAAACTGACGGCTCCGTAGGCTAGGAAGTTGACAGCCGCATGGATTAAAGCGGCGGACGCGCTGCGCCGGAGAGGCGCGGCGCGCAGTCCCATTTCAGAAAGTTCGAGGTTTTTCGTGGCGGAGTTGAACGGCCAATTCTTGGAAGACGTGCTCTGGGTGAAGCATTGGACGGACCGTCTGTTCAGCTTCAAGATCACGCGCCCGGCGAGCTTCCGCTTCCGCTCCGGCGAGTTCGTCATGATCGGGTTGCCGCGCGAAGAGGGCAAACCGATCATGCGCGCCTATTCGATCGCCAGCCCGTCGTACGC
>CAYNCS010000171.1:0-4436 GCA_964395875.1 uncultured Caulobacteraceae bacterium | reverse complement strand
ACACCGGCGTCATCGAGATCGCACCTCTCGCCTTCATGCGCGGACGCACCCTCACCGACGCTTTCGTGATCGTCGACGAAGCGCAGAACGCCACCGTGATGCAGATGAAGATGGTGCTGACCCGTCTGGGCGAAGGCGCCCGCATGGCGGTGACGGGCGACCCGTCCCAGGTCGATTTGCCGCCGAGCCAGCCGTCCGGTCTCGCCCACGCCTTGCGCATTCTGGAAGACGTGAAGGGCGTGAAAATTACGCGCTTCACCGCCGAGGACGTGATGCGGCACGCTTTGGTGTCCCGCATCGTGCGGGCCTATGACAAAGACGCCAGGGACGCAGCCGCGCATAAGCGCAAGCCGCGCGATCCGGAATGAACCCCGACCCTGATATATCCACCGCGCCGGCGCCGCGCCTGGCGCTCGACGTCATGATCGAAAGCCCGGACTGGGCGGGCGCCATCGAGGACCTTGAGGGGCTGACGCGCGACACTGCCGAGGCATGTCTGCGCGCGGCCGGAATTCCGGCTGCCAGCCTGTGCGTTCTGTTCAGCGACGACGCATCGCTGAAAGCGTTGAACCAGCAATTTCGTAGCCAGGACAAGCCGACCAACGTCTTGTCCTTTCCCGCTTTTTCAGAAGATGACGGACTAGGTGACGTCGCGATCGCCTTCGAAACCGTGCGCCGGGAAGCGGCCGAACAGGGGAAGACCCTGCAGGAT
Source organism: uncultured Caulobacteraceae bacterium (assembly GCA_964395875.1). Classification (GTDB taxonomy): domain Bacteria; phylum Pseudomonadota; class Alphaproteobacteria; order Caulobacterales; family Aquidulcibacteraceae; genus JBEVJO01. The sequence goes on along the minus strand of CAYNCS010000171.1, from coordinate 3,724 downwards.
CATTCCAGACATTTGATCGCACACGGCGTTCTGCATCTTCTGGGCTATGATCACGAAATCGAGTCGGAGGCGCAGGAGATGGAAGACCTTGAGCGCCGGATCCTGGCGCATTTCGGCGTCGCGGATCCGTATGCGGATCGCGCCGAAAACGGCGAGGCCCGATAATGGCGGACGATACTTTCTCCACCGACGACAGTCCGGAGCGATTGCGTCTCTTACAAAGGATCAAGATCGCCTGGCGCATCCTGCGCAACAAGGAGACGGCCTTTGAGGCCGTCATCCGAAAGGCGGACGAGGCGCCGCACGAGGATGTGGATTCCAGCGGCCGCCGGCGGATGCTGTTGCGCGCCGCCGAATTCGACACCTTGCGCGTGAAGGACGTGATGATCCCCCGCGCCGACATCGAGGCGCTGGACGTCGACACGCCGTTTGACGACGTTTTCAAACGCTTCGCCGAAGAGGGCGTTTCCCGCATGCCGCTATATCGCGGCCACCTCGATGATCCCATCGGCCTTGTCCACGTCAAGGATGTGATCGCGGAAATTGGCCGGCGCATGCGCGAGGGCGCCTCCCCGCTGGGACAAGACAAGGTCTTGATGAAATTGCGGCGCGACGTGTTGTTCGTGCCGCCGTCGATGCGCCTGTCCGTGCTTCTGGTCAAAATGCAGACGGCGCGTTGCCACCTGGCGTTGGTCATCGACGAGTATGGGGGGACCCACGGATTGCTGTCGATCGAGGACCTCGTCGAACAGATCGTCGGCGACATCGAGGATGAACACGACGAATCCGAAACCCCCGGCATGCGGCAGCGATCGATCGGCCTGTGGGAAACGGAGGCGCGCGCCTCAATCGAAGCATTCGCCGAATTGTCCGGCCTCGACATGACCCTGCCCGATCGCGAGGAAGACGTCGACACGCTGGGCGGCCTGGTTTTCACACTGCTCGGCCGCGTGCCGCAGCGCGGCGAGATCGTGCGGCATCCCAATGGCGCTGAAATCCAAGTGCTCGAAGCCGATCCTCGCCGTATAACGCGTCTGCAGATTCGCGCTCCTTTGGCGGAACCCGCCAACGCTGAATCCGCAGACAAGGGCGTTTCTTGAGCATCCTGGCCGATCAGGACGCGGCTCCCCCGGCCGCGACCCCCATCCACATTGCGCAAGACTTCATGATGCGCGCGCAGGGACGCGGCGCATTCGTGCGCGCCGCCGGCGCTGGCGCAGTCTGCCAATTGGCGCATGCGCCCGTCTTTTTCTGGCCGGCGTTCGTCATCGGCATGACCGCCTTCGTGTGGTCGCTGGACGGCGCACGCAATTGCCCGAACAAGCTGCGCGCATTCGCCTGGCGGGGCTGGTCCTTCGGATTCGGTTATTTCCTGGCCGGGTTGTTCTGGGTCGGCGGCGCGTTTCTGGTCGAACCCGAAAAATTCGCGATCTTTCTACCTTTTGCGATTTCCGCTTTGCCTGCGGGCCTCGGCCTGTTCTGGGCTGGGGCCACAGTTTGCGCCGGCGCGATCTGGGTCAACGACTCCCGGCGCGCGCCGCTCATCGCGGGCTGTCTTTGCGTCGCGGAATATGTGCGCGGGCACATTTTCGGCGGCTTTCCCTGGGGGCTGGCGGGCACCATCTGGGAAGCCGGCGGCGCGATTTCGCAAGCCGCCGCCTATGTCGGAATCTATGGGCTCACCGCCGTCACCCTGCTGATCGGCGCGGCGCCGGCCGTTCTGATCGACGCGGACGGTGTGTCGCGCAAACGCTTCGTGTGGCCGGCTGCGGCCGCTTTGTGCCTCGGCTTGCTTTGGGGCGCCGGCGCGCAGCGAATCGCCTCCGCGCAGCCGGGCGATGTAGGCGTCAGCGTCCGCGTCGCCGATTCCGGCATTTCTCAGCTCGACAAATGGAAGCCGGAAAACGCCGCACGCGTTCTGAACGCCTATCTGGACGCGACTGGCGGCGATTTTCCGCGCGCGCCGCGCATTGTTATCTGGCCGGAAGGCGCCTTGCCCTTCCTTCTGCTGGAGACTCCGGCGGCGCTCGATGCGGTGAGCGGCGTGATCGGCAACCGTACGTTGATCGTCGGCTCGGTACGAGCGGAACGGTTGGGCGGAGAAGAAAATTACTATAATTCAGCCCTGATTTTTCAGGGCAATTCCGGCAGCCTGAAGTTGCAGAGCATCTATGACAAGCGTGCGCTCGTACCGTTCGGCGAATTCATGCCGCCGGGCGTGCGCCAATTGACCGAAGTGTTCGGCATTTCTTCGCTGCAAGCGATCGGCAAAGGCTTCACGCCGGGGCCGCGTCCGACGCTCATGCAGATCCCCGGCGCGCCGGATGCTGCGATACTCATTTGCTATGAAAGCATTTTTCCGCATTTCATTCCGCGTGGCGCCGATCGGCCCAAATGGATCATCAGCATCACCAATGATTCCTGGTTCGGCGAGACCTCCGGCCCATGGCAACATTATAATCAGGGCCGCTATCGCGCGATCGAGGAGGGAATTCCGCTGGCGCGCGCCGCGTCCGGCGGCGTTTCAGCTGTCGTCGATCCGTTCGGACGCCCTGTATCGGCCGAATTGCATGGGGGAGAAGGCTTCGCCGACGCGAAACTGCCGCGTGCGCTGCCCCCGACGCCTTATGCGCGATACGGAGATCTCGCATTTCTAGCGATGACGGCTCTTTTGCTCATTGCGAGGCTATTCAGTATTCGTTCAGGTGGCGACAACTAACGCTAAACACCACCCCAATCTCAACTTGGGGGCGAGTATGTGTTATGTGACTGATCGATTGCGCCTTGACTAACAAAAACTAAGCCAGCATTTCGTCAGCACAAATCGGGGATTTCTGCAGAATGTCGGACGAAAGAAGCCCAAATCAGGTCGACCAGCATATTGGCGCGCGCATGCGGCTTCGTCGTCTGACTATGAACGTGTCTCAGGAGCGGCTCGCAGAAATGCTGGGCCTCACCTTTCAGCAGGTCCAGAAATACGAGAAGGGCGTGAACCGCGTCGCCGCCAGCCGGCTGTGGGATGTCGCCAGGGCTCTCGACGTGCCCGTCAGCTATTTCTTCGAAGGTCTCGACGGCAGCGCCGATGCGCAAGGCATGGCGGAAAACGGCGCCGACACACCCGTTTTCGACCTGATCGCCAGTCCGGACGGCGCACAACTGGCGGCCGCCTATTCCACGATCGACAGCCCGCGGGTCCGCCGCGGCTTGCTTGAGTTGATGCGCGCTTTGGCCGACGACGATCAAGTCGCGTAATATTTAGCGGCAGGTTTTTTTCCGCCGCTCAAGCTTGCTTTTGCCTGAGCGCCGCGCCAGTTTCGCGGCTCTTTGGGCAAGGGGTTAGAGCTTGACGAGACAGTCCTACATCTTCACGAGCGAGAGCGTTTCCGAAGGCCATCCGGACAAGGTCGCGGATCGTATTTCGGACACCGTCGTCGACGCCTTCTTGTCCGAGGACCCAGTGGCCCGCGTGGCGTGCGAAACGCTCGTCACGACCCAACGCATCGTCCTGGCGGGAGAAGTCCGCGCCGAAGACGAGAAGATGAAAGCGATTATCGACGGTCTTGAAGAAAAGGTCCGCGCCGCGGTCAAGGACATCGGCTATCACCAGAAAGGCTTTCACTGGGCGACCGCCGAATATGAGTGCCACTTGCACGCGCAGTCCGCCGACATCGCGATGGGCGTGGACGCATCCGGCAACAAGGACGAAGGCGCCGGCGACCAGGGC
>CAYNCS010000170.1:0-4450 GCA_964395875.1 uncultured Caulobacteraceae bacterium | reverse complement strand
GTCCTCGGGTTTGAGCCAAATGCCCGCAAATGCAGGCAGACAGTCCGGCGCCGCCGCGGCGCCTTGCGCCGCCAGCACGGGCGACCATTCGCCCGGCGCCTGATAGGCGGCTGTCTGGGTCGAGAGGTTGAACACGCATAATCGGCGCGCGGCGCCTTCGCCGCGCATGAACGCCAGAACGCCGTCCGGCGTCTCCAGAAAGGCGACGCCGCCCGTGCGGAGCGCTGGATGTTCCTTGCGCAGCTTAAGGATGCTTCGGGTGAAGGCCAGCATGGAGTGCGGGTCGCATTCCTGTGTGTCGAGCGACAGGGCTGATTGCGCGGGATCGATCGGGAGCCATGGCGCTGCGCCGTCCGAGAAGCCGGCGTTCGGCGCGGCCATGCTCCATGGAAACGGCGTACGGGCGCCATCGCGGCCCAATGTCAGCGGCCAGTTTGCGATGGCTTCGGGATCTTTCAGATGTTCGAACGGCACCACGCCCTGCGGCAGACCGAGTTCTTCGCCCTGATACAGGAACGCGCCGCCGGCCAGCGAGAACAGCAACATCATGAAGCAGCGCGCCGCCGCCGCGCGATCTTCCGGCGCGGCCCAGCGACTCACCGCACGCGGCGCATCGTGATTGGAGAACGCCCAGGAGGGCCAGTTCTCGGGGGCGCGACCATGATCCGCCCACGGAGCGAGCGCCCGGCGCACCAGAGCGGGCGTGATTTTCGGCGCATAGAGGAAGTCGAATCCATAAGCCGAGTGCAGACGCTTGCCCGGCAGCGTGTAAGCCTGCATCTCCGGGACTGGGTCTTCCCCCGGAATCTCCGCGACGGCAAAGCGGCCCGTCTTCTGATCCATCAAATCCCGCAAGCTTTCCAGAAAGGGAAAGATATCCGGCTGCGACTGATTGAAGACGTGCAATTGCAGATCGAACGGCCGCGTGACGGCCGACATGGGCCGTCCCGACGGAGGATTGTCGCGCAGCAGGGCGTCATGAACGGCGAAATTGATGGCGTCGAAGCGGAAGCCGTCGACGCCGCGCTCCAGCCAGAACCGCGTCACGTCCAGCAGCGCATCCTGAACCGCCCGATTGCGGACGTTCAGCTGAGGCTGCTCTTTCAAGAAATTGTGCATGTAATATTGGCGGCGGCGGGCGTCCCATGTCCAGGCTGGGCCTCCGAACACCGATTGCCAATTGTTGGGCGGCGATCCATCGGGCTTGGCGTCGGCCCAGACATACCAGTCCGCCTTTGCGTTCTCGCGCGACGCGCGGCTTTCGGCGAACCAGGCGTGTTCATCGGAGGTGTGGCAGAAGACCAGATCGACGATAATCTTGAGCCCTAGCGCGTGGGCCTTGGCCAGCAGACGGTCGAAGTCCGCCAAGGTCCCGAAAAGCGGATCGACGGCGCGATAATCGGAAACGTCGTAACCGTAGTCTTTTTGCGGGGAGGCGAAGAACGGTGATAGCCAAACCGCGTCCACGCCCAGACTGGCGATGTGATCCAGTCCCGCAATGATTCCAGGCAGGTCTCCCACGCCGTCGCCGTTTGAATCGCGAAAGCTGCGTACATAGACGTGATAGATCGCCGCGCCGGTCCAGCTTTCGGGCATCTGAGCATCCATGGCGCTTCCTTCCGCACGCGAGTCGGTTTCGCCAGCAGGATTAGAGGAACGCCGCGAAGTCAATCCGCGCCGCCATTGGCGGGGGTCCTCGAAGGCGGCGTTTTCCGCTCAGAGGAACGGATCTTCGTCTGATCTGGAAGGATTTGATAGCGGCCGCGGCGCATCGTATGAGGGTCAAAATCGCTTAAGGGAGCCCGCTTTGGCCGCAGATAATCCGACTTTGAGTCTTCGAGACGCTTTTCGCGGCGGCATGTCGCGCCTCGCAGGCGGCATTTGCCTCATCACGGCCAAGGCGGCCGACGGCGGCTCGGTTGGGCTGACCGTCACTTCCGCGACTTCCCTGAGCGCCGACCCCCCGAGCATGATCTGCTGCGTGAACAAGACCTCTCGGTCGCACGATGCGATCCTGCAGGCAGGCGCCTTTGCGGCGAACGTCATCGCGGCGCAGGATAAGGACCTCGCGGCGGCGTTCGCGACCGACAAGACGATGGATGAAAAGTTCGCCGGCGGCCAGTGGTTCAACGGCGAGACGGGATCTCCGATTCTGACCACGGCCGCCGTGGCCTTCGATTGCCGCATCCGCGAGATCGTGCAGGCGACGACGCACTCCATTCTGATCGGCGACGTGGTGGACGTGTATCTGCCGGACGTCTCGCCCGACGGCATGGTCTACTGGGAACGCCAGTTCATTCCGCTAAAGCGCTGAGCCAGGCCAGCGGCACCCGACGGGAGCAGATATGAACTTCGTTTTTCCGCCGCGAGAAACGATCGCCGCGTCCGTTCTTGGCCGCTCTGAAGCCTTTCCCATCCGCCGCATCTATTGCGTGGGCCGCAATTACGCGGCGCACGCCAAGGAGATGGGCGCCGACCTGCGCGAGCCGCCGTGCTTTTTTATCAAGGACGCCGACGCTTTTGCGCCATCGGGCGCAACCATCGCTTATCCGCCCGCGACCAGCGATTATCATTACGAAGCGGAACTGGTCGTCGCGATCGGCGCGCAGGGGTTCAATTTAAGCCAGGAAGCCGCATCCGGCCTGGTGTTTGGCTATGCCGTCGGCCTCGACATGACGCGGCGCGATCTGCAGGGCGCGGCGAAGAAAGCGGGCCAGCCTTGGGATACGGGCAAGAACTTTCCAGAAGCGGCCCCGTTGGGCTTGATCACGCCCGCCGCCAAAGCGGGCGCCGTAGATGGCGCTGAGATTTCCCTGCAGGTGAACGGCGCGCAGCGCCAGAGCTCGAACATCGCGAACATGATCTGGAGTGTGCCGGACATCATCGCGCACCTTTCCAAGCTCTATGTTTTGAAGCCGGGCGATCTGATTTTCACCGGCACGCCTGAAGGCGTTGGGCCTGTGATCCCGGGGGATCGCCTCGTCGCCCGAATCGCCGGTCTTGAAGACCTCAGCATCACGATCGGCGAGCCGGCGCGCTGAGCGTGGTGCCCCTCACGTAATCGTCAGTACGCTGGTCAAGATGATGCGCACCAATTCAGGATGCCCGCGCGCGCCGGTCTTGGCGTAGATTTTCTTCGAATAGTTTCGCGCCGTCTCAACTGAGATTCCGACCGCTTCCGCCGCGTCCGCGATGCTGACGCCCTGCGCCAGCACCCATGCCAACCGCGCCTCGCTGGGCAGCAAGCCGAACAGGTCGACCAATTGTTCACGCCGGTCCGCGCTCGAGCGCCGGTCGCCGCTGACATAGACGATGGCGACGGGCGTCGCGCCGAGGGCGACTCCTTGCCTGGGCAGCGGGGCCACCAGCATGTCCATCCAGGGATCCCGGCTGAGATTGATGGCCTTGGGCGGGCCTTCGCCCTTCTGGGAATATTGTTTGATGAGGGCCGTCAGCTCCCGGTCCACGGCGGGTGAGGCGGGCGTCAGGCGGTCATAGCGCCCCCGCCGCAAGACGTCGGTCCGCTGCAGCAATTGTTCGACATGCCGGGTCATGTCCACGATCCGGCCTCGCGAATCCAGGGTCATCCAACCGGCGTCCAGCCGGTCGAACGTCTCGGAGGAGACGTTGGAGCGGAATTTTTCCCGCTCCAAAGCGATGAAAGCGCGCAAAGCGATGCGCAGATGCGGGACCAGGGCGCTTAGAAGAGCGCTTGTGCCGGCCCCAATGGACTTGCCGCCAGCCACGCCCAGCCACAGATCGAGGCCGGACGCCTCGGTCACCCGGACCGAACGCATAGCTGTGAGGCCCTTGGGGGCCATGAGCTCTTCATAAAGGCGGACCTGAGCGGGATCGTTGCGGTCCAGCAGCTCATCCAGGGTGTAAACGCGCCCCTCGCGCATTTTTCTATAAGTCGTTGGATTTGAAGAGTAAGTTTCCAGAAATGAGCGGCTCAGATCGTCTGGCAACGGTTCCCCCGATTGCAGCATGACGATGGATTCCTCGTCGATCGGCCGAAAGCTCAGATTGGTGTGGCGAGCGCCGGTCTTGGTGCGTAGGCGCTCCAAAAAATCGCCCCAGAGGGGGGTCTGAAACATGCCTTCATGGAGGGCTTCCAGAAGCCCATTATCGTCTAAGCGCATTTGCTCCTTTTACATGATCCCATCTGGGAGGTCCACGTCCATCTTCAATCTGTCATTTGGCGGTCCACGATAGGGAGTGAATATGACAGTCTCTAAGACCCTGACGCACCTGGAGCGCCTGGAGGCCGAAAGCATCCACATCATCCGGGAAGTCGTCGCCGAGACCGAAAAGCCGGTCATGCTGTACAGCATTGGCAAAGACAGCGCCGTGATGCTGCATCTGGCGAAGAAGGCTTTCTATCCCTCGCCGCCGCCGTTTCCGCTGCTGCACGTCGATACGACCTGGAAGTTCAAGGACATGTATGCGC
>CAYNCS010000169.1:0-4931 GCA_964395875.1 uncultured Caulobacteraceae bacterium | reverse complement strand
AGCGCGTGCCCAGCGAGCCGACGCCGATATAGCCGCGGCTGAGCTCTTCGGAGACGACGCACATCGCGGTCTTGCCCAGGCCCGACCCGCCGAGCTGTTCGGGAATGGTGAGGCCGAACACGCCCAGCTCGCCCATCTCCTGCAGAATCTCGATGGGGATCAACTCGTCCTTCAAATGCCATTCGTGCGCGTGCGGGACGACCTTCTCTTCGGCGAAGGCGCGGAACGTGTCGCGGATCATGTCGAAGGTTTCGTCGAGACCGGTGTTTTCCAGCGTCGCCTTGCCGCGCGCGTGATCGAGCGCCTGCGCGATGCGGGTCTTCACCGCCTGCGGGGCCCCGGCCTGCGCCAGCGCGCCGAGCTGGGAATCGCCCAGCACCCGCACCATCGCCGGCGTCGCGTAGACGTCCTGCGGCCGCACGATTTCGTTTTGCGTCATGGGCAGCCCGCCCAGCAGCTGGGCCCCGTATTCGGCGAACAGCAGATGCGCCAGGTCCTGCTCGACCTGACCGAACTTGCCGTCGTCCGCCAGGCGCTGGGCCCAGCCTGCCGCCTCGGTCAGGATCTCGGCGTAGGTGGCGATCCAGGCCAGCCCGTGGGCGGCGTGCTGTTCGCGGTCCAAAGCGGCGCGGTCAAGCTTGCCGTCCTTGCGCCAGCGCGCCGCCAGGCCGTCGCGCACGTCCAGCGCGTAAAGCCGCGCCGCGCCGGCGGCGTTCATCAGATAGCCGGGATTGATGGAAGCTTCGCCGAAGGAAGAATGCGCCGTGGATGGCATGAGCGCCTCAGAGATATTCGCCCGCGACCGCATTGCCGCAGCGCAATATTACCCCGAATAGGCGTTCAGCTACGCCATCTCAACGTCGACGTTTGTATAGGGTTCACGAAGGCGCGTTTTTCAGCGCGGCTTGCCGCCCATTCGCGCTTCAGGCGCTGATACCATTTGGCTTGCACGTCGATGTCGTCGATCCACAGCATGCCGGGCTGGTATTTCAGGCCGCTGTTCTGCAGGTCGACGAAGCGGCCGTCCTGGCTCAGAAATTTCTTCGCGGCGGGGATTAGCAGCGGTTTGAACAGATCGAACAGCGGCGCGCCTTCCCAATACGTGGCCTGCGTGATCCGGGTGGCGTGCTCGTTTTCCGGCGTCAGCAGCGTCAGCGTGAAGAAGCGCGCCTTGGAATTCTCCACGATCTCCCAGCGATACCCGGGCAGGCGGAAGCAGATCTCGGTGGTCACCGCGTCGCCGAACAAGGCGCGATAGGCGATGGAGTTGCCCGACGGCGCGTGCCGCGCGATGGCCCAGCCGCGTTCGCGCGGTTCGAACACTTTCTCTTTCAGGCGCAGGCCGGTGGAAGGCGGACGCCACCACCATTGGCTGTGCACGAAGCCGACATGGGCAGGGTCCATCAGGCCAACGACGGCGTTGTCCATGTTCGCCTGGAAAATCTGGTCGACGATGAATTTGGGCTGGGCGCTTCCCAGGCCGAAATCGGGTCCCGCTTCTGGCGCGCCGTCAAAGCGCGGATCGGAAGAAACAAACACGAAGACGAGGCCGTTCGCTTCATGCACGGGATAGCGGCGCACGCGAATCCTGCTGGAATCGTATTCGTCGCCGTTCACAAGCGACGGCAACAGCTTGCACACGCCGTCCGTGCCGAAGCGCCATCCATGATAGGGGCACTCCACCGTCGCCGCGCCATTGGTCTCGACCTGCCGGCCGGCGGACAGCGGCACGGCCCGGTGCGGGCAGATGTCCCGCAGCGCGAACGGTTCGCCCTGCGCCGTTCGGCCCAGCATGACGGGCTGGCCCAGAATCTCGCGGCGGAATTGCTTGCCCGGCTTCAGCTCGGCGGAGGACGCGGCGAAGTACCAGATGTCGCGCAGCAGGCCGTCGCCGCCCTCCAGCGCACTCTGCGCGAGGGGCTGGGCGCCCTGCGTGGCGGATGGGGGCAGAAATTCGTTCAAGACAACCTTCGCAAGCGATTGGTCCGCGGCCCGACTATCGGCCCTTCACCTGTGAAGGCAAGCGGACGCGTCGTCACAGCACGCCGGACCATAGCCGATCATAATCCGCTTTCGTTAAAGACCAGACCTCCGCCGGGCGGCCGAAATTGTCCACCGTACCGGTCTTCGTCTCGCCGAATTTCTCGGCTACGCGCCGGGAATTCACGTTTTCGGGCCTGATGAGGCTGATGATGCTGTCCCAGCCTTGCGTTTTGAAAGCCCAGCCGGCGGTTTCAATGGCGGCTTCCAGGGCGTAACCCCGGCCGCGAAAGGCGGGGTGGACGCCCCAGCCGATCTCCGGCGCCGGCCAGCCTTCGGGGAACCAGGGTCCGGCGCGGCCGGCCCAATGCCCGGTTTCCTTGTCGATCATCGAGAAAAAGCCATAGCCCCGGAATGTCCAGTGCCCGGCCAGGGTGGCCCAGGTGCGCCAGGCGATCATGGGCGGTTGCGGTTGCCCGTCCAGGGTGAGGAACTGCGCGGTCAGCGGGTCCGCCATCATCTCGGCGTGCGCCTGTGCATCTTCCTGGGCGGGTGGACGCAGAAAAAGGCGTTCCGTTTCAAGCAATAAGTCAGACATTACCAAAACGTACTCCGACAGGGCGCGCGACTATGCCATACTTAACGTTGCGCCGAATAATTCCGCAGCGGCGCCCGCTTGCCCAATCGCTTGCTTAGGTGACAAACCATAGGGGCTGATTCACGCGAGTCCGCAGTCCGAGGGTCAACCGCCGCTCATGAAGATCATGCTCGTCACCGACGCCTGGGAGCCCCAGGTCAACGGCGTCGTCCGTACGCTGGCTCGCACCATGGCGGAAGTGCGCGCGATGGGACACGAGATCGAGGTGGTCTCCCCCAATGACGGCTACAAGACCGTCCCCCTGATCACATATTCCGAAATCAAGCTGGCTTTGGGCGCGCGCGACGACATCGAGGAGCGCTTCCTCGCCTTCGCGCCGGACGCCGTGCACATCGCGACCGAGGGTACGCTGGGCTGGGATGCGCGGGCGGTGTGCCTGAAGCACAAATTTCCCTTCACCACCTCCTATCACACGCAATTCCCGGAATATGTGCACGCGCGCTTCTGGTGGATACCGCTGTGGGCGGGCTATCGCTTCATGCACGCCTTCCACGACAAGAGCGGGCGCGTGATGGTGGCGACGCCCACGATGATGGACCGCCTGGCCGGCCGCGGTTTCCGCAACATCACGCCATGGACGCGCGGCGTCGACACGGAGATGTTCAATCCCGACAAGCGCGACGAAAAGAACGGCGTGTTCGCCGGACTGGAGCGGCCGATCTGGGTGAATGTCGGGCGCGTCGCCGTAGAAAAGAACATCGAAGCGTTTTTGAAGCTCGATTTGCCGGGCACCAAGGTCGTGGTGGGCGACGGGCCGCAGCGCGAGGAGCTTTCGGTGAAGTTTCCCAAAGCGGTGTTCACCGGCGCGCGCTTCGGCGAGGATCTGGCGCGCCATTACGCGGATGCGGACGTGTTCGTGTTTCCGTCCTTCACCGACACGTTTGGTCTTGTCCTGTTGGAGGCGATGGCCAGCGGCACGCCGGCGGCGGGCTTTATCGCACCGGGGCCGAAGGATCTCATTCCGGGGTCGGGCGCGGGCGCGGTGTCCGACGATCTGCGCGAAGCCTGCCTGGAAGCGCTGAAATGCGATCGCGACGTCACGCGCGCCTATGCCGAGAAATTTTCCTGGCGGGCCTGCGCGGAAGAGTTTGTGCGCAATCTCGATCCGTTGCCCCCGCGCGAGAAAAAGCGCTTCTGGCGGCGTTTGCGCGCGCTGAGACTGCGGCGGCGGAAGCCGAAAGTGGAAACAGCGGCGGCGGCTTAAAACCCAATCAGTCCACGGACATCTTCCGGCGTTTTTCCTTCCGCCCGTAGCGCACGCAGCGTGTGCGCCTGATCGCGCTTGGCGTAACGTTTGCCGTCGGGGCCGAGAATGAGTTTGTGGTGCCGGTAGGTGGGAACCGGCAGCCCGAGCAATTCCTGCAGCAGGCGATGGATGTGGGTTGAAGCGAATAAATCCTCGCCCCGTATGACGTGCGATACAGTCTGCAGCGCGTCGTCCACCACCGCCGCGAGATGATACGCCACGCCCAGATCCTTGCGCGCCAGAACCACGTCGCCCATCAGATCGGGTCGCGCGATGCATGCGCCTTCGCGACCCTCGCCAGTCTCCGTGAAGGTGAGGGCGTCGAATTTCCCGCCGAGCTTTTCGCGCGCGGCCTTCAGCGACAAACGCCAGGCGAAGGATTCGCCGTTCGCCAGGCGGCGCTGTTCCTCCTCGGGCGGCAAAGGCGCGCCGGTGAAGAGGATCCCGTCCGGTCCTTCGCCGGCGCCGTGCGGCGCGCGCGCGATGTCTTCTAGAATTTCCTTGCGCGTCTTGAAGCAGCGATAGAGCAGGCCGTCAGCTTCGAGCTTCCGCCGATAAGTTTCATAAATCGCGCGGCGTTCGGACTGGCGCACGGGCGCCTCGTCCCAGGCAATCCCGAGCCATGCCAGATCTTCAAGGATCGCCGCCTCGTATTCAGGCCGGCAGCGCGTCTCGTCGATGTCTTCGAGCCGAAGCAGAAACCGCCCGTTCGCGGCGCGCGCCGCGACAAACGCCAGCAGCGCCGAGTACGCATGGCCCAGATGCAGATAGCCCGTGGGCGAGGGCGCGAAGCGGGTGATGGTCAATTGCTGCGAGGACATGCGTGAAGCTCGCGCAGCTTTGCGCGTCTAATCGATCAGGCCGGCGGTGCCGGGCGGACGGGCTGGCGCGAACGTGTACCGGCCAGGCCCCGTGTAATCCTCGGCTTCATAGATTTTGTCGTCGACGATCTTGGTCGCCGCATAGCCGAGTGGACGCAGGAAGTTGAAGACGTCCTCGGGCTTGTCGCCGTACTGCGCCATCTCTTCAAACGAGAGGGAGATGAGC
>CAYNCS010000168.1:4762-5024 GCA_964395875.1 uncultured Caulobacteraceae bacterium | reverse complement strand
GCCGAGGACCTCACCGAATACATGCACGATCAGGGCCTGAAGGTGCGTTACATGCACTCCGACGTTGACACGGTGGAGCGCATCGAGATCATCCGCGATCTGCGCCTCGGCACGTTCGACATCCTGATCGGCATCAACCTTCTGCGCGAGGGCTTGGACATTCCCGAATGCGGCCTCGTCGGCATTCTGGACGCCGACAAGGAAGGCTTTTTGCGCTCGGAAACCTCATTGGTGCAGACCATCGGCCGCGCCGCGCGCAATG
>CAYNCS010000168.1:0-4752 GCA_964395875.1 uncultured Caulobacteraceae bacterium | reverse complement strand
CCGGGTCATTCTGTATGCGGACCGCATGACCGGATCGATGGAGCGCGCCATCGCCGAAACCAATCGCCGCCGCGAAAAGCAGGAAGCCTACAACAAGGAACACAATATCACGCCGCAGAGCATCAAGCGCGGCATCGCGCAGATCCTGGACAGTGTGTACGAAAAGGATTCCATGACCATCGACCCGCGCCAGATCGGCGGCGGCGTGGGCCTCAACAAAAAGCGCGGCGTCGGCGAAGACGGCGTCCCGTTCATCGGGCACAATCTGCGCGCCTATATCGCCGATCTGGAAAAGCAGATGCGCGAACTGGCCGGCAATCTGGAGTTCGAAGCCGCCGCGCGCCTGCGCGACGAGATCAAGCGGCTGGAAGCGCAGGAACTCGCCATCGCCGACGATCCCCTCGCGCGGCAATGGGAAGTGGAAGCGCGCGTCGCCGAAACGACCGGCGGCGATAAAGGCCCGTCGCAGCGCCCGCGCAAACGCCGCCAGCGCAAGGGGCCGTAGGCTTTAGAGCATCATCCGATCAATCGGCTTCAGATTGATCGGTAAATGATGCTCTACACTACTGGATCAAAGCCTTTCTTATCCGATCAGCCTGATTCAGTCTGATCGGGAAAGGCTCTAGCGCTCGTTCACATTGACGAAGGGCGTGGCGCCGCCAGTCACCTGCGGCAGCTTGCCGTCCCATTTTTCGATCGCCTTCAGCTTCACGATCGCGTCGCTGGTCGAGGCAGCCAGCAGGCGGTTCGCCTCGGCCTGACCGCGCGCCTGCTCGATCACCGACTGAGCATTGGCCTTGGCGACCTCGACGCGCGCCAGCGCCGCCTGCGTATCGGCGTCCGCCTTGGTTTTCTGCTGGATGGATTCGAGGATCACTTCCGGGTAGCGGATCGGCCCGATCCAATCGAGCTGCGTGATCTCCACGCCCTGCGGGCCCCATTTTCGCTGCAGCCGCTGCAGCGCCTTGCGGATCACTTCCTGCCGCCCGCCTTTGTACAGATATTCCACCGAGACAAGCTCGGTCTCGGCGGCGATGGCGGTACGCGTGTCGTTGCGGATCGGCCCTTCGAACATCTGATCGAAGCTCAGGCGGTAATTCGTGTAGAGCGCGGGCGCACGCGCTGTCTCGACCTTCATGATCAGCTGCACGTCGGCCGTCATGGGCAGCGCATTGTTGTCGGAGAAATGGATTTCCTCGTTCTCCGGCCCACGCTCGTCCGGCTCGCGCGTATAGGTGTAAGTGCGTTGAATAACAGGAAACTCAATAAGGCTTTCACCGGGCAGATTGATATGAAAGCCGCTGCCATAGGGCTTCGGATCGACCCCTGCGTTCGCGCCCAAAGACCGGATTTTCACGCCGACCGAGCCGGGCTGGATCACCTGGCTGGAGCACATCGTCAGCAATGCGCCGAAAAGCACAATCACAGCGATAATGATCACCATGCGCAAATTGCGTGACATAGGCGCACCCTTCTCAGAGACCATCGGACCACCGGAGCAGAATCAATCCTCACAGTTTGGAGCAGCGAGCGCCTGAATCAATGATTCGCTCCGCCAGTTGATCGCCGCGGTCGCCCCACTCGCCACTTGATCGCGGTCGCGCCTCGGGCATGATCCGCGATGTGCTGGGCCGGCGTCCCTGAAGGGGCGCTATATTTCAATAAAGATCGCCCACCGCGCACAGGGAGAGACGCATGGATCTGGGACTTGCAGGGCAGACGGCGATCGTGACGGGCGGCAGCGGCGGCATCGGCCGCGGCTTGTTGCTGGAATTCGCGCGCGAAGGCATGAACGTGGTCAGCGCCTCGCGCGACGCCGCCACGGGCGAAAAGACCGCGGCGGAAGGCAAGGCCATGGGCCTGAAGGGCGACATTCTGGCGATCGCCACGGACGTCACCAATCGCGACAGCGTGGAGAGCATGCTGGCGCAGGCGGAATCGCGCTTCGGCCCCGTCACCGTTCTGATCAACAATGCCGGCGGCGTCGCCAGACGCGCCGACGCCGAAAGTCAGGACCCGAAGGACCGGGCCTGGGAGATCGCGCTCAATATCGACGGCGTTGTGAATTGCTGTCAGGCCGCCGGCAAGGGCATGCTCGCGCGCAAGCATGGCAGCATCGTGAACATATCCTCCAACGCCTCTCTGCTGGGCGAAGCCGCGCACGGCACCGCCGTTTACGGCGGCACGAAAGGTTTCGTGAACAGCTATTCCAAGGCGCTGGCCTTTGAATGGGCGGATCGCAATGTACGCGTCAACACCATCGCCCCAGGCTGGATCGTTCCGTATGAAGACGACCAGATGGGCCCCGGCAGCTTCTGGAACCGTTTTGGCAAGGACGTGATCGGCACGCCGACCAGCATGGTGAAGGCGGTCGAGGACGGCACGCTGCACAATATGAGCAATCTGCCGCTCAAGAGATTGGGACGGCCGGAAGACATCGCCTATATGGCGCTGTTCTTCGCGTCGGAGCGGTCGAGCTACATGACCGGCCAGTTGGTCAGCGTCGGCGGCGGCGCCTGGATGTTCTGAGCCCGGCGGGACTCGCCGCGCCCGGCCTTATATCGGGCCAGGGCGTCCCAGCGCTTCATTGGGCTGCCCTCCCTGAACGCGCCCAGCGAAGGTCCGTGCCTCAGGCGATTTCGTTGGCGCGCAGGAGGCGCCCCGGCCGCTCGCCCGTATCGGAATCGTTCTCCCGCGTCACCACGCCGTTGAGCAGAGTGGCGATAATGCCCCGGCTCACCTGGTCATAGCGCGCGCCATTGGCCGGAAAGTCGTGTTTGATCGTGGGCTGGCTGAGGCCCAGCGAGTCCAGATCGATGATGTTGACGTCGGCGCGTTTGCCGGGTGCCAGCACGCCGCGATCGTTCAGGCCGAACGCCTTGGCGTTGCGGCCGGTGATCCGCTCCACCATTTTCTCCACCGGGAAAACCGGACCGCGCGTGCGGTCGCGCGTCCAGAAGGTGAGGTGGAAAGGCAGCATCGAGGAATCGACAATCAGCTTCACATGCGCGCCGCCGTCGCCGAGCGAGGACAGCGTGTTCGGATCGGACAGCATCTCATAGACGTGATTGAGATTACCGTTCGAATAATTCAACAGCCGCTGCACCACGACGCCCTCGCCGTCTCCGGCGGTCAGATGATCGTAGATGAAGTCGAGCGGCGTCTTGCCCGCGCGCGCCGCAAGCGCGGCGATGTTCTCGGAGGCGTCGGGTTCGTCCTGATTGGCGCCCTCCAGCACGAAGCCCACAGGCGCGCGCGCGTTCAGCATCTGGACCATACCCCAGGTGATGCGCTCGACGTCGCCGCCGGGCGGCAGATCGGAATCCGCCATGATGGCGGCGCGGCGGGCCGGTTCGCGCATTGCGGCGGCGCGCGCCGCACGCGGCAGGTTTTCGATCTCCCGATAGGCCGGGCGCAGCATGAAATTGTGATAGCCGTCGAGGCTGGACAGCATGCCGAAGCCGCGCGCCGCGATATGCGCGCTGATCGACAGGCCCGCTTTATTGGCCTTCGCGGTTTCGGCCAGCATGGCGCGCCAGTCGTCCGGATCGTCGTCGAATTGCGGCAGCAGATAATGCACGGGGCGGCCGCTCTCGCGGGCCAGCATCTCGAACAGACGATGCTCGGCGATGCGCGCGTCGCGGCCGATGAATTCAGTCATGCCGCCGCCCGCCGTACCGCGCGGCACGATCTGGATGAGGCCCCGCCCTGTCTCGCCGACGGTGCGGGCCAGAGCGGCGATTTCCTCGTGTTCGGCGTAGGTGCCCGGCACGCGCGCGAAATCCTCGCCGTAGATATGTTCCTCGATCCGCCCGGTGGAGAAACCAAAGGCGCCCGCCTGCATGGCGCTGCGCATTTCCGCGACCATCATGGCGATGTCGGCCGCATTCGCGCGCTCATGCGTCACGGCGCGCTGGCCCATGGCGTAGACGCGCAGCGGCGCGTGCGCGAGCAGCACGCCGATGTCCAGGCCATAGCGCCGCGCGGCGAGGAAATTCATGTATTCGGGAAAGGTCTCCCAGGTGAAAGGCACGCCTTCCTTCAACGCGATGCCGGGAATGGCCTCGACGCCCTCCATCACGGCGATCATGCGGTCCTGATCGCCCGGGCGCACCGGCGCGAAGCCGACGCCGCAATTGCCGAGGATGGCGGTGGTGACGCCGTTCGAGAAGGACGGATCGATCTTGTCGTCCCAGGTGACCTGGCCGTCATAATGGCTGTGCAGATCGATGAAGCCGGGCGTAATCAGGGCGCCGTCGGCGTCGATGACGCGCTTGGCCGGCTCGGCGATCCGTTCACCGACGGAAACAATTTTCCCGCCGGCGATGCCGACGTCGCCGCTCTTCAGCGCACTGCCGGCGCCATCGGCGATCCGGCCACCTTTGATGATGACATCCAGCATCGGCGTCTCTCCCTCAGCGCCGCGCCCGATTATTGTTATCCGGTCACGGCCAACCCGCTCTTGCTCTGGATCGGGCCTTATTTTGCAGGGAGGCTATCAGCCTTGTCCGGAGAGGCAAATGGGTTTGTTTTTTACGGATAAACCGGAAGTCTGATGGAATTCAGCCCAACCGCGCCGCCGCAGGCGTTCCTTGCGGACGTAAATTTCGCATGGCGCCAAGAACCCGGCGATCCTCAGCAAACGTCTGCTTCAACCGCAAACCGTCGCTCAAGCATCACGCTGTGGGGGACTGCACTTCGCCGGAAACGGCCATTCGACCGAAATGAGATTGCGCGAAATGGGTCGCGGGC
>CAYNCS010000167.1:0-5063 GCA_964395875.1 uncultured Caulobacteraceae bacterium | reverse complement strand
GGTCCGGACGTGGCGCGGAACCCGACGCCCATCTCCCGCGCCATGATCTGCGCCAGGGTGGTCTTGCCCAGCCCCGGCGGGCCGAACAGCAGCACGTGGTCCAGCGCATCGCCGCGGCCGCGGGCGGCGTCGACGAAAACTTTCAGGTTCGCCTTCGCCGCTTCCTGCCCGACGAAGGAGGAGAAATTGTCCGGGCGCAAAGCGCGGTCGATCTCGCCGCTCTGGCGCGTGGGCGCAACGATGCGATCAGGATTGTTCATCCCTGCAGTTCCTTCAGCGCAATGCGGATGAGGGCGGACGTTTTCGCCTCAGGCTCGACGCGGAGCGCGGCGGCCACGGCGCGGGCGGCGTCGCCTTCGCCGAAGCCGAGATTGAGCAGCGCGCTGATGGCGTCGCGGCGCGCCTGATCCTGGCCGTCCGGCTCCTTCGCGGATTTGTCCTTGCCGTTCTTGATGCTGATGGCCTCACTCGACACGGCGCCCTTGAAGCCGAAGCCCTTGGGCGGCGCTTTGGATTTCAGTTCCTGCACCACGCGGGCGGCGACCTTCGGCCCCACGCCATGCGCGCGCGAAACGGCGGTCTTGTCTTCGAGCGCGATCGCGTCGGCCAGCGGGCCTGGAGCGAGCACGTCGAGGATGGCCAGCGCCACGCGCGCGCCGACGCCCTGAACCGTCTGCAGATGCGCGAACCAGGCGCGCTCAGCCTCGGAGGGAAAGCCGTACAGCTTGATGGAATCCTCGCGCACCTGCGTCTCGATCCACAGCTCGATCGCTTCATTCGGCGCGAGCTTCGCCAAGGTGCGCACGCCGGCCTGAACCAGATAGCCGACCCCGTTCACGTCGATGATGGCCGAATCTTCGGAGGTGGCGGCGACCATGCCGCGGAGTTTGCCGATCATGTCTGTGCTCCGGAGCCTATAGCGGAGTGTAGATCAAAAGCGCGGCGGCGCGGGCTGTCGCAAAACAATCCGACAGCGCCTGCGGCGCCGTAGAGTGCAGGCGTTACCGGAATCGGAGCCGCCACAGGATGAGAGACATTGCCGGTCACGCCCGCACCTTCGCGCGATTGTACAGCGATTGCGCCCGGTGCGTCGCGGTGATGGCCACGGCCAGGGCGTCGGCATGCACCTCGCCGGCGGCGGGCAGGAGACGGCGCACCATCAAAGCGACCTGTTCCTTCTCCGCCTTCCCGGTGCCGACCAGCGCCTTCTTCACTTCGGTGGCGGCGATCTCGTCGACGCTGAGCCCGGCCGTGGCGCAGGCCAGCATCGCGGCCCCGCGCGCATGGCCCAGCAGCAAAGCGGAGGAATGATTGCCGTGCTGGGTGTTCACGAAGGTGGCCTCCACGGCGGCGTGCGACAACTCGAAAGCGGACATCGCCTCACGCAGGCCTTCGAACAGGTTCCGAAGCCGTTCGGACAACGGGTCCTGCGACGGCGGCTTCACCACGCCATGAGCAAGATAGCGCAGGCGCGGCCCGTCGGCCTCCACCACGCCCCAGCCGCAGCGATTAAGACCCGGGTCCACCCCGAACATGCGTATGGTTCCGCTCATCCCGCCAGCCTTACCGCGATTCCGTTAATGCAATATTCCCGATTTGTTCCCCTGTCGCGTGTGTTTCGCAGGCTATGCGCGCCGGGGGCGCCCGATATCCACTTCAATACAGGGGTAAAGCGGGCCCCTGGAGGGAGTTTGCAAGCGGTGCAAAACGGGGCGTGGGTCGCCAAGCGCCAAGCGCCATGCGCATGCGCTTCAACCGCGGCGTTTATTGCGTAGCGCCGGCTGAGGGGATTCACTGCGCTGCAAGTCTTCTTCTGGGTGACGCAAGACGGAAGGTGGAGCGGTGCAATCCGTGCGCTATGGGTGATGGAATTCATCGCGAATTGAATAAGTCAGTATACAGAGAAAAGATCGAAAGATGTGCGGCAAATGACGCTTTGGTGCGCAGTTTTCAATGTGGCGTCTTTGCGGCGTCAAAATGGCGTGCACGAATTCTGGCGTCATCCGTGAACAGCGCATTCGGCCACGCTTGGAACTTTCGCCGTGCTGGAGCTTTGACCTTGGGTGCTTTTAGAGATGTCTGTGGTGGAAAATCAAGCCTCTAAGTCAGAGGTCCCGAAGAAAGTCGGGCCGCTGGGGCCGAAATGGGCCTGGATTCTCGGCGCGGTTTGCGTCGGTTTCCTGCTCGTTGCGGCGGTCAACAAAATGGCGCCGGCGCCGAATGCGCGAAGTGCGCCGCCGCTCGCCGAATCCGGCGACGTCAACGCGACGGCGACGCCTCTGCCGACCGACAGGTGGGTGGGGACGTGGACTGGCGTTGAGGGTTTGCGTCTGGACATCAAGAAGACAGGCGTGAGCTACAATCTTCATATCGCCAATATGGACGGCGAAGGTGACTTCACCGGCGTGCCTGACGGGAAGTCCATCGTGTTCGAACGTGCGGGTAAAGCGGAACGAATCGTCGCAGGCGACGGCAAGGCGACCGGTCTCAAGTGGCTCGCCGATCAGACCAACTGTCTCGTGGTCAAACCCGGCGAAGGCTTCTGCCGCCCTGAAGGCGTGCCCTAGATCCAGCCTCCTGCCTTTCGGGCGCATTCGCTTTTTGCCGCGCATCCCTTATATGAAGCCGCATGTATGGCGATCTTTATCACGGACGGGTGCTGGAGCTGGCGGCGGAGATGCCGCATGTCGGGCGCTTGTCCGAGCCGGACGGCACGTCGACTAAGGTCAGCCGCATCTGCGGCTCGGTGGTGACGGTCGATCTCAAGGTGAAAGACGGCAAGATTTCCGAATTCGCCATCGACCCGAAGGCCTGCGCGCTTGGTCAGGCGGCCGCTTCCGTTCTGGCGCAGAACATTATCGGCGCAACGCCGGAAGAAGTCCGCGCCGCCCGCGACGCGTTGCGCCGTATGTTGAAGGATGAAGGGCCTGCGCCCGACGGCCGATTCTGGGAGCTGCGCCATCTCGAGGCCGTGCGCGAATTTCCGCCCCGGCATCTGTCCACCATGCTGGCGTTCGAAGCGGCGGTGGCGGCTCTGGAGCAGGCCGGCGCATTGCCCGCCGCCGCAGCCGCGGGCTAAGTATCTCCGCCGATTCTGAGCGGAGCGCGCATGGCGAAGATCACCCGGCGATTTTCCATTCTGGCGCCGCTGGCTTTGGCGGCGTGCGCGGCGGTGGAATCCCAGCTGGAGCCCGTGAACGACGGGCTGAGCGCGTTGGGCAAGACGGCGAGCGCCAATCTCGACTCTTGGAAGACTTCCGTTTTTGCGCGCCAGGCCAAAGACGCGCAGAGCCGCTGGGCGGCGCTGGAAAAAAGATCCGGGGGGCGATTGGGCGTGGCGTTGCTCGGCGGTGGACGCGTGTTCGCGCAGCATCGCGGCGACGAGCGTTTTGCGCTGTGTTCGACGTTCAAGCTCGCGCTCGCGGCTCTGATCCTGCGCGAAGCCGAACGCGGTCGTCTCAGGCTCGATGAGAAAATTCCCTATGGCGAAAGCGATCTTCAGGAACACGCGCCGGTGACGCGAGAGCATCTGTCCGGGGGCGGGATGAACGCGTTGGATCTGGCGCGCGCCGCGCAAGTGACCAGCGACAACACCGCCGCGAATTTGCTGCTGGCGCGAATCGGCGGACCGGAAGGCTATACGCAACGCCTGCGCGCTTTGGGCGATTCCGTCACGCGGCTCGACCGCATTGAGCCGGAGATGAACCGCGTTGCGGCTGGCGATCCACGCGACACCACCACGCCGATCGCCTATGCGCAAACGGCGCTGGTTTTCACAACCGGCGATGTGCTTATTCCCGAACACCGCGCGCTGCTGATCCAATGGATGCGGGAAACGCAAACCGGCGCGGCGCGCCTGCGCGGCGTGCTCCCGGCCGACTGGAATGCTGGCGACAAGACCGGGTCCGGCTTCGGCAACGCCATTGCGAACAAGACGAACGATGTGGCGGTGGCGTTTCCGCTGAGCCTGGGACCGGTCGCGATCTCCGCGTATTACGAGGCGCCCGTTGCAACTGAAGGTGTCCGCCCCGAAGACGAAAAAGTGCTGGCTGAGGCCGGCCGGATTGCAGTCAAAGCCCTGGTCGGCTGATCCCATGCGATAGGCGCCGGGCCGACGGCGTCTATCGCTTGATCAAGGCGAATCCGAAATCTTTGTTGTTCGGCGCGGCGTCGATGAAAATGGAATGATGGCAGCCGAGCCGGGTCATCTCGTCGGACAAGATGCGAAACACTTCGGGCGTATAATAGTGCACGTGAATGGAATATTTGCGTCGGCGCAAATCCTCCGGCGTGTTGTACGGCGCGGTGTGACGGCACCAGCGCAGATACTTCTCTTCGCTCACCTCGAAGCCGCCGCGCCGGAAGTCTTCCAGGAAGTCGTTTGCGGTTGAAAACGGCTGGCGCAAATCGAACGTGTATCGCGCGTCGGGCGTGGCGCCAACGATGGCGCCGCCGGATTTGAGGCGCGACATCCAGTTCGCGAGCACCTGGAGCGGGTTCACGAGATGCTCAAAAACGTGGTTGGAGAATATGAAGTCCAGGCTGTCCGGCGCCCATTCGTCGAGCTGCACGGCCGAGCCCACGCGGTAATGCGCGATGATTTCATCCGTCAGCGTATTCGCAGCGGGTTTGCCCTTGCCGTAGACGTCCTTCCAGAGTTCCGGCGGCATCTCTTCGACATATTCGACATACACGCCGGAGCCCGGACGGATGATCGGATTGAGACCGGGCCCAACTTCAACGCCGCGTCCCTTCGCAAGCGCGCGAATCCGCGCGCGCGGATCGAATCTCCAGCCGACGCCCAGGATCGTTGGGGAGTCGCCGGTCTGCTCGAGCAGGAGGCGATAGCCCTTGGCGGCTGCGATGGGCCAGTCAAGCGTGACGCGCACTTCATCGCGCTTGGAGCCAGGCGCTGCTTTGAACAATGTGTAGGGGGAGTCCTGGTCGTCCGTGAGCAGGGAAATTATGAGCCCGCCACGTGCGCCGTCTTGAGGGAGGAGCACCCAATTTATGTCCTGCGGGTATGGTCTTAAGATAGAGAATTCGTCGGCGCCGTTCAGAAA
>CAYNCS010000166.1:0-5103 GCA_964395875.1 uncultured Caulobacteraceae bacterium | reverse complement strand
CGCAAATTATTGCTCCGCTTACGGATATTCTAACATCACTCGAATCGAAAGACGCGGATCGAATCCGCTCTTTGTACATTGTCCGCAGGCGTTATATCGCGTTTGCGCGATTTTGCCCCGATCTTGGCGACAAACAAATGTAAGCGAGCCAATCCTAGGCCAAATCGCCTGACATAGCCGCCGCTTTGACGCCTGCAATTTTTTTACGGGTGAAACAGCGATGCAACACGAAGCCGCGTGAGGCAGAAGCGAAAGCGCTACGCGTTTCGGCGATTCAC
Source organism: uncultured Caulobacteraceae bacterium (assembly GCA_964395875.1). Lineage (GTDB taxonomy): Bacteria > Pseudomonadota > Alphaproteobacteria > Caulobacterales > Aquidulcibacteraceae > JBEVJO01. The sequence continues at coordinate 4,825 of CAYNCS010000166.1, read as the reverse complement.
ATCATCTGAGCAAGCGCGGGCGGGTTCCGACGCGGTGGCGACGCGACTCCGCACCGCTGCATTACCATGCGTAAATCGGTGCGCGCCCAGCTACGCAGCGGGCGAGTTAAAGATTTTCCTTCACCCAGGCCATGGCGCGGGCGATGAGGCCCGAGCGCAACGCTTCCTGTTCGGCGGCGGGGCGCGGACCCTGGCTGCGCAACGCGTCAGATGGACGGTCGAGTTTCCAGCGCGCAAGGCCGATCGCGGTCGCATAGGCGGCGGCGTGCGCCTCATCCATACCGTCCACGCGCAGCGGCCGGCCCAGACGCACGGGGCGGCCAAACACTTTCTGCGCCAGCGCCCTGGCGCCCGGCAATTGGCTGGCGCCGCCGGTCAGAACCACGCGCGCCGCGCTCGCCGCAGCATCGGTGCGCGTCAGACGGTCGCGCGCGATCTCAAAGATTTCTTCCATACGCGGACGAATGATCGCCGTCAGGGCGCCGCGCGTGGTTTGCACCTTGCTCAGCTCCCCCCGTTCGCCGACCTGCTCTATTTCGATGAGGTCATGGTCGCCGCCGCCAAGATCGCCGGACTCCACGGCGCCGAAAGCCAGCTTCGCCCGCTCGGCCGCAACAAACGTGGCGCCCAGGCCCTGCGCAATGTCCGCGGTCACCCGCATGCCGCCCAGCGCAATCGTGTCGGCAAACGCGAAGCCGCCGTCGACATAGATCGCCAGCTTCGTGGCGCCCGCGCCCATGTCCACGCACAGGCTGCCCAATTGCATTTCGTCTTCGACGAGCGTGGCCAGAGCCGACGCGTACGGCGCCGCGACGATCTTATCGACCGCCAGATGCGCGCGCTCAACCGCCACCACCAGATTCCGGGTCGCGGCCGCCGGCGCCGCCAGCGCATGCAGGCCGACCGTCAAGCGATCGGCCAGCATGCCGCGCGGATCGCGCACCGAGCATCCGTCGTCCAGCGCATAGTCGATCGGATTGGCGTGCAGCAGGTCCTGACCCGCGCAGCGGACGCCTTCCATGGCCTGCAGAATCGCCCGGCGCACTTCGCGGCGCCCGATGGGTTCGGCGTCCAAGGACGCCGCGCCCGTCACAAGCTGGCTACGCAGACCGCCGCCGGAATAGGAGACGACGACTTCAGATACGCTGACGTTCGCTGCGCGCTCCGCCGTATCCACGGCCGTGCGGATGGCGCGCTCCAGCGCCTCGATATCGGCCACCGTGCCGCCGCGCACCCCCGTGACGCCGGCGCAATCGCCCATTCCGATCACGCGCATGTCCGGGGACTCACCGTCTCCACGCAGGATGATGCACGTCACCTTGGAGGTGCCCACGTCCAGCGCCGCCACGGTCTGGACCCGGGCGTCACGAACACGTTCCTTCGCCTTCTGGCGTTGGTCGAGCGTGGACATTATGGTTCCCCAGCTTCTGCCGCGGCGGCCGAACTCGGCGCGGGCGCGGCGTAAATTCTGTCGCCGTTACGCAGATCCAGGCGGCGCATCGGCAGGTCCAGCACGCCCCGTTCGGCATGCATCGCCTCAAGGCGCGCCAGCGCGTTTTCCGGATGGCTTTCCGGCAACAAGATATCCAAACCCGTTTTCAGGTGCAGGTTCCAGCGGCGCTCGCCGACATAAGCGGCGTACGCAAGCCGGTCGCGCACGGTCGGCGCGGTTTCCAGCATTTCCATGAGGCGCGGCGCAGCATTGCTGGCGCCCATACCTTCGACCAGCGGCAATTCAGGATGCGCGTACGGATCGGAGGACAGCAATTTCTGACCTGTGGAATCTGTGACCACCGTCGAGCCGTTCACGCGCCAGCGCGCGAACGGCTCGCGGGGTTCCACCATCACCACAACTTGGTCCGGCCACAAACGAAGCGCCGTCGCTTGACCTACCCATTCAAGCGACATGGCGCGATCGCGCAAGGCTGCCGGATCTGCCCTCACGATAGAATCCCCTGGCTGAAAGGCGAGGGTTTCGAGCAATTGCTCTTCCCGCACGCCTTCGACGCCCACCACCGTAACTTTCTTCACCGCGAAGCCCGCGCTCTTCACGGCGCCATCGACTCCGTCTTCGGCCTTCATCCAGATATTGCCCAGCGAACCGCCCATCCAGGCCGCGAGCAGGGTCAGGCCGCCCAGAATCATCGCCGCGCCATACATGGCCGACGCGCCCTCGCCGCGCTTCACCGCGCGACCCTTGGCGCGCGCCCACGCGCCCATTTTTACCGGCCCGCTGGACCGGCCGCGCCGTCTCATCTTGGGCATGACGCGTCCTCGATCATCCAGGCCACGAGGGCGTCAAAGCTGATGCCGCGATAGGCGGCCTGTTCGGGCACCAGCGAGGTCGGGGTCATGCCCGGCTGGGTGTTGGTCTCCAGGATCACCAGACGGTCGGTCTTCGGATCATAGCGGAAGTCCGAACGCGACACGCCGCGGCAGCCCAGCGCCGCATGCGCCAAAGCGGAGGCGTCCATCGCGCGCTTGGTCAAAGCTTCGTCGATCGGCGCCGGCAAAACGTGGCTGGAGCCGCCCGGGCCGTATTTGGCTTCGAAATCGTAGAATTCCCGGCCTGTCAGGATTTCGGTGACGGCCAGCGCCTCATCGCCCCGTACGGCGACGGTGAATTCCCGGCCCGGGATGAATTGTTCGATCATGACCTGATCGCCGTGCGTCCAGGCGGATTCGCCCAGGATCACCGGCGGACGGTTCTCGCCCTCGCGCACAATCAGGACGCCTACAGACGATCCCTCATAGATCGGCTTCACCACATAAGGCGGCGCCATCACATGATCTTTGGCGGCGGTGAAGCGGTCGGTGACGACGTGCGTGGCGATGTCGAGGCCGGCGTCGCGGAACACGGATTTGGCGCGCGCCTTGTCCAGCGCCAGCGCCGACGCCAGAACGCCCGAATGCGTATAGGGCACGTTCAATAGATTCATAATGGCCTGGACGTGGCCGTCCTCACCCCAGGGCCCATGCAGCGCGTTGATGACTACTTCCGGTTGCGCGGCTTTCAGCTGATTATAGACGTCGGGAGTCGCGTCGATTTCAACGCAATCATGGCCAAGCCGGCGCACTGCATCCGCGCACGCCGCGCCGGACACCAGCGAGACCGGACGCTCGGACGACCAACCGCCTAACAATACGGCGATGCGCTTTTTGGTCATCGTTCTCCCCACGTCGCATTCGGCGACATTCGGCGTCTTTCTTTCGTTCAACGCCTACAGCAGTGCCCTACCCGAGACTTATGCCGCCGCGATGGTTTCCAAACCGCTTCAAAATCGAATCTTTCGAAGAAAATTGCAGTTCCGCGACAAAGATATTTCCTCGCACTTTTTTGCAGCGGCGCGTTCTTCGAACGTTGCACGAACGCCACACGCCGCAGGGGCGGAAATATGCCGTCTACGGACTTTCCGACTTACAAACGAAAACGCCCGGCTCGCCTAATCAGGCTCAAATGCAGCATTTTTTTGCGGGCCTGCGCGTTATGGTAAATCGCTGTTCACCATAGACCGGCGCTCCCTAGGGCTGCAATGCAGGCGGCTGCGCAGGCCCGCCAAAAGCGGTCACCGCTAACGAAGGATCAAGATTCTGGCCGCGCCACTTCATGCGCCAGCACAGGTGCGGCCCTGTGGCGCGCCCCTTCTTGCCGACGCGCGCGATCGCCTGGCCTTGGCGGACGCTTTGGCCCGGCCCGACCTCCAGCTTGGAGAGGTGCAGATACAGCGTGATCAGCCCCTGGCCGTGGTCGATCATGAGGAGGCCGCCCTCGTAGAAAAGGTCAGTCTCGGCGAAGGCCACGACACCGTCCGCCGGCGCAATCACCAGCGTCCCTTCCGGCGCGGCGATGTCGACCCCGTAATGCGGCCGACCGAGGACGCCGTTCAGCACGCGCTGCGCGCCCCAGTTCGAGGAGATCCGCCCGGCCACCGGCCAGATGAAGGGCTGGGTGAAGCCCTCGCCCGCCGCGATGCTGGAAAAGCCCGCCGCCTTGCGCGCGCTTTCGGCCTTGATGCGCTCCAACACTTCGGGGGGCGGCGTCACGGTTTCCTGCGGCAGGCCGTTCACCACCGTCTGGTCGTAGGTGCGCGGCGCGACGTTTAAGGTTCTGTCAATCGCCGCCCCATTGGGCGCGATCACCCGCAAGAGGGCCGAGGCCGCCGCGTCGTGATCGAACCCGACGACGAAATAACCGTTGGCGTCGGCGGAAGTCTCAACGGCGCCGAGATAGATTTTCGCTTTCGGCAGGGTCCGCCCCACCAGCATGCCGCCTTGCGCGGCGGCGCCCTTCAGATCCAGCGCGAAGGGCAGCGCAGGCGCGTCGGCTGGCGGCGTGGCGCCGGCGCTGGCGCAACCGGCGAAGATTGCGGCGGACGATAAAGAGCCGATCAATTCGCGCCGATTCATGAAGCCCCGCTCGTCACAGCCGCGCTAATCAGGCTGCATCATTCAGGTTTTTGTTTGGCCGCCTGGATTTCCTTCCAGCGCGTCAAGCCCGCATTGGCGTCGACATAGGCTTCCTGCGCGTCGGCGTTCCAGTATTTCAGGTCCTCCAGCGCGATGCGCGCGCCGGTCACGGCGCAGGTCACATAGGTCCCGTGTTTCAGAACCTGGTAATCGGCGTCTCCGTAATGGATGACGGCTTCGCCGCCGTCGCCGGTGCGGTTGAGCATGGGACCCTCGTTAAACTGCCGGGCTAAAATAGCGACGTCTGACCGCCGCCGTCATCGCCCTTTTTACCGTTTTTGCCGCGGAACGGCGTTTTTGGCCCCTCCGCCATGCCCGAAGGCGCCCCGGACGCGCCGGACGGGCTCTACGACCTCGA
>CAYNCS010000165.1:0-5270 GCA_964395875.1 uncultured Caulobacteraceae bacterium | reverse complement strand
GACCAGCACCGCATGCGGCCCGACGCGCGGCGCCTCTACAATCACGATCGACAGGGCCTGAGGGGCCCAGCCAAGGTTCAAGAGCCGCAAACGCTTTTCCAGCGCATAATCCTCGCAATCGCCGCGCGGCAGGCCCTTCTGGATATTTTCTTCCAGCGGCAAGGCCCATACTTCTTCCTTGCCGTAAACTTGCCGGTCCGTCGCCGGACGAAGCGCTGCGTTCACTTCCGCCTGAACGCCCTTAAGCTGCGCCCACAAGTCTTCGGTCAGGGTCACACGGACGCTTTCGGCCGCAGTGACAAAAATAACGCCTTCGGCCTGCGCCTGCATCTTCCGGGCTTCGCTCTTGCGGCGCGCCGCGATCATGTAGCGAAAGGCGTCGCTTTTGGCGCCAATTTCAGCCGGACCGCCCTCAATGCCGCCGACCGCCACCATATTGGAGACCACGCCGCCGCCCTGCCCGAAATATGCGGCCGCCTGCGGGCCGCAACGCGAGGGATCCGCCGCGCAAAAAGCCATCGCGCCAACGGGCGGCGAAGAGGCTTCCAGTGCGACGAAGCGCTTTGCGGCCCCGATTTTTGATCCTGAAACGTCCAGATGCCCCGTGCTTGCGCAACCCGCCAGAAGCAATCCCGCCAGAATGCTTCCCAAACCCTGATATTTGAACCGCTTCATTCTGAGCGCTCCTTGTTGTCAGAGCGCAGAATATCCGTAGGCGATTTATTCCCATTTCAGGATTAGTGCGAGATTTTGATCATCAAAATTTGAAGTATCGGCCCTCTTCGCCAGCTTTAGGCCCGCAATTTAACAGGCCAGACCCCCTAAATGCAGGGTTAGATCAGCCTGCGGATGAAGCGTCCGAAGCGCGCCTGGCCCCTGCGCGCGAGCCGCCCCGGGCGGGCTTCAGACGCTTTTGGACAATAAGAGAGCCCATCCAGAGGCAAAGACTGAAAAATGAAAGGCCAATAAAGCCGCCCAGTGCGCTCGCCGCCGCATCGTCCAAACTGAATTCGCGGGTCGTGGTTAACGCTTTCTGCGCGTACTCAACGCCAATGGACAGCGTCAGACAAAAGCCCAGCGAAAACCAATAAGCCCGGTGACCGGCCCCCAGGGCCAGAAGCGCGCCCAGCACGAAAAATCCGACCAGATGCTCCACCTTATCCTGCTGCGGAAAATAGGTCGGGATCGGCACTTGCGGCGCCAGCGCGGCCCAGCTCATGCCCGCCATCGAGATGAACAGGGTCGACCAGACCAGAACCTGAAAAACCACCCGGCCCCATTTCGGGGCGGCCCGCGCAGGACGCATCATGATCCATTAACCATATATTGGGCGACCGCTTTGCAGTTTCTGCAGCCAGATGAACTTTTCTTAGTCCGGCAATTGCGACTAAATCATTGCGATGAAAAGACCGATTCAGCTCCAGATCGCCCTCCGGGGGCAAACTGGCGAATTCTCCGGCTTCAGATGGTACAAATCTTAAGCGCATCGCTGGACAGACGGGTTCGAGCACCATGAACGACAGCGCCAGTTCCGAAGCCAAGCCCCTCCCTGGCGTTCGCCTGACCGATCGGCAATGGCGCATCTGCGTCGATTTCGGCACCGCCGCCTCAAAAGCCTGCCTGGCGCTGCAAGGCGAGTGGGCGGGCGACGCCGGCCGGCGCGTCAAACCGCTCGCGATCGGAAAGGCCGCCGGCGCTGCTGAGGCGCTGCTTACACCGTCCGCCATCTTTATCGAGGACGACAGGATTTATTTCGGACCGCACGCCCTGAAACGGGCGGCGCTTAACAGCTCCGAGCGTGAGCCGCTTCTCTCGTTCAAGATGCTCCTGGGCGCGCACGATCTGGCGGAGCTCCTGGAGGCCTCCGTCAAACGCAGCGTGGATCCGAGCGGAAAGCTGCGCAACAAGCATATCCTCACTTTCTACATGGCCTATCTTGGCGCGCTCATAGAGACCTGCCTCGCCCACGACGCGGACTTCGCGTCCATCAAAGGCGAGGTGCGCTGGCGGTACAGCCGCCCCGAATGGCCCAACGCGATTGCGGGACAGCACGACCGCATCACGCTTGAGCTTTTTGAAAAAGCTCTGGAAGTTGCGCATCGTCTGCGCGCTGAATTGCTGAGCGAAGACGGCCTGCCGATCGATCGCGCGCTCGCCGCCTTCGACGCCGTTCACCCAACGAACCGAAGATTTGAAGGCGGCGTTCTGGAGGCCCACGCCGCCGCCGCCGCGCATGCGGGCGCCGCCAAACTCTCCTCTTCTTTTGTTCTGGTGGTCGATATCGGCGCCGGCACGACGGATTTCGCCGGGTTCGAACTCACCCACACCCCCGACGGGTTCTTCCAGATGCGGGAGGTCAAAGACGCGCGTCGGTCAATCACGCTGGCGGGCGATGAAATCGACGCCATTTTGATGAATGCGTTTCTCGCCAAGGCGCGACTCAAGAAGGATGCGCTCGCGCAATCTGAACTTTGGCGCTCTCTGAAAAAAACTATCCGCGACCTCAAGCGTCAAGCTTTCGAAGCGGATCATTGTGAGGTGCGATTCAACGGCAAAGCCGTGCCGTTGCAACGCGTCGAATTTACAAACCAGCCGCGTTTCAAGGAATTCGTTCGGGTCATCCAGGAGAACTTCACCGAGGCGCTGAGCGCCACAACTGCCGAAGCCAAAGCCGCCAAAGTCAAAATCGTGAGCGTCATCCTGGCGGGCGGCGGATCCTCGCTGCCCTTCGTCCAGAAACTGGCGCGCCACACGGCGCAGACCTGGCGCAAGGACGCCCGCGTCGTCGTCGAGCCGATGGCGCCGCTCTGGGCGAACGCGCCGGAATTCGCCGGCGCGCTCGCGCCCATGTTCCCGCAATTGGAAATCGCGATCGGCGGCGCGTCTCCACTCATCCGCATCACCCAGGCGACAGAAGCAGCCTGATCCGGACGTGACCTTGCCCGCCGGCTTCCGGACTTCTATCAAAGCGGCATGCGGATTGTCCTCATTCTCGTCGCCTTGCTTCTTGGCTCCTTCGCCGCGATCGTCTTCGAAGCGGCGAACGCATCAGCGACCATCAACAATCGCGCCGGACACGCCCGCTTAAGCGAGACGCCCGCCGTGCGGGACGCACTTCTGACGCAAGCCGAAACTATCGTCCGGAACGACGCTTTCAACAGAACCTTGTGGCACGCCGGCGCCGCCGAAAGCGCCTCCTGGGTCGAACTTCTGCGCGGCGACGCCAGCCCGCCGGGAAAACAGCGCGATCGTCTATTGCGGCTTTCCCGCGATTTCGCGCAAAAAGCGGTTCGCGCGGGACCGATCACGGCGCCGACCTGGCTGCGACTGGCCCTGCTGGACGAAGCGGGAATTCCGAACACGCTCTGCCGGAAGGAAATCTGCCTGACGTACGCCTATGAGGCCGCGCCCATCGCCCGGCGGGAAATGGCCTGCGCCCGCGCCGACGCCGCCATTCGGGCCGGAATGATTAAAAGGCCTGACGATCCTCGCATAACGCAATTGGGTCTTTCGGGGACGAGATCCAAACACTTGCCCCAGTGCCTGCCGTCGGCCTCGTCGCAATTCCTGTTCAGCGCCATGCTGCGGGCCAGGCGCGATGAAGAGCGATTGACGAATTAGGCCGCGTTTTTATGGGCGCCTTAGTGTTGCGGCAGGTGCGCTTTCGCACGGCCCTTCCGCGCTAGGATGCGCACCTCTTTTTCGCGCTGCGATTATTTCGCGCCATGTCCGCTGAACATCACTTTCAGCGTGCGCAGCGAAACCAGAATGTCGAGCCACAGGGAGAAGTTTTTGACGTAAAAGAAGTCGTATTGCAGCTTCTTGTGCGCATCTTCGACCGTGGTCACGTGTCCCTGGGTCACCTGCGCCCATCCGGTGATCCCGGGACGTACGACATGACGATAGCGATAAAATGGGATCTGCGATTCATAAAGCCGCGACAGCAGAAAAGCTTCAGGCCGCGGCCCGATCCAGCTCATCTCGCCTTTTACGATATTGATGATTTGCGGCAATTCATCGATGCGCGTCCGGCGCAAAAAGCGTCCTAGGCGGGTGATGCGCGGATCGTCCTCCTGCGTCATCTGCGAATTTTCGCTGGCGGGCGCCACATCATCGCGCATGGTGCGGAATTTGTAGACCTTGAAGGGACGCCCCCCCTGCCCGATGCGGGTTTGCCGGAAGATCGCCTTGCCCGGACTGTCCAGCCGGATTAAAACCGCGACGACCAGAAACAGCGGTGCAAGAACGATCAGCGCCACAACAGCGGCGAGCCAATCCAGATGATGCTTGGCCGCGGCGTAAATCGGGTTGGAGATCAACGTGCCGCCGAATGTGTTGTCCGAGAGGTGGTCCACGTGGACCCGGCCGGAGAGCGATTCATAAAGATGCTTGGTGTTGTAGACGGGCCGGCCGGACATCGCACAATCGGCGATGAAACGTTGCCACTCCTCGCTCATATCCGCCCGCATATCCGCCACAACCGGGATCTTGCTGCGATCCCGGCCGGGTGAACGCAGAAAATACACCTCCACGCCTTTCAGCTCGGAAAGCCGGGAAACGTCGCCAACGGGAACGGCCGCGAGCTGAATCTTCCGGCCGCGATGGGCCAGAAAGTGCATGGCGTAGATCACCGCCGTGACCAGCAGGAAGCTCAGGAAAAACTGCCAGCGGCTGTAATCGAGGCGCAACAGGCTGAAGACGGCCATCACGGTCCCGAAGGACAAGGCGAACGACGGTACGATATACGCCGTTGAACGGGCGCCCGGGAATTCGGTCACTTTACGGAAAATCACGATGCCCAAAAGCATGGCGCCCAGCGTTCCGAACAAGGAATGCGCATAGGCGAAAAATACATCGACGCTGAAAGTGTATTTAGGGCGGACGATGGACGGCAGTCCCACGCCGATCAGCGTCGCCGCCAGTAATTGGTAGCGCAGCCGCTCCAATTGCGCGCAGAGTTTTCGCCAGGCGGACAGCGGTTGCAGGGCCTCAACGCCCACGGCCGAAACGGAGGCGCCCCCCGGCGCCCCGGCGATCGCGCTCACCGGCGCGGCCTGGCCCGAGATCGGTCGGTCGCTTTGCGCTATGCTCTTGGCGTCGTAACTCATCGGCCCACCCCAGCTCCTGTTAAGCCGCACGCACAATCGACCCGCGCGGAAAGCGCACCGGCGCCCGCTCCGCAAAGGCTTCCAAAAGGACCGCGACGCGCCCCTGCCCGTCGCAGGCCTTCAAGCGCCCGATCCATCCATCAAAGGCCCCGCCCACGACCC
>CAYNCS010000164.1:0-5378 GCA_964395875.1 uncultured Caulobacteraceae bacterium | reverse complement strand
AAAAGGCCCAGAACCGTCAGGGACATCGATTGCACGATGCCTGCGGTGCGCATGATCATGTTGCGCGGCTCTTCGTCCATCGGGAGCGCTCGCAGGGCCAGCCGCACGACCATCGCGGCCGTCAGCGCTGCGATCAAGGCCGGCATCAGCGTCACAGCGATCGGAAGGACGGCCGTCAGTATCGAGTAAAGCGTGGTGATCATAACCCAACCCTTACGCCGGCTGTTTGGCGCCGGTTCTGTAGTGGGGTTGATTTTATTCGTCTTTTACGAATTCGGAGTAAATTTCTAGATCGATTTTGTCACCAACGCCAAACATCTCCCACGCCGTGGCGCCGTAATCCGAGCGCTTGATCTGCGCTTTGGCCTCAAAGCCGATGGTTTCCTTGCCGTCCAGCGGGTTGGTCTTCGAGCCGTTATATTTGATCTCGATGCTTTCCGGCCGCGTCACGCCGCGAAGCGTGAGTTCGCCCTGGGCGACGCCGGTCTGGTCGTCGATGGGCGTGATCTCCGTCGAGACGAAGCGGATTTCTGGATGGTCTTCGGCGTCAAAGACTGTTCTGGCGATGGTGTTCGAGAAGCCGGGAACGGAGGTCGAGACCGAATTGGCCGCGATGCGAATGTCGATCTTGCCGTCCTTCGGGTTCGCGGGGTCGAAGGTCATTACGCCGTTGATCTCGTCGAACCGGCCCACGAATTTCGAAAGGCCGCCCAGATGGTCCACCTTCCAGAGCACGGAGGTGTGATGCGGATCGAGCCGGTAATTCCCGGATTCAGCGTCGAGCGGCGACAGGCTGGGCTGTGCGCTGAACGAGGCGCAGCCCGTGAAGAGCATCGCGCTGGACGCCAACAACAGAAACGCCAGCCGCATGTGCGCCTCCCTGTTCCACCTGGCCACTATATCGCCGCCAAACTGGAATTTAAGAGGCTTACGCACACGCCGCTGGCGCGGTTCACAATTTCGGGCGCGTGACGCTCAGTAGCGGTTCTTGATCAGCATCACTTCCATGATGCGCTGGGCGTCAGCCTTCGCGATGCTCATATATTCCGAAACCTTGGTCAGGAATTCCGCTTCGGGCTGCAGCAATTCGCCGTCCGACAGGATGATGTCCACGCAATGGGCGAAGACCGGCATGCGCATGTCTGCGGGCAGCGTTTCGCAGGCTTCCTGCAGACCCTTCGGACGTTCCTTCAGGCGCTTGGCGACTTCGGCGTTGGCTTGCGCCAGGGCGTTGGCGCCCAGCGACTTCAGCGCGCGCGAGCGCAGGCAGAGCGCCTGGATTTCGTTCTTTTCTTCCTGCGAGAAATTGCCGTCCGCCACCGCGGCCGACAGCAAAAGGCACAGGAACGCCTGCGGGATCGTCCAGTCGGTGACGATCTGGGACCGGAATTTTTCGGTCAGAGCGTTCAGGTCGAATTCCGAGCGCTCTTCCTTTGGCGTGGGGTTAAAAATATTGATGTCGACCATGGGACCAAAGCTCCTCTCGCCGTAACTTTTTCAACTCGTAATGCAAAAGGCCGCCGCGTGCATCGGACGCACTGCACATTGGGCGGCTGCGGTCAGACTCCATGCCGTTGCGCGCCCGGTCTTCCCCCAGGCGCGCCGCGACCCCGGATTTATTGACCGCTGGAAATGATCTGCCCGGGCTTGGCCTTTTCATAAATCACGGCCGGGCCCGAAGACCACTTCACGATATCGTCCGACAGCAGCTGCAGACCGGAATTGTAGGCGCTCAATTGCTTCTCGACATTCTCGCGCCAGATTGGCTGCTCGGTCGAAACCTTCAGCGCTTTAAGGCGCGCTTTGAGCGGGTAACCCGGCTTCTTTTTCAGCAGGTCTTCCACTTCCGCCGCATTGGCGCGGGATTCTTCGGTCAGCTGTTCGATGAGGCGGTACTGCGCCAGGCTGCGCGTCAGGTTGACCTTGTCGGTCGTCAGCTGCGCGGTTTTGACGGCCTCGTCCTTGTACAGCTTTTCGTTCTTCACGGCCGCCGTGGAGGCGTCCTTCCACATCATGTAGAACACGACCGTTCCGGCGATCATCGCGCCGATCAGCAGCGTGCTGATCGTCGCCAACGTGCCGCGGCTGATGACGAGGCCGCCGTCCGAGCGTTCGCGTTCATTGCTGGGCACCGGCTCCGCAAAAATCGTCGGCAACGGGTTCTGCGGATAATCGCCCGGAATGATATTGTTCGACATCTAAGTCCCCCTTCAGTCGTCGCACATCGCAGCGTGGCCAATGGTCAGCAATCGTTGACCCGGTGACCGATGTAAAAATTTTGCGCGGCCGCGATTTCCGCAGACGTCAGCGACGTCTTCACGTCCATGCCGTAGCAGCTGGGCACGCGCGCTTTTCCGTATTCCAGCAGGACGCGCAAAGTCGGCAGCGTTTGCGGGAATGCGAATCCGGCGCCCCATTGCAGCGGCTGGAAGCTCGGCGTGGAATTGTAGTCCTTGAGGTTCTCGGAGGCGCTGGAGAAGGCTTGCTGCGCATATTGCATCAGGCCCTGACGCGCTGACGGCGGCACGCCGCGCGCGGTGTCCAGAAGCGCCATGCCCTTCAGGAGCGCGCCTTCCGCCGTTCCATTGTCGACGCACGAGGACGCCGCGTCTTCCGGCGAAACGATGCGGATCAGGCAGACTTCATAGGCATAGGCCGGATCGGAGGCGCCGCGCGCCGCCTGTTCGGCTTCCATCGCGATGTCGCTCCATACGGCTTTCGTGGCCCCTGTGCGCAGCGCTTCGCGAGCGCGGATCACGCTGCGATAGTGGCGCGCGCGCGCGAGCTCCGGCGCAGCCAACGCGTTGGCGCGGATGATGGCGCCGTCCAGATAGGTCCTCGCCAGGTCGCCCTTGCCGGATTCGAACAGCTTCTTGCCGATCAGATATTTCGGGCGCGGCGAGGTCGGGTCGCGCGCTTCGGCGAATTTGTAGGTGTCGATCACCTGATTGTACGGCATGTTAAGGCCGTCTTTGGCGTCGGCCCAGGCCATCAGCGCGTCGATCACTTCCGCGTTCGATCCGCGCCAGGACAGCGGGCTGCCGGCGGATCTGAAGTAATTGTCGGCCTTCGTCCAATAAGCGCGGCTGGTGTTGGGGTCGGTCTTGTTCAGCGCGCCGGCGCGTGCGTAGACGGCGCCCAGCGCGATCAAACGTTCCGGCTTGTTAGGCTCGATCGCGGCGGCCTGATCCATCGACCTTTCCGCGTCCGCATTGCGGCGCAGGCCGAACAGGGCCTGACCCTGGCCGAGATAGGCGTCAGCCCGCGTGGCGTTCCAGCCCGAGTTGGACGAGTTATCGATCGCGGCCTTGAAGGCCGTCGCCGCCGTTTGATAGCTGTCCTGATCGCCGACCTTGTCGAGTTCGGCGAGCTTCAGATACGCCTTGCCGCGGCGCACCTGTACAGACGGATCGCCCGCCAGAACCGCGTTGTAGCCGCCGAGCGCCGAGCGCAGGGAATCCGGGTTTACATTGTCGGCGCCCAGCGCCGAATCGATGTCCTCGATGAAGAACCGGGACAATTGCGTTTGCGCATAGGCTGCATTCGGGCTGGTCGCGATCTGCGCCAGGTCGGCGCGCGCCAGATTGCGCTGGCCCATCGCCAGGTACATATCGGCGCGGGTTGCATAGAATTGAACGAACTGGCTTTTTTCGGTCACGCCCGGCGCGGGAATCTTGCCCAGTTCGCCGCCGGCGAGCCGCAATTGCTCGGCGCAGGGGGCGTTGGACGGGCAGGTCGCACCTTGCGCTTTCGCCATGGCGACGAGCGCGCGTGCGTTCTCCAGCGCCCGGCCGGTGCGCAGCAGCGCGGCGGCCGGCGCCAGCTTGCCGGTTTGCGGCAGCACAGAATCGTCCACCAGCGTGCGCGAGGCGGCGATCAGACGTGTGGCGTTCGAATAATAGGTTCCGCCCGCGGCGCCGGTGGCGAACGCGGCGCGCTGGTTGTTGGCCCGGGCCGCGTTGTAGGCGGACACGGCGCCGTCGAATTTCTGGACGTCCAGCGCGTTGGCCGCGGTTTCACAGGCGGAGGCCTGGTTCGCCAGCCCTGAATCGTCGCCCGCCAGGCCCATGGCCACGTCGAAACAGGCGTTTTTGGCTTTTGCGGCTTGCGCGGCGCCGTGCGACGCGACGGTGAGCAAGAGCGCCGCAGCCGCGGTTCTTGCGATCAGCCCTGCGCGGACAATTTTCATGACGCCCCCCAACATCAATCCCCGAGTCCATTAACTTAACGGGGGGACTAATCCAACGCAAAATTCATCAATGGGGAGAGGGGCGCAGTGACATTTTGGTGAAAAGATTAGGGTTTTTGCACGAGCAACGTGCAGTTGCTCGTCGCAGGCGCGAGTGGTTTCAGACGCGATTCTTAATAAGCAGCGCCTTTATCAGGAATTGCGCGTCGGCGGGCGCAATATCCAGATACATCATGATCTTGTTCAGGAACTCGATTTCCGCCTGCAGCAGATTGCCGTCGGCCAGCACGATTTCCACGCAATGGCCGAAAATCGGCAGGCGCAGGTCGTTCGGCAGCGCCTGGCATGCCTCTTCCAGGCCGCGCGGACGTTCGCGCAGCCGCTTCGTCACTTCGGCGTTGATGGCGCCCAGCGTCTTGGCGTCGAGCGCTTTCAGCGCGCGGGAGCGGTGGCTCAGGGCGGTGATTTCCGCCTGCTCTTCCGGCGCCAGATGACCGTCAGACACCGCTGCAGCCAACAGAAGGCACAGAAAAGCCTCAGGAATTGTCCAGTCCGTGACCGTCGGCATGCGGAATTGTTCCGTCAGAACCGTCAGTTCGATTTGGGAGGCGTCTTGCGTCGCGGGAAGGGAGGGTTGCGGTGTAAAAATCAGGTCCGGCCCGGCCATGGCGGCGGGTTCGTCGAACGCGACGCGCTGCTTGAACCCCATTTCAGGCGCACCAGCCATTGGCCTTCCTTCGGGACGGCTTTCCCACATTCTCCATATAGCACGAAATGCGGGCGCGCGATCCAGCCCTTCTCAGCATGGCAGGGACCTACGCCGCCAAGGCGCTGCCGGCGGCGCAAAAAATGCGCAGCCGGCTGTGCGGCCGCGGCGATTTTTGTGTCCGTGCGGGCGGATCAGCTTCGGCTGTCGCGGCGGGCGAGGAAGGCGATGCGTTCGAGCAATTGCACGTCCTGCTCGTTTTTCAGCAACGCGCCATGTAAAGGCGGGATCAGCTTGGTGGGGTCGCGCTCGCGCAGAACCTTTTCATCCACGTCCTCCACCAGCAGCAATTTCAGCCAGTCCAGCAATTCGGAGGTCGACGGCTTTTTCTTCAGGCCGGGCGCGGTGCGCAGCTCATAGAAAACCCGCAGGGCTTCGCCGACCAGCTTCTGCTTGATGCCGGGGAAGTGGACCTCGACGATT
>CAYNCS010000163.1:0-5382 GCA_964395875.1 uncultured Caulobacteraceae bacterium | reverse complement strand
ACCGTCTGCGCGCCAACCTCGCCATCTTCTACAGCGACTATAAGGACCTGCAGATACAGAACTTCATCAACGGCGCGCAGCGCTTTGAAAACGCCGGCAAGGCGGCGCTGTCCGGCTTCGAACTCGAAGTGGTCGCGCTGCCGATGACGGGCCTGACCCTTGAAGGCAATGTCGGCTACACCGACACCGACTATAAGGAGTTCCTCACGGCTGACCCGCGCTTGCCGCTGTCGCCGCTTGGCGCGCCGACCATCGCCGACGTCTCCGACATCGCGATGTCGACCTACAAGTCGGACTGGACGGTGCGTCTGGGCGCTCAATACGAGTTCCCGAAACTCGGCAACGGCATCTATCCGTTCATTCGCGGCGACGCGAACTGGCGGAGCAAATATTCGCTGACCGCGCTGCCGATCTATTCCTATGCGGGCGGGCCGATCGATCCGCTGAACGGCGACGCCAACGTGCAGGACGGCTATTGGCTGCTGAACGGCCGCCTGGGTCTGGCGGATATTCCCGTCGGAAGCGGCAAGACGTCTTTGTCCATCTTCGGCAACAACATCCTTGACGAAGATTACATCGACTTCGGCACGCCGGTTCTGGCCCTGCAAGGTCAATATGCGCGCGGCGCAACCTATGGCGTGGAGCTCGGCTTCGAGTTCTAGGTTTTAGAGCGCTCATTTCTGAGTGAGTTGACGCACTCCCCGTTTGGCCAGGGCCGACGCCCGAAGCGAAACGGGGAGTTTTTTTGCGCTTACGCCAAAACGGGCTCGGCGCCGGCGATCGTGCCCGGATAATTTCCCGTAAAGTGGCCGCGATCAAAGGTCGGCTCGCCGTTCACCAGCGTCAGTCGCACCGGCGCGGGCGGCCGCGTATAGCGCCAGGTGCGCGCGCCCTTGCCGTCCGGCACGTCGAACACCTTGATCTTTTCGCGCCGTTCGATCTCGTCAAGATTGAACACGACGATATCGGCGTTGCGCCCGGCCTCGATCACGCCGCGATCGTTCAAATGGAAGAAGTCGGCGAGCTTGCCGGTGATGTTGTGCACCGCTTCCTCGATGGACATGAGCTTCTTGTCGCGGACGTAGCCGGCCAGGAGATCGATGTGGTCGCCGATGCCGCACAGCATCTGGCCGTGTGCGCCTGAGTCCGAGATATTGCCGATGGCACGCGGATCGCGGAACAGCTCAACCATGTAGGGCTCCGACGTTTTGAAGAAGTCGAACGCCAGTTGCGAGCCGATTCCGTTGTCCAGCACCCAGTCCGCCAGAGCGTCGGACGGATGCGGATTATCGCCGCGCTGTTTGACCAGATCGGCGAGCGAGACGCCGATCGGGCCGACGCCGGATTCAGATTCCGACAAGCCCACCACTTCCGGGAAATTCCAGGGCGATTGCGGATAGACCTTGGCCCAGCCTTCGCGGGCCCGCGCGCGCCATGCCGGATCGGCCAGCATCGCTAGCTTCTTGGCTTCGCTGGGTTCGGCGACGATCTCGGCCCAGACCAGATTGTTCGTCTGGCCGAAGATCAGCGAGGTATGGAAATTCGCCGTGGTCGCGGGCGGCACATGGTGGAAGGCGGTGTAGAATTCCAGCCCCTCTTCCTTGTACCGCTTGTGCATGTCCTGCAGCGCGCCGAGCCGCGCCATCTGCAGATTCAGCGTCGGGATGCCGCCCCACATGACGCGGATGCCGCGCGGCCTGCACAGACGTTCCACGCGCTCCATGTCGGCGACGCCCGTATAACGCTGGAACACGCCGATAATGATTTCGAGCGTCTTGTTCTTATGGCGCGCCAGCACATCCAGCAGCGCTTCGAACTCCGCATCCTCTGCCAGCAGCGACGGCACCGGATTGCCCTGCCCGTCATAATCGAGAAGGTTGCTCGACAAGCCGATCGCGCCAGCGTTCAGCGCATCCTCCAGCATGGCGCACATTTTTGCGATCTCTTCCTTCGTCGCCGCGCGCTTGGTGGCGTCCAGCCCCATGGCCGCCAGACGGATCGCGATATGGCCGGCGTAGAATTCGAAATTCACCGGGATGCGCAGATGGCGCTGCATTGACTGGCGATATTCCGACCAGCTCTTCCAGTCCCAGGGCAGGATTTCCTTGAACGGCGTCTCGGGGATGTCCTCAAAGAACGAGAAAATCTTCACCATCGCATCGCGCGCTTTGGGATCGTCTGACACCGGCGCCGCGGCGAAGCCGCAATTGCCGTTGACGCTGGTCGTGATGCCGTAACCGGACATGGGTTCCAGGTTCGGCATCCACCACATCGGCGCGTCGTAGTGATTGTGCGTCTCTATGAAGCCCGGCGCGACATAGCAGCCCTTCGCGTCGACGATGCGCTCGCGCCCCTTGCGCTCCAGGTTCGGGGCGACCTCGACGATCTTGCCGCCGGACACGCGCACATCGGCGGCGCGCGGCGCGGCGCCCGTGCCGTCCACCACGATTCCGCCCTTGATCAGGATATCGAATTTCATTTTGGCCTCCCGTCGCGTCCGGTTTCCCCCGGCGCATTGTCGTCATTGGTTATTGCCGGAGAGGCTTTCGCAGGCCGCTGCCTCTGGGCGATATATTCTATAGCGTATGTTTACGGGAAACGGACAGTCCCGGCGGCGCCGGACGGCAAAACATTCCGGCCTCCGCATGCTCGGAACCGGGTCGGGTGCGATTGCCGCGCTCGACGGTGGCGCTTCAGTGCGCGACAAAGCTGTGGGGAGATGATCCAGATGACAAAACAGACAATACGGATCGGCTGCGCCGGCGCGGGCTATGGCGACGGCATGATGGCGGGCACGCAACTGCTGCGCGGCGGCGATCTCGATTACGTCATGTATGATTACCTCTCCGAGATGTACATGCCGATGGCGGGCCGGATGCGCCTCCAGGACCCCAAAGGTGGTTTCGCGGCGGACTGGGTCGATGGACAATTCGCCTCGATCCTGCCCGATCTGATGGAGCGCAAAGTCAAGCTCATCTCAAACGCCGGCGCCGTGAACGCCCGCGCCTGCGTCGAGGCCATGCAAGCCGTCGCGGCGCGCATGGGCTATGCGCCGAAGATCGCCTTGATCGAAGGGGATGATCTGATCACGCGCGCGGGTGAGCTGCGCGCGGAAGGCTATCTGAAACAGACGCCGCCGGACGGCGTGCCTTATACGACGTTGAACGCCTATATCGGCGCCTTCCCGATCGCCAAGGCTTTGGCCATGGGCGCTGACATCGTGCTCACCGGCCGCGTCGTCGACAGCGCCTTGGTGCTGGGCCCGCTGATCCATGAATTCGGATGGACGCCGGACGATTACGATCGCCTGTCCGCCGGATCGCTGATCGGCCATTTGCTGGAATGCGGCGCGCAGGCCACCGGCGGCCTTTTCACCGACTGGCACGAACTGGGCGGAGATTTCTCGAATATCGGCTATCCGATCGCGGTGTGCAGCGCCGACGGCAGCGCCATCATCACCAAGCCGCCCGGCACGCAGGGGCTGGTCTCGGTCGGCACGGTCGCGGAGCAATTGCTGTATGAGATCGGCGATCCCCGCGCCTATCGCCTGCCGGACGTGGCCTGCGATTTCAGCGAGGTCCAATTCGAACAGGCGGGCCCGGATCAGGTGCGCGTCACCAACGCCAAAGGCTACAGCCCCGGCGCGGATTACAAGGCGATCGCGACCTGGGACGACGGCTGGCGTTCCGGCTGGGGCTTTTTCGTGCGCGGTCCGGCCGCGGCGCAGAAAGCGCGCGTCAGCGCGGACTCAGTGCTGAAGCGCGTCGCGTCTATGCTGCGCGAACGCAACATGCCGCAAATCCGGCAAAGTCGCATCGAGGTGATCGGCGACGACGAATCCTATGGCGCGCAGGCGCGCCCCTCGAAGGCGCGTGAAGTCCTGTGCCGCATGATGCTCGAGACGGACACGCCCGCCGAGTTCGCATTCACGATCCGCGAATTCGGCACGGCGGCCGTGTCCATGACGCCCGGCATTGCGGGCTCGGCGCTGATTTCCCCGCCGACGCCCGTTTCGCGCCAGGAGGCGTTTCTCTATCCGGCCGACAAGGTGAAGGTCACCGTCACGCTGGGCGATCAGGTGGAGACCGTCACGCGCTTCGCGCACGCGCCTTACGTTGCCCCGAAAGCCGCCGCCCCCGTTCCGCCAAAGCCGGAACGTCCCGCGGATTCGAGCTGCCGTCTGGAAGAGCTCGCCTGGGCGCGCAGCGGCGACAAGGGTAATATCTGCAATATCGGCGTGATCGCGCGAAAGCCGGAATATCTGCCCTATATCGCCGCGGCTTTGACTGAAGCGTCCGTCGCGAAAATCTACGCGCATATGTTCGAGAACAATGAAGGCGCGGCGCGCGGCTTTTATCTGCCGGGCTGCCATGCGCTGAACTTCATGCTCGACGACTCGCTGGATGGCGGTTGCGGAATTTCCCTGCGCTTCGATCCGTTCGGCAAGGGCGCGGCGCAGGATGTGCTCGACGTCGAGATCCCCATCGCCGCCGCGCTGCGCCCTTCGGCTTCATAGCGCCTGGCCGTCGAGCGACAGGAGCGTGGCGTTGCCGCCCGCGGACGTGGTGTCGATCGAGACCGTCCGCTCAACAGCGAAGCGCGCCAGATAATGCGGACCGCCCGCCTTCGGCCCTGTGCCGGAAAGCCCTTCGCCGCCGAAGGGCTGGGCGCCGACCACCGCGCCGATCATGGAGCGATTGACGTAGAGATTGCCAGCCTTCGCGAGCCCACGCACGCGATCCGCGGCGCCGGCGATGCGGCTGTGCAGCCCCATGGTCAGGCCGTAGCCGCTGGAATTGACGCGCGCGATCACCTCCTCCAGCGCGCCCGCTTTCCACGTCGCGACATGCAGGATCGGCCCGAACCATTCCTGGCGCAGATCTTCAATCGCATCGAGGCGGATGATGGTGGGCGGGACGAAGAGTCCATTGTTCGCCGGCGCCGCGAGCGCATGCGCCCAGCGCGCCTTCATCGACTGACGATAGGTTTCGAGCTTGTCGCGCGCCGCTTCGTCGATGACCGGCCCCACATCCGTGCGCACGTCCAGCGGATCGCCGATCTGCAGCGCATCCATCGCGCCCTTCAACATTTCAAGGATGCGCTCCGCCACGTCCTCCTGCAGAATCAGCAGGCGCAACGACGAGCAGCGCTGCCCCGCCGAGCGGAAGGCCGAGGTGATCACGTCCGCCACGACCTGTTCCGGCAGCGCGGTTGAATCCACGATCATCGCATTGAGGCCGCCGGTCTCCGCGATCAACGGCGCGATGGGCCGCGACTCGTCCTCCAGCAGCGCACGGGCGATCTTTCGCGCCGTGGCGGTCGAGCCCGTGAACGCAACGCCCGCGACGCGCGGGTCGGCGGTGATCGCGGCGCCGATGGCGG
>CAYNCS010000162.1:4899-5572 GCA_964395875.1 uncultured Caulobacteraceae bacterium | reverse complement strand
GCGCTGATGCTTGCGGAAAAACCGGGCCATTTCGCGTTCGAATCGTTTGATTAAATTCGCCTATTTGGCGAACACTCGAACCAGAACGGGCCGTCTTTCCGATCTCCTCATTTTTTCAAAACGATGCACGCTGCCGCGCCGGTCATGCGCCAGACCAGCGCCTTCCACTCGTCCTCGCCGCCGGCGCGTCGTCACGCGCGCGACCGTGCGGCCGGGAAATCACCAACATATTTATGTCGGGAATGATTCGCGCAGGCAACGACGCTTTCCTTTCGCTGCGAACACCTGAAGCCTTCCATCAAAGGAGGGCCTCATGCGCGTACCTCTCAACAAGCCGATTCTGCTGGCGCTGGCCATCACAATGGCCGCAAGCAGCCTCATCGAAGACGATCTGGGCTGGAGCGCGCCCGGCTGGTACGGCATGGCCGGCGCGAAATCGTTTCACTGGATCGTCAACGGCCCATTCGATGACGAGAAAAGCTGCGCCGATCGCCTGCCCGCGAACGACCCGCAATATTCTTACAGCTGCACGTTCCTGAATGTGGAGACGCCGCTTTAGGCTTGGCGTCGCCGACCGCTCACGCCGATTTCAGCATGGGTCGCGCCGCCTGTTGCTGCTGCACGCGAAACACCGAGACCAGACGCGTCAGCTCATGAGCATCGTCGCTGAGCG
>CAYNCS010000162.1:0-4889 GCA_964395875.1 uncultured Caulobacteraceae bacterium | reverse complement strand
CCGTCGTTTCTTCGACCATTGCTGCGTTCTGCTGCGTGCTGCGGTCCATTTGAGAGACGGCGTCGCTGAGATCGCGCAGCGTGGACGATTGCACGTCCGCCGATTTGGAAATCGAGTCCGCGGCGGCGCTGATTTTCATGATGTGGTCGACGATCGCCAGCAGCGAATCCCCGGCATTGGTCACCAGGGCGGAGCCTTCGCCCACGCGGCTGGTGGATTTCGAGATCAGCGCCTTGATCTCGCGCGCCGATTGCGCCGAACGCTGCGCCAGCGCGCCGACCTCGCTCGCAACGACCGCAAAGCCCCGTCCCGACTCGCCCGCGCGCGCCGCCTCGACGCCCGCGTTCAGCGCCAGCAGATTGGTTTGGAAGGCGATCTCGTCGATGACTCCGATAATCTGATTGATCTGGCTGGACGACGCCTCGATTTCGTTCATCGCGACGACGGCGCGCTTGACCACATCTCCGCTCACCTTCGCCGCCTCCCGGGCCAGGGCGACGATCTCCGCGGTTTCCCGTGCGCCGCGCGCTGTATTTGAGATGGCCCCAGTGATGTCGCCAAGGGCCGTCGCGGTCTCCTGCAGGCTGGCCGCCTGATGCTCCGTGCGCCGCGACAGTTCATCTGTCGCCGACGCGATCTCCGATGTGCCGCCATGAATTCTTGAAACCTTGGTGGTCACAAGCTCCATGGCGTGGCGTAATTGGGAGACGGCGCCGTTGAAATCGTCTTTCAGCTTCCGGTACTCTTCCGGCGTTGCCTGGTTGATCGAGACAGTGAGGTCGCCTTTGGCCAGCGCCGAAAGCGCGTCCGCCAGCATGGACACGACATTGGCCTGAATTTCGGCGGCTTCGCGCATGACGGCTTCGTTTCTGGCGCGCTCCTCCTCCGCCTGCGCATACTGGATCTGCAATTCGCGCCGTGCATTTTCCGCGGCCTGGCTGGCGGCGGCGGCTTCGCTTTGGAGCGCCTGCTGGCTTTTCAGCTCCTGCTCCAGCCGCTGCTGCTCCATTTCGAGGCGATGCGATTCGGCCGCCTGGCGGGCGGAAGCGGACTCAGCCTCCAGACGAACGCGTTCAAGCGAGGAGTCGCGGAAGGCGCTCACGGCGCGCGCCATGTCTCCAACCTCGTCATTGGCTGCGCCGCCTTCCACGGCCACGCTATAATCGCCGGCGGTCAGACGCTTCAGCGCATAAATGGCGCGAGACACCGGACCGAGCAGGCGTTTGTTCAGGATCCGCAACACAGCGAACCCGGCCGCGATGTTCACCACGCCCACCACCGCCACCACGAGCAATCCCAGAATTCCCTGCAGCTCCACGCTTTTGCGCGCAGCGGCGGCCTTGGCGTCCAGCGATTTTTCATAATTTGCAAAGGCGGCGTCGAGCGCCTGCAGTTTTTCGTCGAGCGTCGCCGCGCTGGAATCGAAAGTCGGCATCAGCGCATTCCCGGCGGGCGCACCGCCGGCGACGTAAGCACGCGCCATGCGCTGCCCGACCGCATAATAAGCAGGGAACGCGGCCTGAACGTCCTCCAGCGCCGACACGATCCGGTCCTCACCCAGCAACCCGGAATTTGCGATGGCCTTATTCATATAGTCGTGAAACGCTCGGGCATGATGTTCAGCTTCCTCGAAACCGTCGCCGAGGCCGTCCTGGGCGCGCGTCGCGGAAACGTCCGTCAGGAATTGCTGCACCTGGATCACTTCATAGCGTAGATCGTCCCGCAACATCACGAGCTGCAGATGATTGCGCTGGTCGGCTTCCATCTGTTCGCCGATCCGGTTGTGCGCGAAATTCATCGCCAATATGTCGACTATAGCGACAACCACGCCAATAATGGTGGCCACGATCAGACCAAGCATGAGATTACGCGCCAACCGCCCGATGCTGCCGGCTGTGGTTGGAGCCCGACGGCGATCTTTCGTAAAAGCTTGCTTGGGGGTCGCGTAATGGATCATCGAATCTTCCCGGCGATGTTCGCACAGATGCAATTTAAAGTAGTGCGGCGGCCGGGTTAAATAAGTCCCAACATATGTAAGTTCACCGAGTCGCGCTCACGCCGCTGGATGGGCCGGAAGGGAATTCAAACAGCAATTTTTAAAAGCCAGGCGGCGGCTATGCCGCCTCGCCCGCCAACAGCCCATAGAAAAGACTGTCGCTCCATTTGCCTTCCGACCAGTGCGTCTGGCGATGGCGGCCTTCAAGCGTGAATCCGAGCTTTGGAAACAAAGCCTGCTTGGGCAGATCGAAATCGTAGATCTCGGCCCAGATGCGGTGCAGGTTCAACTCGGCAAATCCGTATGCGATCAATGTGCGGCCCGCATCCAGCGCAAAGACGTCGTCGATATAAAGATCGTCGGCGCCAATATAGATCGAGAAATCCGCGCTGCGATTGATCGCATCTATATAGCAAAGCCCGCACGCGCCGAGCAGTCTTCCAGCCTTGTCCTCAATCGCGAACATGCGCACGCGCGGATCGTTCAGCACGGCATTGCGATACCAGGCTTCCTGCATCTCCACCGAGATCTCCCGATATTCGCGAAAGTAACGGCGAAAGTCCGGCTTGTTGCGCCAGACGCGCAGGGGCTCGAGGTCCCCCGGTTCGATGGCGCGCAATTGGGTGTGCTGGCCGCTCAGCATCAGCTCGCTTTCGCCTGCTCTTCCCGATGAAGATGCAATCCGGTGAGACGCTGCACCGTGACGAATTGCTCCGGCGTTAAAGTATCCAGCCAGGATTGCACTTTCCGCCAATCGACCGGCGGTTTGGACTCCGCCGGCGGCTCCTCGCCATGCGAACGGTACACGTTCTCGAACATGCAGAGGTAATTGATGGTCGCCCGGTCCAGCACCGCGGGCACCAGCCCCTCATTGCGGCACATGGCGTGAAACAGCGCATCGCCATGCGAGGACATCTCGCTCGGCAGCAGACACCAGCGCCCCAGCATGTGAAACGCGTACGGAAAGAAGAAATAGCAATTGGTGTCGATATGACCGCCCAGCGGAAACTCGAACGGCATGCCGGGAAACACGCTTTCGTCCATGCGCACGAAACGCCGGCGCGCGGCGACGAAATCCACCTTACCGCCCGCATTCTCTGCGGCGTTGAGGCACGCCTCGATATGATCAGGATCGTACCAATTGTCCGCATCGAGAAAAGCGACGCCATCATATTTTTCGGCGACCGCGAGCAATCCGCCCAGCCCCCGCGCGGCGTTGCCGTAATCGCCATGCGCGCGATCGAGCTTGAAGTGCCGGACCTTTTCGGAATCGACCCAATCCTGCGGAAAGCCGTCCGCGACCAGAATATGCTCGGCCGCCACCGTCTGATTGCGCACGCTGTCGATGCAGCGCCGCAGCATCCATTCCGGTTCCTTGTAGTACGGCGTGACGACGGCGTAGCGAGTCCTGCCCGTCGGATTGATGCTTTGCGCCGCCGGGTTCATCGCGTGCCCGTCCGGCGCGGCGCCGCCCAGGAATTGTCGAGCGCGCCTTCAGCGATAGCGACGTCCGTCTCGCTCCACAGCCGGGAATCAGGCCGGATCGGCCGCATCAGATGCCGCCGCGCCAGACGCCGTTTGTAGGAATCTTCGTAATCGATCATGGCCAGCGCCTCGTCCTTGTCGTGGTCCCACTCCACGCCGGCTTCGAGATAGATCTCGAGATTGGAAAGGTCTGGCCGCGGCAGCGCGCCGCGCCAATAATCGCGGCACATGTCGACGAACAGCGCCTCAAGTCGGGCGACCATCAGATCGGTGTCGAACAGGGTGCAGCGATCGCGCTCCGCCTTCAGACGCGCCTTGAAGGCCGCGATCGCGGACGGATCGTTCGCCAGCGCCGCCGCCGTTTCGACATAGGCTTGCGGCGTATCGACCACCAATTCCGGCAGTCCCGCAGACCGCACCAGCGAACCGCAAACGCGTGACGCGAAAGAGCGACCCGACAAGGTCAGCAGCGGCACGCCCATCCAGAGCGCATCCGACGCAGTGGTGTGCGCGCCATAAGGAACCGTGTCGAGAAACAGATCCGCCAGCGGAATACGCGCCAGGTGATTCTGATTGCGCTGTTTGGGCGCGAAAATCAGCCGCGCCGGATCGATGCCCGCCGCCTGCGCATAGGCGTGCAGCCGCACCTTTGTTTCCTGCGGGCAGTTCAACAGCCACAACACGCTGTGCGGCGTCCGCCGCAAAATCTCGAACCAGCGCTCGACGGAGAAGCGCGAGAATTTCTGCGGTCCGTTGAAACAGCAGAACACGAACGCGTCTTCCGGCAGACCGGCCTCGGCGCGCGTCGGCTCGCCTTCGGCGACGCGCTTGCGGTCGTTCGGCTGATAACACGGCAAGCGCAGAACTTTTTCCGAGTAATATTTCTCGAAAGACGGCGGCACGATCCAGTCATCCGCGATGATGTAATGATGATAGGGCGAGCCCATCGTGCCCGGGAAACCCAGCCAATTCACCTGAATCGGCGCGGGCCGCCGCGCAAACACGCCCAGCCGCGCATCGCGCGTGTGGCCGTTGACGTCGATAAGAATGTCGATTCCGTCTGCGGCGATCATCCGCGCCGCATCGTCGTCCGACAGTTCGCGAATGGGCTTCCAATGCTCCACCGCCGCCTTGGTCCGCTGCGTCAAATCGCTGTTCGAGTCCGGACCGCAATAATAAGCGAACACCTCCACCCGCGACCGGTCGTGCACTTCGAACAATTCGGCCATCAGATAGCCGACCGCGTGATCGCGCAGATCCGACGACACATAGCCCACGCGCAGGCGCCGCTTGGAAATATCGATCGGCGCATGACGGCGGTCGAATTCGTCGCTGTGCGGCCCCTCCGCGGACGAATTCGCCACCAGACGATGCGCCGCCGCCAATTGCAGCATCGGATCGTCCGTGT
>CAYNCS010000161.1:0-5656 GCA_964395875.1 uncultured Caulobacteraceae bacterium | reverse complement strand
CCGGCCCTACCTAACGAAACTGTCACGTCCAGGAAAAACGCAGATTTCCCTCCGTTTTCCCGTGAATTAGATTTTCGCAAGGCGCCCATGCATTCGTGCAGAGCGGAACTTTGGCGCCTTTCCCTTGTTAAAGGCGCTCAAACCTTTTATATGTGACGCGTTGGTTATGCTCCAACATAGCATAAGACGCCGGCGAGGCATCGCCGGTTTTTATCGGACCGACTTATACTCGGTTTGAGCATAGGGAGGGCGAAGATGGCCCGTATAATTGACGCTGGTCCCGTTTGTGAACCGCGCGCCTCTATGGGAGCTTTTGGCGCCCTCAACGCCGCTCAAGCCCGTGGGCTAGAGTATAACGACGCGGTCAAGGCCGAGACGGCCCACCTTTATGAGAAGGTGAAGGACGTCGTGACGCCGATGGAATGGCCAGCTTACGCGCCGCTCATCGCCGCCATCAACCGCTTGAAGGGTCAGCGCGACGCGGTGATCCTGGCGCACAATTACATGACGCCGGAAATCTTCGCCTGCGTCGGCGATTTCCGCGGCGATTCCCTGCAGCTGGCCCGCGAAGCCGCGAACACGCCGGCCAAGGTGATCGTCCAGGGCGGCGTGCACTTCATGGCTGAAACCTCAAAGATCCTGTCGCCGGACAAAACCGTGCTGATCCCGGATGAGCGCGCGGGCTGCTCCCTCGCCTCCTCGATCACGGGCGCGGACGTACGCCTGATCAAGGAACGCTTCCCGGGCCTGCCGGTCGTGACCTACGTGAACACCTCCGCCGACGTGAAGGCCGAGAGCGACATCTGCTGCACCTCCTCCAACGCGGTGCAGGTCGTCGAGGCCGTCGCCAGGCAATGGGGCGTCGACCGCGTCATCATGATCCCGGACGAATATCTGGCGCGCAACGTCGCGGCGATGACCAACATCAAGATCATCGCCTGGCACGGCAAATGCGAAGTCCACGAACAATTCAGCGCGGCGGACGTCGCTGAATTGCGCGAAGCCCATCCGGGCGTGATGATCCTGGCGCACCCGGAATGCCCGCCGGACGTGCTGGAAGTCGCCGACTACGCCGGATCGACCGCCGCACTTGCGAATTACGTGAAGAAGAACAATCCGCGCAAGGTGGTGCTGCTGACCGAATGCTCGATGTCCGACAACGTCGCCCTGGAAAATCCGGGCGTCCAGTTCGTGAAGCCGTGCAATCTCTGCCCGCACATGAAACGCATCACGCTGGAAGCGATCTATGACGCGCTGGTCGAGATGAAGCACGAAGTGCATGTCGATCCGGACGTCTCGGCCAAAGCCAAGCGCGCGATCGACGCCATGTTGGCGCTGCCCAAGACCGAGAAGCCTCTGGACTTCGAAGTCGGCCGCCGCGCCGTTGACGTCGAACTCGTCTAAACGTCTTTCGACCTGATCCGGAGTATTGGCGGCGATGAGCGAAACGCATTCATTGCCGGACGATGCGGTATTGATCGTCGGCGCGGGCCTGGCGGGATTGTTTCTCGCGCTCAGGCTCGCGCCGCGCCCCGCTTACGTCATGATGGCGCGCCCGCTCGGCGAAGGCTCAGCCAGCGCCTGGGCGCAAGGCGGCATTGCGGCCGCGCTTTCCCTCGAAGATTCGCCAAACCTGCACGCCGCGGATACGATCGCCGCCGGCGCGGGCCTCGTCGAAGCGCCGGTCGCGCATCTGCTGGCCGAAGAAGGCCCGGCGCGCGTGCACGATCTGATGGATTTCGGCGTGCCGTTCGATCATCGCGCGAACGGCGACCTAGAGCTATCGCTGGAAGCCGCGCATTCGCGCGCTCGGGTGGCGCGGGTGAAAGGTGATCTCGCCGGCCGCGCCATCATGGATGCGCTGACCACCGCGGCGCGCAAGGCGAGCCACATCCAGTTCATCGAAGGCACGGCGGCGACCGCTTTGTTGACGGACGATGCCGGCGTGGCCGGCGTATTGGGGCGCGACGTTTCGGGCGCGCTGATCGCATACAAAGCGCGCGAGACCGTGCTGGCGACCGGCGGCGTGGGCGGCCTCTATCGCGTGACCACCAATCCGCAAAGCGCCGTCGGCTCAGGGATGGCGATGGCCTGGCGCGCCGGCGCCATGATCGCCGATCCGGAATTCGTGCAATTTCACCCTACCGCCATCGACATCGGCCGCGATCCGGCCCCGCTCGCCACCGAAGCGCTGCGCGGCGAAGGCTCGACCCTGGTCAATTCTGACGGTCGCGCCTTCATGCGCGATTACGCTGAAGCCGGCGAACTGGCGCCGCGCGATGTCGTGGCGCGCGCCATCGCCAGCGAAATCGCCACGGGCCGGAAGACGTTTCTGGATGCGCGCAAGGCGGTCGGCGCGCATTTCCCGGATCACTTCCCCACCGTGTTTTCGGTATGCATGACGGCGGGCATCGATCCGCGCACGGATTTGATCCCGGTGGCGCCCGCCGCGCACTATCACATGGGCGGCGTCGCCACGGATCTCTGGGGCCGCACCACCCTGGACGGATTGTCCGCCTGCGGCGAATGCGCCTCCTCCGGAGCGCACGGCGCCAATCGCCTCGCGTCGAATTCCTTGCTGGAAGCAGTCGTGTTCGCCGATCGCATCGCCACGCGCATCAAGAACGCGCCGTCGCGCGCCGCGCTCAACAACGCCGCCGCCGAACCCGCCGCCTATATGCCGGCGGCGGCGCTCGCGACGCTCCGCGCCGCCATGAGCCTGAAAGCGGGCGTCACGCGCGAGGCCGCCGGCCTGCAGGACGTGCTGGTGCTGATCGGCGAATTGGAAGCCAAACACGGCCAAGCGTTTCCGCTTATCTCGGCGCGTCTGATCGCCAGCGCGGCGCTCGCCCGCGAGGAAAGCCGCGGCGGCCATTATCGCAGCGACTTTCCGTCGCTGAGCCCCAAAGCCGTTCGCACTTTCTTGTCCGCTCGCACGTAAGACGCTACCGTCTCCTCCTCCCCCCGCATCAAGGCCGCGTCATGACCATCCCGCCTTTGCCCGACCTCGTCATCGAACCGATCGTCCGCCTCGCGATCACGGAAGATCTCGGCCAGGCCGGCGACGTCACCTCCGACATCTGCATTCCAAGGCACGCGCGCGCGACGGCGCAATTGGTGGCGCGTGAGGAAGGCCGCATCGCCGGGCTCGACGCGGCGGCGCTGGCGTTAAAGCTGATCGATCCGGACGCGCACCTTCATATTCATATCGCAGACGGCCACGACGCGCCGGCCGGCGCCTCCATCGCCACGATCGAAGGCTCCGCCCGCTCGCTCCTGACGGCCGAGCGCACCATGCTGAACTTCGTCGGCCATCTGTCTGGCATCGCCAGTTTGGCGAACGACTTCGTGAAAGCGGTCGCCGGCACCGGCGCGCATATCGTCTGCACCCGTAAAACCACGCCAGGTCTGCGCGCTCTGGAAAAGCGCGCCGTGCGCCTAGGCGGCGCGCTGAACCACCGCTTCAACCTGGCGGACGCGATTCTGATCAAGGACAACCACATCGTGGCGGCCGGCGGCATCGGCCCGGCCCTCACCCGCGCCCGGGCGGCCGTGGGTCATCTGATGGCGATCGAGATCGAGGTCGACAATCTGGGCCAGCTCGCCGAGGCGCTGCCCTACGGCCCCACGGCCGTCCTCCTGGACAATATGAGCGACAGCGAGCTGCGTCAGGCGGTGACGATGGTCCAGAGCCATCAGG
The DNA here is from genome assembly GCA_964395875.1 of uncultured Caulobacteraceae bacterium. GTDB lineage: Bacteria > Pseudomonadota > Alphaproteobacteria > Caulobacterales > Aquidulcibacteraceae > JBEVJO01. Next base: position 1,956 of record CAYNCS010000161.1, on the reverse strand, counting down.
GCCCCAACCGCATCCTCACCGAAGCCTCGGGCGGCGTGAATCTGGGGACGGTGCGGGGAATCGCCGAAACGGGCGTGAACTACATCTCCGCCGGCGCCATCACCCACTCGGCGCCCCGGATGGATGTGGCGCTGGATTTCGAGTGATCGTCCCCATCCGGTTTAGCCGACAAAAAGAAAAGGCGGCCCGCAAAGGCCGCCTTTTCCTTTGAAACTCTAAAGCGCTGCCCGCCTTTACATCTCGCGGACGTCGTTCGCCATCGCCGCATCGGACGCGGCGGCCGCGTTGGCGGCCATGGCCTTGCGCTCGGACGCAGTGGGCAAGCGATAGAATATGTGCGCGCCGATCCGCTTGGTCTCCACCAGGCTGGCGGACCAGACGGGCAGAACGTTGACCGTGTGATAGTGCGTCGCGCTGGAGGTCACCTTGCGGTTCTGACCCAGCATGACGGTCTTGGCGATCTTCTGGGCGCGATACCACGCTTCACCGCGTGGCGCGTTCCGCAGGGAACCGTCGCAGGTGAAGGTGAACTGGCAGCCGGTCTTCAGGTTGGAGCCCTGATAGACCACGCCGCAGATCGTGCCCGGGTAAAACTTGTTGTGGGTGCGGTTGGCGATCACTTCCGCCACGGCCTGCTGGCCGACCGGCGATTCGGAGCGCGCTTCGTAATAGATGGCCTCGGCGAGGCACTTTTGCTCGGACGCGAGCTTGGAGGTGGTTTCGAGGTTGACGCGGGCCAGACCCGGCGCGCCCGTGGCTGGATCGACGGCGCGAAGGTCACGGCGGAGTTCGACGATATTGCCGACATCCTCCGACTCGACGTCCAATCCGAGACGTTTCAGCTGCGCGGCAGCCGGCTCGAAGGCGTCGGATTTCACCTGGCCGGACTTGTCCAGCGAGGCGCGGAAATCCATTGCCCGCAGCTTCCAGGAGACTTCGTTGCGTTGCTCTTCTGCCCGGGCGCCCACCAAAGGTAGGACGCCAACAGCGGCAGCGGCGAACGCAGCGGCGGCGGCGATGTGCGTCGTCTTCACTACGGTCTCGTCGTTTTCTGCGACTATTTCAGCCTGTGCACTCATTGTGAGCTGCGCCCTCTTTCGACCAAGCGAGCCCACATAAAGCGTTAAAGGCTCTTAAGGCTCCGTTACTTTCGGGGCAAGTTTTTACGCCCGTTTCGAAAGGTTTGGTTACCTTAAAAGTTCGAAAACGAGACTTATCCTCTTGTTTTAATGAGAGAACGTGCGAATGCCTGCGCTGATTCGCCCTGTGGAAAACTTGCACAATTTGGTCAAGTTTTTAGCAATTCACCGATGAGGCACGGCACGATCGCCACACCTCAAGGTTGAATTTCTAGTGCAAGCCGTCGCTTTTTGATTGCAACGCAGCCTGCGCGGCCGCGAGTCGGGCGATCGGCGTGCGGAACGGCGAGCACGACACGTAATCGAGCCCAAGCGTCTCACAGAACGCGATCGAAGCGGGGTCGCCGCCATGTTCGCCGCAGATCCCGAGCTTGATTCCCGGACGCGTCTTGCGCCCGCGCTCCACCGCGATGCCGATCAGATCCCCCACCCCGTCCTGGTCGAGCGAGATGAACGGATCCTTCTCGAAGATCCCCGCCTCGACATAGGCGTTCAGGAACTTTCCGGCGTCGTCGCGGCTGATCCCGATCGTGGTTTGCGTCAGATCGTTCGTGCCGAAGGAGAAGAACTGCGCCGGTCCGGCGATTTCATCCGCACGCAGAGCAGCGCGCGGCAGCTCGATCATGGTGCCGACGACATATTCGACCTTGCCGCCCCGCTCCTTGAAGACGTCCTGCGCCACCGCATCGACGCGGGCTTTCAGGATTTCCAGTTCCTTCCGGGTCGCCACCAGCGGGATCATGATTTCCGGGATCGGCGCCGCGCCGCTTTCCTGGGCCACGGCGAGCGCCGCCTCGAACACCGCCCGCGCCTGCAT
>CAYNCS010000160.1:0-6076 GCA_964395875.1 uncultured Caulobacteraceae bacterium | reverse complement strand
AAGGCGCGGAATTCGCGCGGGGCGGGCGCCTGTCCCCGCGAATTTGATTTCGATCAAATCCGGCCGCCGAACGCCCGTTAGCCTCCGGCCCCAAACAGATTGCGGGAGATCGAGATGCCGGGCGAGTGCGGAGATAAGTGCAACGAGCCGTGCCGGACCGTGGTGACGCGGACCTATCGGGAATTGCGGGCGCTCGGCACGGACGATCCGTCCGCCTTCAAATCGGCCCTCAACGTCATGACTTTGCGCCACCCGCACGAAGACCGCCGGAGCCTGCTGGCGCAGGTCGCGGACTGGCTGTCGGACGAAGACTAGAGCATTTTCAAGGAAATCCGAGCCGGATTTCCGATTCGAAAAATGCTCTGATTAAAAAAGTTAGAGCGCATTCTGACGGAAAACCGGTAACCACTTTTCCTGAATGCGCTCTAGAGCCTAGAGACTTTCCGCGATCGGGTAGGGGTCGCGCCCATAGGCCCATTCGGTGCGGAACTGGCTGTCCGGGCCCTGCACCACGACTTCCGCGTCGTGGCCGATCTCGCCCGCCTTCTGCGCGGCGTCCACGGCGAACTTGATGGCGGTCGCCTGCGACTTGTACGGGCCGTATTGCGCGCCGTTCAGTTTGATGTGCCAGCCGGACTGGTGCTTGACGACGAAATACTGTGCGCGAGCCATTCCGGGCGCCTTCGACTCTCTCTGACGGACGATGTGCGATACGCCAGTTTAAGCGAGTCCGGGAACTTCCAATAGCGCAGGCCTGCTGCGAAACGGGATTTGCCGCAGAAAGAGGGCGCGCCCGGCCCAAACTGGGGCGCCGCTAGAGGCTGAGCACGCTGGAGACCTGCACCAGCGCGTGCGCGCCATAGCCGTTGAAGTCCGTCACGCAGGCCGGGCCATAGGCGCCGGCTTCGCCGAACTCGACGTAATCGCCCTCGCGCAGATCGTCGGGCAGATCGAGCCGGTGCGGCAGCACGTCGAGCGGATCGCAGGTCGGGCCGAAGGTCTTGAAGCTGCGCGTGGGCCCCTCGACCAGTGCGCCGCCGCGCCAGACCCGGAAGGGCTGGCGCAGATCGGGGGCCTGGTAATATTCCATCAGGCCGCCATAGATGCCGTCGTTCAGGAAGACGTCGTCGGCGCTGACCAGCTTCACCCGCGTCAGCAAAGACATGCAATCGGCGGCCAGGCCGCGGCCCGGTTCGCATTCGAGCGTGGGCCGTCCGCCGTCGAACGCGGCGTCCGCCGCCGCGCCGATGGCGGCGAAGAACGCTTCGGGCTCCGGCGAGGTCTGCAGCAAATAGTTCGCGGGAAAGCCGCCGCCGACGTTCAGGATGGGGATGGCGACGCCGCTCGCCGCGACGATCCGCCCCGCCGCCTCGATGTGGCGGACGTAAACGTGCGGATCGTGGCACTGCGAGCCGGGATGGAAGGTGAGGAGAGGCGCATAGCCAAGCGCTTGCACCCGCGCCAACAACGCCGCGCAATCGTGCTCCGGCGCACCGAATTTGGTGGAGAAGTCGTGGCTTGAAGACCCCCGTTCGCGCGGCAGCACGAAGCGCACGGCCAGCTCCACCGAAGGATCGCCGCCAACCACGGCGTGGACTTTCTCGATCTCCTCGATGCAGTCCACGGCGAAGCGCTTGCAGGCATGCGTGCGATACGCGGCCTCGATCTCGCGCCGCGACTTCACGGGATTGTGGTAGTGCAGAACCGCGCCCGGATCGGCGGCGCGGACCAGTTCGATCTCGCGCACCGAGGCGACGTCGAAGGCGTGCAGGCCGGCGGCCGCCAGGGTCTGCAGCAGCGGGGCCGTCGAATTGCACTTCACCGCATAGCTGACGCGTCCGGGAAACCCGTCGGCGTACCGTTTCAGACGCGCCCGCAATGCCGTTTCGGAAAAGCAGAAGGCCGGCGCGTCGGGCTCCGCCGCCGCTGCGTAGGCCCCGGCATGGGCGTGGATCTGGTCCGCGTTCAGCGTCGTATGCGGCATGCGCATCCCCTTGGCTCCTCAGGCGAGCCTCATGACCTCCGCAGGCCCCGCGGCGAAGGCCGCGATCGCGGCGGCCTGCACAGCGTGGATGTCCGGCCACTCAAGCTCAATCCATTCGAGCGCTTCGGCAAGGCCAAATGGACCGACGGACGTAACGTAGCCCGGCGTGGCCTCCTGCAGGTCCCGCCAATCGCCTTGCACGCCTTTGACCAGCAGGATTCCGCGTTCGAGAACGACGATCTGCAAACCCGCGTTCGCCACGCCAAGTCTCAGCGAAGTCGCACCAGCTCAAACACGTCGAGCGTGCTCTCATAATAGGGAGCCGGCAGTTCCAGACGCAGGCGTCCCTCTCCAATCCGGTAAAGGCGGCCCACGGAGTTTTCCCTGGGGTCGACGTTGTAGGCGATCGGCTGATCGTCGTTCACGAAGGTCGTGCCCAGATAGACGTACGACGTTTCATCGGGCTCAAGCCACAGCCGCCCGATAAAGCGCTGCGACCCGGAGGTCTTCTTGATCACCAGCGATCCGTCCGGGCCTTCATGGATCCGGCACCTGAAGAACGGGTACCGGATGAGTTGAAGGTATTGCCCGCCGAGCTTGGTGACGCGGCACCGATAGCGGCCGACCACGTCGACATCGCGCACGAGCGTCGGCACGGCGTCGAGCAGGGGGCGGGTCTCGGCCGCCGCTTCAAGGGCATTTTCCTCCCCAGAAGCGATCGCACCCTCAGCCTCGCGAATGGCGCGATTGCGTGTGTCCCAGAGATTATCGAGCCGGGTGTGATCCTCCGGCGTGATAAACGCACGCCAGCCGCCCGCAGCGGTCTGCGGCTCCGCCGGCTGCGCCGTTGGAGCCAAACCAAGGCAGAAAATCCCCACCACAATCAACGAACGCACGCGCATGCACCAATCCCCCAGCTTCCGCGTCCGAGGCATAATGGGTGAGGATAGGGTCGTAAAAGCCTCAATCGCAGGCGGCGAGTGCGCTTAATCGAACCTTAAGGCAGGATGGTTAACCTCCACGTCAATTGCAAAAATGCAAAAGGGGCGTTGGACGGCGGGACGAACAGAGGAAACGCCAATGGTCCACGCCTTGTTTGCAATCCCCGCCTGCGCCTATTGGGGCTGGTACCACGCCGCCCAGGCCACCCTGGCCATGTGGCGCTGAGGCGGGCGCGAAGCCCGCAAAACCTGAAAATCGGGGAATTCAGGGGTTCGCATGGACTCGCCCCGTTCCGTGTGACATACCCGCGTCCTTCTTTTTGACGCGCGGAGCATCCGATGCGGCCTCTAGGCGCGCCGGAACCGCATTTCACCGGATACGAACATGGAAGTCTGCGAAACCAAGTCCGAAGGCCTGAGCCGCATGTATCAGGTCACGGTCAGCAAGGCTGATTTGGCCGCCAAGCTGGAGGCGAAGATCGCCGAGGCCGCGCCGCAGATCAATCTGAAGGGCTTCCGCCCCGGCAAGGCGCCGGCTGCCCACATCAAGCGCCTCTATGGCCCCTCGATCATGAAGGACGTGATCGATCAGGCGGTGCAAGAGGGCACCCAAAAGGCCATTGACGACAACAAGATCCGCGTCGCGCAACAGCCGCACATCCATCTCGAAGGCGAATACGAAAAGATCGCCTCCGGCGAAGCGGACCTGGCTTTCCACTTCCACGTTGAGGTCATGCCGGAATTCACGCCGGCCGACCCTGCCTCGCTGGAAGTGACCAAGCTGGTGGCCGAAGTGCCCGAAACCCTGATCCAGGAGCGCCTGCAGGCGCTGGCCGAAAGCAACCGGACCTATTCGACGAAGGACGGCGCGGCTGAAAACGGCGACAGCCTGACCATTGATTTCGAAGGCTTCCTGGGCGACGAAGCGTTCGAGGGCGGCAAGGCCGAAGGGGCAGAGCTCGTGATCGGCTCCGGGCGCTTTATTCCGGGCTTCGAAGAGCAGCTGACGGGCGCCGCAGCCGGTGAACACCGAACCCTGAACGTGACCTTCCCGGCGGACTATCCGGCGGAGAACCTCGCGGGCAAGGAAGCCCGGTTCGAGGTCGACGTGAAGGAAGTGAAGGGCCCGGACGCAGCCGTGGTGGACGAGAATCTGGCCAAGCGCTTCGGCCTGGAAGGTCTCGATCCGCTAAAAAACGCGGTGAAGCTCGAACTCGAAAACGAAATGCGCATCGCCCAGCGCACCAAGCTCAAGAAGTCGCTGCTTGACGCCATCGACGCCGCCCACAGCTTTGATTTACCCCCAAACATGCTGGATGGCGAGTTCCAGGAAATCTGGCGTCAGGTTCAGCAGGAAAAGGAAGCCGGGCGCCTGGACGAGGAAGACGCCGCGAAGTCTGATGAGGACTTGGAGGCCTCGTACCGCAAGATCGCGGAGCGCCGCGTGCGTCTGGGGCTCGTCCTTGCGGAAACGGGCCGCATCAACAATATCCAGCTCCGCGACGAGGAAATCGCCCGGGCCCTGAACGCCCAAGCGCGCCGCTTCCCTGGCCGCGAGAAGGAAGTCATTGACTTCTATCGCCGCACGCCGGGCGCCCTGGCGCAGATCCAGGCGCCCCTATATGAGGATAAGGTCATCGACTTCATCCTTGAGCTGGCCAAGGTGACTGAAAAGACGGTGACTCGCGACGAGTTGCTGGCCGACGAAGCGTAATCGCGGAACTGGCCAATCGGTTGCCTGGTCCCGCCGGGCGGCTGTGGCGGTTTGAAACGCTATAATGTGGGCAAAACGCCGCGCAGAAGCGGGCGTCTGCAGATAGCTGTAGCGTGCGCATTGAATGGAGGCGCCCAAAGCGCTTCTATTGGCGCTTGGCTAACCTATATCCCATATTAGGTTAGGCTGCTGATTCCTGAATAACGAGGCGTTGATGTTCGATCCCATAGAGCAATACATGAATTTGGTGCCGATGGTGGTCGAGCAAACCAGCCGCGGCGAACGTGCATTCGACATCTTTTCGCGCCTTCTGAAGGACCGGATTGTTTTCATCACCGGCGGGGTCGAGGATGGCATGGCCAGTCTCGCCATTGCGCAATTGCTCTTCCTGGAGTCTGAGAACCCCAAGAAGGAAATCGCGATGTATATCAATTCGCCGGGCGGCTACGTGACCTCCGGCCTCGCGATTTATGACACCATGCAATACATCCGCTCACCGGTGTCGACCGTGTGCGTCGGGCAGGCGGCCTCGATGGGGTCGCTGCTTCTGGCCGGCGGGGAAAAGGGATTGCGCGTGGCGCTGCCCAACGCCCGCATCATGGTGCACCAGCCCTCGGGCGGTTACCGCGGTCCGGCGTCCGACATCGAGCGCCACGCTGAAGATATTCTGTCCACCAAGAAGCGGCTGAACGATATTTACGTTAAGCATACCGGCCAAGCCTATGATGTTGTGGAAAAAACGCTCGACCGGGATTTCTTCATGACGGCCGAGCAGGCCATGAATTTCGGGATCGTCGACCGGGTGTTCGAACGGCGCGATCAATTGGACCCGGCGTCGACGAAGTAGGGACAAGGTAAACGCGGTCGCGAGGATCGCCGGAAAGTCAGGGCGCTTGCCCAGCCGGTCATCGTGTGATCGTATGTTAGCGATAGCAAAGGGTTCAGTAACTACCTGCGCCCTAGCATTGCTGTTCCGGGTGGAAACGCCCAGTTATGGCGCGCAAGCAGGCAACCCTAACAACGGGTTAAAGCGAGCGCTGGAGGTGGCATGAGCAAGTCTTCGACAACCGGCGATTCGAAGAATACGCTCTATTGTTCATTCTGCGGCAAGAGCCAGCACGAAGTGCGTAAGCTCATCGCCGGCCCGACGGTGTTCATCTGCGATGAATGCGTCGAACTCTGCATGGACATCATCCGTGAAGAGAACAAGAACCAGCTTGTTCGCTCCAAGGAGGGCGTGCCGACGCCGCGTGAAATCTGCGACGTGTTGGACGATTACGTCATTGGGCAAACCTACGCGAAGAAGGTTTTGTCCGTGGCCGTGCACAATCACTACAAGCGCCTCAACCATGCCGGCAAAAGCGACGTCGAACTTGCGAAGTCGAACATTCTGCTGATCGGCCCGACGGGCTGCGGCAAGACGCTGCTGGCGCAGAC
>CAYNCS010000159.1:0-6209 GCA_964395875.1 uncultured Caulobacteraceae bacterium | reverse complement strand
GCTTCACGTAGGAACCGTCTTCGGTGTTCACCACGATCTTTTCGCCCACGCCGACGAAAGGCGGGATGGAGGTGCGCACGCCGTTATCGAGAACGGCGGGCTTATAGGAATTGGCGGCGGTCTGGCCCTTCACGACGGGCTCGGTGTCCGCGACTTCGAGAACGACGGTATCCGGCAGCGTGATGGCGACGGGCTTTTCTTCGTAAAGCTCCATCGTCACTTCCATGCCGTCGCGCAGATACACGGCCTGGTCGCCGACCCAATCCTTTTGGATTTCGATCTGTTCGTAATTGGTCTGATCCATGAAGGTCAGCATGTCGCCGGATTCGAATAGGAAGGTGAATTCCTTGGTGTCCAGGCGGATGCGCTCGACCTTGTCCGAGGAGCGGAAGCGCTCGTTGAGCTTCCGGCCGTCGGCCAGGTTCTTCATTTCGACCTGCTGGAATGCGCCGCCCTTGCCGGGCTTCACGTGCTGGGTCTTCACCACCGTCCAGAGCTGGCCCAGATGCTCGAGAACCATGCCCGGACGCACGGAATTGCCGTCGATCTTCATAAATCTATCTCAATGTGAAAAAGCGGCGGGACCATAGCGGCGAGGTCCCCTAAGGGCAAGTTAAGCGGCGGCTTAACGGCGCCTTCGTTTAAATGGCCAGGGAAACCGGAGGGCGCCCCCTTTTCCCCGGAAGACCAGCAACGATATAAGCCCCTGAGCCAATTCGGCCGGGAGGAGAGATCATGGCGAATTTGTACGATATTCCCGTCAAGACAATCGACGGGAAGCCCTCAAGCCTGGGTGATTACAAAGGCAAGGTGTTGCTGGTGGTGAACGTCGCCTCGGCCTGCGGCCTGACTCCGCAATATGAGGGCCTGGAAAAGCTGTATGAGGGCTACAAGGCCAAGGGCGTCGAGGTTCTGGGTTTCCCGGCCAACAATTTTGGCGCTCAGGAGCCCGGCACCGACGAAGAGATCAAGGAATTCTGCACATCGAAGTTCGACGTGAAGTTTCCGATGTTTTCCAAGATCTCCGTGCGTGGCGACGACCAGCACCCGCTTTACGCCGAACTGGTGGCGCAAAAGCCGAAGGCGACGCCGCAACCGGGCGGCCAATTGCTGGAAAAGCTGAAGGGCTATGGCCTGGCGCCCGCCACGGAAACTGAAGTCGCCTGGAACTTCGAAAAGTTCGTCGTCGGCAAGGACGGCAAGGTGGCCGCGCGTTTCCATCCGGACGTCGCGCCGGATTCGCCTGAGCTGCTCGCCGCGATCGACAAGGCGCTCGCAGCGTAAACTCTGCGCGAATTAGAGAAGAGGTTTTTGCGCCTCGACGGCGGCCTTGGCCACTTCGTCGGGGCGCAAAATCTTTTCAAGGCCGCTTTTAAGCTTCGCGCGGTCCTGATCGTATTCCGGCGCACCTGAAGCGCCGTGCGCATTGGAGCGCAGCACCCAGACATAGGCCTGTATCGGGTCCCGCGCGACGCCCTCGCCGGTGGCCAGAGCATAGGCGTACAGGAACTGCCCCTCCGCATCGCCGCCTTTAGCGGCCTTCGCAAACCAGTTCGCGGCCGCGCTTTTGGACGGGCCTTCGCCAGTTTTTCCCTGATAGAGCATGAGGCCGTAATCGGCCATCGCCGCGGCGTGGTTCTTGTCCGCGGCCTGTTTCAGATGCCGCAGCCCGGAGCTCAGATCGGGCGCAACGCCGTCGCCGTCGATTTCCAGTATAGCCATCGCATAGGCCGCGTCCGCGTCGCCGCCGTCGGCTGCGCGTTTCAGCCATTTCACAGCGCCGGCGACGTCGCGTTTGCCGAACCGCCCGTTCAGCAGGGCGCCGCCCAGAAGGCCCGCAGCGTCGGTGCGTCCCTGCTCCGCCGCCCGGGACAGGAATGCTTGCGTTTCGGCCAGCTCGATATGGCCCTTGTTGTCGAGCCCCAGACGTCCCAGGGCGACCAGGGCGTCAGAATCGTTTTTCTCGGCGGCCTGCCGGTAATAGGCGACGGCGCGCGCTTCGTCCTTCTTGCCGCCCAGGCCCTGTTCGAACAGGAAACCCATCATGGTCGCGGCTTTCGCATCGCCTGAATTCGCCAGCGGCTCGGACAACGCGCGCGCTTCCTCCATGCGGCCGGCGCGGTAAGCGGCGATCGCCTGATCGATGGGCGCGGGCGCAGCGGCGCTCAGCAGCATGGCCCCGAGCGCGCTGACGCCCAGAGTCGCCAGCGGCCGTTTATTGCGCAGAGGGTCCGCTTCGGCGGTCAGCGCCGGTTCTAGCTGGCCCGGGATGCTGAGAATATTGCGTTGAATTCCTTCACCGCCGCGGCTGGGCCGTGCGGGTGTAGCCAGATCCCAGCTGAGACGGCCAGGAAGTCCGCGCCCGCTTTCACCAGGATTTCCGCGTTCTGGGTCGTGATCCCGCCGATCGCTACGCATGGTATTTCGAACAGCTCCTGCCACCATCCCAGGATTTCCGGATTGGCGCTTGCCTTAGGCGCTTTTGTGGCGGTGGGAAAGAAGGCGCCGAACGCGACATAGTCCGCGCCCGCTTCGCCCGCCTCCATCGCGAGGTGGCGGGAATCGTGACAGGTCACGCCGATGATCCTGTCCAGGCCCAGAATGCGGCGAGCCTCTTTATAGGGCGCATCGTCCTGGCCGATATGAACGCCGTCGGCGTTGAGCGCGAGCGCAATGTCCGGCCGGTCGTTCACGATGAAGGCGACGCCGCGATCCTGTGCGATTGGGCCGATGCGCCGTCCTGCGGCGAGCACCTGTTCGTCCGGTGCGTCCTTCAACCGCAATTGCAGGCATGCCACGTCGCCCGCATCCAGCGCGCCGGCGAGGGCCTTCTCAAATTCGGGCAGATCGGGAATGGCCGGCGGTGTGATGGCGTAGAGCCGGCAGTGGGGCAGATCGTTCACAGGAGACAGGTGACCCTTATACAGATTGGGCGTTCAGACCGCCTTCATTTCAGCTAATCTATGTCACGGGAGAAGGCGAGGGGGCGTATCGTGCGGCGCGTTTTTGCGGTCTTGGGGCTCTTGGCGCTGACGGGCGCTTGCGAGACGATGTCGGCGGATGAATGCCGCGTCGCGGACTGGCGGGCGCTGGGTTATCAGGACGGCGCCAACGGCACGACTCTCGATAAATACACGGCGCGAGAGAAGTCCTGCGCCAAAGCCGGGATCGCCGCGCAGTTCGATCCGTATTCCGCCGGTCGCGTGGATGGCTTGCAGACGTTTTGTCGGCCCGAGCGCGGCTTTCGAGCGGCGCTGGACGGCTATGTCTATGGCGGCGTTTGCCCCGCCGCCGCCGAGCGGGAGTTTCTGGAGGGCTACAATGACGGACGCATGGCTTATGAGGCCGTGACGGCGGTCTCAAGCCTTCGGAGCGACATCAGTTCCCTGAAGTACCGCCTGGACGATTACGACAGGGACATCCGGGAAAAGCGTCAGACTCTCGACGATAAAGACGCGACGCCCGAACAGAAAGAAAAGGCGCGCAAGCGGCTCGACGAATTACGCGATGACCGCAAAAGCGCCGAACGCGATCTGCGGAGCAAAGAGAGCGATCTCTATTGGCGCGAAAATGACCTCGACCGGGTGCGCAGCCAGATTGGGTTGCGCTGGGGGGCGTGGTGATCCGCGCTAGCGGCCGTATTGCGCCGCGCCCTCATTGGCGCCAAGCATCAGCGCGCCCGCGATCAATCCAACAAGGATCAAGGCGAGCAGAATCGTAAAGACGTGCCGCATCGCGCCGTTGTTCTCGAACGAATGCGTCAAGCGATGAAAGCCATCCTGCAAAGGATTTGAATTTGAGCGTGCCATATGGGCCTCCCGCACGCCGTTCGTGAGGCTCTCAGCGCCCTGACTGAAAACAGTCTTATCGGATCGGCGCGCTAGATTTAAATCTGGGACGGTTCGCTTGGCTTGGCAATATTTGCTCCAATCACGGATTATTACCGCGTCAAAGCGCCCTTGATTCAATCGTCTTCATCCGGATCATCGTGCTCCGAGAACCAATAAACCGCGCAGCGCGCAAGGAAATCCACGGTAAGCGGCAAACCGGAAATGTCGGGGATCACCGCATCCACGCCGCAATAGGGGCACAAGGCCGTCCGGTCCGAATCCGTCCAGTCCCGGATTGCGGCCGGCAGGAAATCCTCACCGCATGCGTAGCACGCGCACAATGTCGCCGTCGCGATCGTATCGCGATTGTCCAAGGCGGCGGCGCGCGCGGCCATGACCTGAGAATCTATTTTTTCGCTCATTCTGGTTTCGCCGGAAAATAAGAACCATCCAACCCGCCGTTCATGCCGCAATAGGGCCGAATGGCGATATCGGCGCCCGCTTCGGCGCGGGGCGCGATTTCCTTTACAAGCAAGGCGGCGCCTCTGCGCTCGCCTTCAATAATCCAGCCGTCGAGCGGCGGATCGCCGGCGCCGCGCGAGCCGGCGGCCGCAACAAGCATGTTCTGGATCAGTGACGCGGGCGCCTCCACTTCACACACCCACGCGCCGCGGCTTTGCTCCGCCGTCGCCGCGCGCAGGGCGAAACCGTCCGGTTCGCGCGCAATCACAATATCGCCCTGCAAACTGAGCCAGCGGCCCTCGAATCCCTCGCGCGGGGGCGCCAGCGCCAAGAGGAAATCGCGCTCTCCCTGCATGATGTCGGCAAGTGAAACGGCGCCGTCGGCGCCGGCGCGCTGGCGCAATGCGAGTGCGTTCGCATGCGCTTCTTCAAGCGCGTGCGCTGCGGCGGGATCGTTAGAATAAAGAGTGCGCGCGCCGTTCAGCGCCGCCGCGATTTCTCCGTCGAGCTTTTGCAGCGCCGGATCGGCGCAGATGGCGGCGGCGATTGAAACCTTCCCTGCGCAATCCAGATTGGTATTCGCGCTTGTGGGCTTTTCGGGCGTGCAGGCGGCTGCGGCGAGGCCCAAGGCGCCCATCATTGCTGCGCGAGCGGCTGATTTCATCAAGAGCCTCCGCAACCGGAGGGTTGCAGCTCCATTCCTGCAACTTGGCGAGGATTATGGCAAGCGCGCGCGTGAGCGGATCGGAGTTTGGAGTCAGCGAGCCGGAAAATACAGGCCCTCAAATCCGCCGCCGCCCTGGCAGTATGGCCGCGCCTCGCTTGCGCCTTCGGGGGCGATTTCTTCGACGAGCAGCAGCGCGCCTTCGCGCCGTGCGCGCAGGGTCCAACCTTGCAGCGGGGAATTTCGTTCATCGTCGTTCGAGCGCAGGCCGAACATGACGCGGTCAGATTTGACGTTCAATGAGCAACGCCAATTGTTTCGCGCGGGTTCGGAGGCGCTCATGGCGACCACATAGCCGTCCGCCATCTGCGTGATCCGGAGTTCGCCAAGCGCATTCACCCAGCGTCCGGTTTCGCCGCCGCGCGGCTTATCCAATGCGTTGAGGAAGCTTCGCTGACGGATCATCAGGTCTTCCAAGCCTACGCCGTCGCTGCCGGCGGCTGCGTTGCGCATGCCGATCAATTGGGGCGTCAGGCGCTCCAGTTCCCGCTGGGCGTTCAGGCTGAATCGATAGGCGTCGCCGGCGCGCGCTGCGGCTTGCGCCATGTCGGCCTTCAATGCGGTCAGCTTGGGTGAAGCGCAGATCGTCTCAAGTACGCCGGACGCGGCTTCGCAGGGCGTTTCATCCAGGCGTGCGGCGCCAGCATCAGCGCCGCCGGTCACAATTTTCAAGGCGGCGAACAGACATATCCCGCCGATAGTGATGCCCCACAAGTTCCGCTTGATCAAAATTGCGAAGCGTTCGGCGTTGGTTAAGACGTCCACCGGTTGTCCCCAATTGGTGCGGAATTACGGGCGATGGGCTTAAGCCTGCAACACGTGTACCGGACAAAGAAAAACCCCGGAGCGGAAGCCCCGGGGTTTTACGTTTGATGCTGGTCGAGCGCGATTAGACGATCTTCTGGTCCAGCGAACCGGACGCGTAGCGCTTGGCCATTTCCGACAAGGCGACCGGCTTGATCTTGTCGGCCATGCCCTCGGCGCCGAATTCCTGGAAGCGCTGTTTGCAGATCTTCTTCATCGCGGCGCGCGCCGGCTTCAGATAGGAGCGCGGGTCGAACTCGCCGGGGTTCTCGGCGAAATATTTCCGGATGGCGCCGGTGATGGCCATGCGGTTGTCGGTGTCGATATTGATCTTGCGCACGCCGTGCTTGATGCCGCGCTGGATTTCCTCAACCGGCACGCCCCAGGTT
>CAYNCS010000158.1:0-6281 GCA_964395875.1 uncultured Caulobacteraceae bacterium | reverse complement strand
AAGTCGCGCGAATATTCGGACGCATAAACCAGCAGCTTTTTCGGCACGCAGCCGCGGATCACGCAGGTGCCGCCGGTGCGATACTCCTCGGCCACCGCGACCTTGGCCCCGGCCTTGGCGGCAATGCGGCCCGCGCGCACTCCGCCCGACCCCGCGCCGATGACGAACAAATCATACTGGTCAGACATGAACGCTCCTGAACTCTTTAGACCGAGCGAATTATCTGGGCGCCTTCGGGGCCGGCGACGATGACGGCCTCGGCCATTCCGATGAAGAGGCCGTGCTCCATCACGCCCGGGATGCGGCTGAGCTCTACGGCGAGCGCATCGGCGTCCGCAATTTTTTGGCAGCGGCAATCGAGGATGTAATGGCCGCCGTCGGTCACAACCGGCGCGCCGTCCTTGACGCGCAGCGCGATCTCGTCACTGGCGCAATTGGTCGTCCGCAGCGCCTCAGCGATCTTCTGGCGCGTCAGGTCGATGCCGAATTGCGTGACCTCCACCGGCAGCGGAAACTTGCCCAGCACGTCCACGCGCTTTGAGGCGTCCGTGATCACGATCATGCGGTCGGAAAAATCGGCGATGATCTTTTCGCGCAGCAGCGCCGCGCCGCCGCCTTTGATAAGGCGCAGCCAGGGGTCGAATTCATCGGCGCCGTCGATTGTCAGGTCGATATGGTTGCACTTGGAGAGGTCGATGAGGGGCACGCCCACTTCGAGCGCCAGCGCCTCGGTGGCCTTTGAGGTCGGGGCGCCGGACACGCGAAGTCCCCGCTTCACGCGTTCGCCCAGACCCTTCACGAAATAGGCGGCGGTCGAGCCCGTGCCGAGCCCCAGCACCATGCCATCCTCAACGAATTCGAGCGCCTTTTCGGCGGCGATGCGCTTGAAATCCTCGGCTGACATGATCCCGAACCCCAATTCCGTGTATCGGCGGGCTTTGTAGGGCGCGCCGCCCCGGAGGGTCGAGTTTTTTCTGGCCGAGGGTCCGGGCTCTATTTCTTCGCTTTGGCCGCAGCCTTTACAGCTCGGAATTTGGCGGCCCAGCCTTCCTTGTTAATCTGAGGACCGCGGGCCAGCGCCAGGGCGTCCGCCGGCACGTCCTTTGTGATCACCGAACCCGAGCCCGTAATGGCCCGCTCGCCGACCTTCACCGGGGCGACCAAAGCGGTGTCGGAGCCGATAAAGGCCTCCTCCCCGATCTCGGTGACGTATTTGTCGTAGCCGTCATAATTGCAGGTGATCGTACCCGCCCCGATATTGGCGCGCGCGCCGATAATGGCGTCGCCGATATAAGTCAGATGGTTTGCTTTCGCGCCGGCGCCGAGCTTTGCCTTTTTGATCTCGACGAAATTGCCGACATGCGCGTCGGGGCCGATCTCCGCGCCCGGACGCAAACGCGCGTACGGCCCGACGATGGCGCCCTTCTCGATAGTGGCGCCGTCGATATGGCTGAAACCCTTGATCGTGACGTCATCCGCGATGCGGACCTTTTCGCCGAAGATCACGTTCGGCTCGATGATCACATCGGCGCCGATGGCGGTGTCGGCGGAGAAGAACACGGTCTCTGGCGAGATCAGGGTCGCGCCCGCCTCCATCGCCGCCTTGCGCGCCTTGCGCTGGAAGGAGGCCTCGGCTTCGGCCAGTTCGACGCGGCTGTTCACGCCCAGCACTTCATTGGCGTCGGCCAGCGCCACCGCGGCCTTCAGCCCGCGGGCGCGCGCCAGGCCGATTACGTCGGTCAGGTAGTACTCGCCCTTGGAATTGTCGTTGCGGACTTCCGCCAGCAATTCGAACAGCAGCTTGGCCGGGGCCGCAAGGACGCCCGAATTGCACAAGCGCACAGCGCGTTCTTCGGCGTTGGCTTCTTTGAACTCGACGATGCGGTCGAGGCCGCCGTCCGCCGCCAGAATCAAGCGGCCGTAGGCGGCGGCGTCTTCCGGCTCGAAGCCAAGGACAGCCACCGAAGCTCCTGCGTTCAGCGCGTCGAACAGACCCTGCACGCTTTCCGCCGTGATCAGCGGGCTGTCGCCGAACAAAACGGCCACGTCGCCGTCAAAGCCGGCCAGCGCATCAGCCGCGGCCTTCACCGCATGGCCGGTGCCCAAAGGCGGATCCTGGACGGCGACGAAGTCCGCGCCCATGTCCTTGGCGTGTTTGCCTGTCGCCGCGCCGCCCGGCTTTTCCGGCGACGCCGTCACGACCACAACCGGCGAAGCGCCAAGGGCGCGCGCCAATGAAATGGACCAGCCCAGCATCGGCCGGCCGCCGACCTTGTGCATGACCTTCGGCAGCGCGGACTTCATGCGCGTGCCCTGACCGGCGGCGAGAATAATGGCGGCGCGTGGACGGGACGATGAGGCGTTCGACATTAATCTTTCCGATCCGGGCGGACATTCTTTAGGCTTTAGCGCTGGAAACCATGCAACCATCGCGCCGCAGCAAGGTCTGCATCTTGCCGTGACTCGGGCTTTTCTCTACCGCTGCCGCGTCCTGCAACGCAAAGCTGGTTTCAGCGTTACCACAGCAACCTTTAACCAACTGTTTTTAAGGCAATACTGACTCATGACAGCGCCTCAAAGCCTGGCGGGCTGGACCATCGCCTGGGATCTGGACGGGACTTTGGTGGATTCCGCCCCTGATCTGGTGCGGGCGCTAAATGTGATCCTGGCTGAGGAAGGCCTGCCCGCCGCTCCGCTTCAGGAGGCGCGCGACTTTGTGGGGCATGGGGCCCGGGCCTTGATCAACCGCGCCATGATCGCCGCGGGCCGGCCGGACTTGCCGGATGCACTGCTGGACTCCCTCACCGATCGATTCATCGAGCATTATGCGGCGGACATCGCCGCGCATACGCGGTTCTTTCCGGGCGTCCTGGAGACTCTGGATTCCTTATCCGCCCACGGCGCCACCCACGCGGTCTGCACCAACAAGCGCACCGGCCTTTCAGTGCAATTGCTGACGGAACTCGGGGCCGCCGACCGTTTCGCCGCCATCTTCGGCGCCGATTCCGCAACCAGGAAGAAACCCGACCCGGCGCATCTTTTCGAGGCCATCGCGGCCGCAAATGGCGATCCCTCCAGGATGATCATGGTTGGCGACAGCCGCACCGATTCCGGCGCGGCGCGCGGCGCTGGCGCCCCCTTCATCCTGGTGAGTTTCGGATATCCTGCCGAAGCGCTGGAAGGCATCCCGCACGACGTGCTGGCGCACAGCGCACAAGACATCGCCGCGGCGTGCTTGCGCTTCGCCGCGGCGATCAAAACCCGGTAACGTGCCTTAGGTTCAGTGCTGTTGCGGCCGATGGACCATGGACGAATAGTCCTGTCGCTTTGTTTCCTGCGATTTTTCCGCGCATTCCCGGCGGGGAAATCCGTTGACCATATTCGATCGCACATCGGTGCGGGCGGCTCTCATGGCCGGCATGAAGCCCGCTTCAATCAGTTTGACGTCGACAGCGTATCCGCGATCGCGCCAATATTCTTCAATCATACGCGCAAGACGTTTCGCGCCATCTTCCGTGCAGAAGTCGTTGAACATATAGCAACCCCAAAACCCGCGAAGATCGCGGCAATTACGCGGACTGCGCCGCGCTCGCCGTTCCGTTCAAACGCCGGCGTCCCATTCGCCGCGTTTGCTGATTGGCGCTCATATCGGCTCCGGCCATCGCTTACTCCGCCGGGCCCATCCCGGAGGCTCAACGGCCACTTGCAAACGCTAAGATGCAATCCGAACAATTCCGGGGCGGAATTTAAAAATCTTGGCCCTCACTTCGCCGTTTTTGGGTCATCAGGTGGATTCGCGGCGCATGTGTGGCTTAGTGGGGCGCCGGGATTTCGAACGCCGTCGCGAATTAAAAGCGGCCTGTCCGCCGCATGACGGCGTTCGCGCGATTACGGGGGTAGCGATGCGACGCTCGCCAAGCGCAGGGGCCCGCATTAAAGCGGCGCGCTTGAAGAAAGGCTGGAGTCAGACGGAATTGGCGGAAAAGCTCGGGGTTTCACAGCCGGCGGTGGCGCACTGGGAATCCGGCGCACACGCGCCGCGCTTCGCCTTGTTGCCGCGCATCGCCGCGATGCTGGAGATTCCGCGCGAGGACATTGCGCCCAGGCGCACGCGAAAGGAGCCGCGCCTTCACCTCAACGTTCGCACGTCGCAGATGCTGGATTTTGCGACTGCCCCTTCCCTGCCTTATGAGGTGTCGCGGCTAGAGCTTTCCTTCGGCGAGCAAATCGAGCGGGTCACGCCAGTCGACAGCGCCGACGAAGCCGCCGCCGTCGCAGATAGCGTCGTGGATGGCGTAACCAAGCATGGCTTGCTGCTCTCGCGGTAAAGTACGCACCAGACTCACGGGCGCGGTAAGATACGTATTGTCTACAGGCCGCAGCCAGCCCAGGCAATAGCTGAGGTGCATGCCGCGCCGCCATTTCGACTGCGTCGCATTGGCCCCGGCGCCGTGCATGGTGGACCCGAGATATAGCGCGCTGGAGCCGGGCTCCATCTCCGCGACGGCGCATTCTTCAGGCTTCGGCTGACGGTTACGATCCGGCCACAGATGGCTGCCGGGAACGATGATTGTCGCACCCATATCGGCCGTGAATTCACTCAGCGCCGTCATGGAGGCGAATTCGATTTGCGGGCTTGGCCGCGGGAAGTACGGCCAAACGCCGTCGTCGCGATGCAGCACCTGCGCCTTGGACCCCGGCCCCCGGATCATCACGTCGGCGAAGTTCAGCTGATAGGTCGCGCACATCGGCCGCAAGACCCGGTCGCACATCGCCACATATAGTTCGTGGCACAGAACCTCGCGGCGGAACACGGCGGACTTTCCCGCCAGTCCAGCGACGTGCGCGGTATGTTCGCCGAAAAACGACGCGACGGTGGTGTTGAAATATTTGCGCTCCGCCTCGGGCGTTTCATGCTGGCTCAGTACGTCGATCTCAGCGTTGAATTCGGCCAGCGCGTTCTTGTTCAGAACGCCTTCGACGATGACGGCCCCTTCGTCGAGCAGGACGTCGCCGACCTTTTTTCGAGGCGCGTCAAACGGCAAGCGTGTGATGGATGCACCCATAAACTGCTCCTCCCTGAGCTTTATCTATTGCGCCGATTAGACCGGCGATCTGGATCGCGCGAAAGCAATTCTTCGCGGTGAAGCGCGGAATTTAAAGCCGCCCCTCCTCAATCAGATCCAGCGGATCCCGCCAGTCGACGGCGTTGACGAAACCGCCCATCACCGCAATGGCGTCGTGGATCGCATAGCCCAGCATGGCCTGCTGCTCCCGCGGCAAAGCGCGCACGATCTCCATGGGCGTGGTGAGGAAGATGTTTTCCTGCGCGCGCAGCCAGCCCAGGCAATAGCTCAGGTGCATGCCGCGCCGCCATTTGTCCGCGGTCACGTTCGCGCCGCCCGCATGCACCACTGAGCCGAGATAGAACGCCGTCGAGCCCGGCTCCATTTCCGCGATGACGAGTTCTTCCGGCGTGGCTTGCCGCTCTTCCGGCCACAGATGACTGCCAGGCGCGATCAGGGTCGCGCCCATATCGGCGGTGAAATCGCCCAGCGCCGTCATGCTGGCGAGTTCCAGATGATATCCCTCGGGCTTCGGCATATAGATGTAGATGCCATCGTCGCGGTGCAGCGGCTGAGCTTTCGCCCCCGGCCCACGCAGCATCACGTTCGAAAAATTGAGCTGATAGCGCGCACAATTACGCAGCAATACGCGATCGCACAGCGCCATGTTCAGTTCGTGGCACAACACTTCGCGGCGGAAGACCGCCGAGCGGCTGGCGAGGCTCGCCACCTGCCCGGTATTTGCGCCGAAGAATGCGGTGATCGTGTCGTTCGAATAGCGCCGGTCCTGCGCCTTAGTCTGCTCGATCAGCCCGTCGATCTCGGCATTGAACTCGGCGAGGATGTTTGAATTCAGCGTCCCTTCGACGACGACCACGCCGTCTTCGAGCAACGCATCGCCGATCTTCGCGCGCGGCGCGTCATAGGGAAAACGGGCCAGTTTTGGGGCCATGCTGCATCTCCTCCCGGTGTGTCCGGGCGTTTTACGACCCTGGACGGATTATGCCGAGCGGCGCGTGTGATTTGCCGGATTGCCGGATGAGGGGGAGGCGGCGGAGCGCGGGATGGCTTGCCGGAGGCTGCCCTCCTTCGCCAAGGCTTCGGAGAGCATTCTGCTTCGCCGCAATGCGAAGGCAAATTCTGCGAAGCTCGAAGAGCGGAGCAGAATGGTGGGCGCGACAGGGATTGAACCTGTGACCCCTCCCGTGTGAAGGG
>CAYNCS010000157.1:0-6282 GCA_964395875.1 uncultured Caulobacteraceae bacterium | reverse complement strand
AACGTGCGAGCAGGGCGACGAACCTAAACATTAGGCGCGCGCCATCGCCTCGCCCAGAGCGCTTCCTGTCGGCGGCAAAATCGGGATTGCCTCCGGCCGGCCGGTATCTCTAGCCTGCGGCCCATCCTCAATGTGAAGCGGATTGGTCCAGCATGAAAACCCGGCGCCTCGGCAAAAGCGCGATCTACGTGTCCGACATCTGCATGGGCACGATGATGTTCGGCTCCTTCGCCGATGAGAAGATGTCCTTGCGCATTCTCGATCAGAGCTTCGACGCCGGGATCAATTTCTACGATACGGCCGAGAATTACCCCGTCCCGCCGTCGGACGAATATGCCGGCCTCACCGAAGAGATCGTCGGCAAGTGGCTGAAGACGAAAAATCGCGACGCCGTCATTCTCGCGACCAAGGTGTGCGGTCCGTCGCATGGCTGGCTGAAGGCCAATCAGCGCGCCGGCATGACGGCGCTGGATCGCCACAACATCAACCGCGCCATTGAGGCCAGCCTGAAGCGCCTCGGCACGGATTACGTCGACCTCTATCAAACCCATTGGCCGGATTTCGAAGCGCCCTATGACGAGATCATGGAGGCGCTGGATGATCTGGTGCGCGCGGGCAAGGTGCGCATCATCGGCTGTTCCAACGAAACGTCCTGGGGCCTGATGAAGAGCCTCGCAGCGTCGGAGCGCAACGGTTTCGCGCGCTATCACACCATCCAGAACAATTTCAGCCTGAACAACCGGCGCTTCGAGGACGAACTGGCGCAGGTCTGCCGGATGGAGGGCGTCAGCCTCATCCCGTATTCGCCTCTGGGCGGCGGCGTGCTGACCGGCAAGTACAACGACAAGACCGCAAAACCCCAAAGCCGCTTCAACCGCTATCTGGAGATGAACTCGCCGCGTCAGCTGGCGATGCGCGACCGCTTCCTCAATCCGCGCACCATGGCCTCGACCGAGCGTTTCATGCGCATTGCCGCCGAGGCGGGCATGTCGGTCACGACGCTGGCCACGGCCTGGAGCAAGCAGCACGATTTCGTGGCGTCCACCATCGTCGGCGCCACGCATGTGGATCAGCTGCCGGATATTTTCGCGGCAGGCGAAATCACACTCGGCGCCGAGATCATGTCCGCCATCGACGCGGTGTCGAAGGACATCCTGTACCCGATGGGGTGAGGGGAGCGGGGCGTTCGGCGTCGAGCGCCATTCGCGCTTTTTGGCCTAAAAGTACGGCATGGACGCAGCGCCGATGGCGCCGTACCTCTAGTCCCCAGAAAAACAAAAAAGGGACAGGGAGATGCCGGACAATCCTGCTCAGACGGCCAAACGCGTTTATCGCGAGATCGAGGCCGCGCCGATCCCAACGCGTTACGCGCGCGGCTGGCACTGTCTCGGCCCGGCCTCGATGTTCAAGGACGGCAAGCCGCACGCCATTCAAGCATTCGGAACCAAACTCGTCGTGTTCCAGGGCGAGAACGGCGAGCTCAACGTTCTCAACGCCCATTGCCTGCACATGGGCGGCGATCTGTCGGATGGCCGCATCGTCGGGAACACGATCGCGTGTCCATTTCACGACTGGCGCTGGAATGGCGCGGGCGAGTGCACGCTCGTTCCCTATTCCAAACGCATCCCGCAAGGCGCCGTCACGCGCGCCTGGGAAACGCGCGAGGTCAACAAGCACCTCATCATCTGGCACGATCCGGAAGGTCTGCCGCCCGACGTCGAGGTGCCGCGCATTCCCGGCGCCTATAGCGACGAATGGAGCGAGGACTGGGCGTGGGGCGAGACGATCATCGAAAATCATCCGCGCGAGCTGATCGACAATCTCGCGGACATGCCCCACTTCTTCTATGTGCACGGCGAGCGCAGCGCCGCCACCATCCCCGGCTATTTCAAGAATATCTTCGACGGCCATTGGGCCACGCAGATCATGGAATATTCGGATGGCGGCGCGCCGGAATACGATCGCGACGTGCATTACGAAGGCGATCCGGAGAAAATCCACGGCGTGCTCAGATCGGAATCCACCTGGAACGGACCGGCTTATTCCATCGACTATCTGTGGTGGCGCTTTCCGGAGGTGGGCGTTTTGTATTCCGTCCTTTTTCTTTCCATTCTGCCGATCACGCCGACAAAGTTTCGCTTGGGGCTTGGCGTGCTGACGCACAGAAAGCCGGGCCTCTCGAAAGAGGAGAGCGACGCCCGTCACTTGGCGAATTTTGAAGGCTTGAAATACTCCACCTATCAGGACGTGCGCATCTGGGAGCGGAAGGCGCGCATCGACAATCCGCTGGCGACCGAAGAAGATGGGCCGATCTACCGCCTGCGCGCCTGGTACGACCAATTCTATGTCGACCGCGACAAGGTGCGGCCGCAATCCACTGCGCGGTTCGAAATGGGCGTCGACGTCGCTTACGCCAAAGAGGTCTGGACCAGCGAGTCCAAAGACTGATCGCTTCGGGGAACGCCATGAATAAAACCGGCGCCAAGCCGAAGGTCATGCTCGCGATGAGCGAGCTGTTCACGCTCTTGCCTGAAGACCAGGAGCACCGGCATATTGAGTTTGCGAAGATCGCGGAGGGCGAAGGCATTGAGGGCCTGTTCGTCAGCGAGCATGTGGTGATGGGACCGAGCGCGGGCGCGCTGGGGCGGGCCAAAAATCCGCGCGAATTCGTCATGCCGGGCATGCAGGATCCGGCGACTCCATGGCCAAGTCCATTGATCAAGCTGGCGGCGATGGCGGGAGCCACTTCGACGATCCGGATCATTTCCGCCGCACTGATCGCGCCGCTGCGCCATCCGATTCCGCTCGCCAAGGATCTCGCGACGCTCGATCTCATCTCCGACGGGCGTTTTACGGTGATGCCGACGGTCAGCTGGCACGATGAAGAATACAAGGCGCTGCAGGTGGATTTTCATTCACGGGGGCGCCGGCTAGATGAACATCTGGCGATCTGGAAGACGCTGTGGGAGGACACTCCCTCCACCTTTAATGGCGAGTTCTATCAATTCGCCGACACATACTTTTCGCCCAAGCCCGATCGCAAGCGCCTCAAGCTCTGGTTCGGCGGCACGGAGTTCCGGCCGAGCTTCCTGAAGCGCATCGCGGCGCACGCGGATGGCCTGTTCATGGGCTTCGGGCTCAGCGAAGACAACAAGGCGCTTCTTGCAAAAACCCTCGCCGCCGCAGGTCGAAACGCCGACGATCTGGAAATCGCCGGCTGGCTCATTCCATCCTTCCCGGATAGCGGCCCGGCCGATTTCGATTCCACGCTGGACGCACAGCTGCCGACTCTGGTCGCGCAGGGCTGCGACATGATCGCCATCAAGCCGTCGAATTATTTCGATGACCCGGCCGACATGGCGAAATTCTGCCGCCACGTTCTGAAACGCATCGACGCCAGCTTCTAGGAAACGCCTGCATGCAATGGGATATGGAATGCGATGCGCTTTTCGCCGGCAGCGGCGGCGGCGCGTTGACGGGCGCCTTCGTCGCCGCGTCGGAAGGGCTCGACACGCTGCTGATCGAGGCGACCGATAAATTCGGCGGCACGACCTGTTATTCCGGCGGCGCCGTCTGGCTGCCCGGCAACCAGGCCTCGCAGCGCGACGGCCTCGACGACACGAACGACATGGCGCTGGACTATTTCAAGCAGGTGGTGGGCGAGCGCACCCCCCGCGATCTGCAAGAGGCGTTTGTGCGCGGCGGGCCGAAGGTCGTCGAATATCTCGAGCGCAGCCCGCATATCAAATTCTTCTGGTTCGCGTTTCCAGATTACTACGCCGATATCGGCTGCCCGCCCGCGCATGCGCGCGGCCGCGACGTGCTGACCATGCCGCTGCCGCTCGGCGAGGCGGGCGAATTCGCCGACAAGGTCCGTACACAGATGCCGCAGGACATCGCGGGCCTGCCGGAAGTCGATGTGATGAATGGCGGTCGCGCGCTTGTCGGTCGCCTGCTCCTGGCTTGCCGGGACGCGGGCGTGCGACTGCAGCTGAATTGCCGTCTCGATACGCTGATTGAGCGGGATGGCCGCGTCATCGGCGCGGTAGCGCAGACGCCGTCCGGACCCATCAATATTCGCGCGCGCCGCGGTGTGGTGCTGGCGGCGGGCGGCTTCGAGCGCAACCAGACCATGCGCGCCGATCACGGCATTCCGGGCGACGCGAACTGGTCGGCCGGCGCGCCGGGCGGGCAGGGCGACGCTATCCGCGCCGGAACCGCCATCGGCGCTGCGACAGATCTGATGGATCAGTTGTGGCACATGCCGGGTCTGCTGCAGCCCAATGGCCGGTCAGGTTTCATCGCGGCCGTGAATGGCGGCATCATCGTGAATGCGGATGGCGAGCGCATCGGCAACGAGACCGGGCCTTACGATCGTTTCGGCCGCCGCATGCGCGCGACCAATTCCGTGCCGGCCTGGTGGATCTGGGATGCGACGCTAGGCCCCAGCGTGCCCTCCGTCGCCATCTCCATGCCGATCCTGGATTTCGATACCTATGCGCAGGCGGGGCTCTGGTTCAAAGGCGACACGCTTCAGGACCTCGCGGCGAAGATCGGCGTCTCCGGGAGCGGTCTCGAAAAGACGGTGGAGCGCTTCAACGGCTTTTGCGAGACGGGCGTGGATGCGGACTTCCATCGCGGGGAGTCGCCTTACGACATCTATATCGCCGAGGAGCTGCCGGCGGTGATGGCGCAGAGCGTGATCATGCCGCACAGCGCGGGAGAAGGCGCCGTGCAGATGACGGGCAAGGTCAATCCCTGCCTGATCCCGATCCGGAAAGGGCCGTTCTACGCGGCGAAGGTCGTGCTGGGCGATCTCGGCACCAAAGGCGGCCTGAAGACCGACGCGCGATCGCGGGTTCTCGGCACGGACGGCTCAGTGATCCCCGGGCTCTACGCCGCCGGCGATTCCATGGCCGCGGCGTCGGGAGAGCACTATCCCGCGCCCGGCACGCCGATCGGCTCCTGCATGGTGTTTTCCTATTGGGCGGCGATGGACCTGGCCAAAGCCTGAATTCCGGCGAAGCGACCCGTTCGGCGCCGGCGGGGTGGGGTGGCCCCCGCCCGCAAAACCTGATACATGCCCGCCATCATGAACGGCCCGGCTTCCCGCCCGCGCTGGCCTGAAAGGGCGGCGCTTTTTTTGGTTTCGGCGTATCAGGCCGCGCTCTCGCCGCTGCTGGCGATGGGCGGCGGCGGGTGCCGGCACCTCCCGACTTGCTCAAATTATTGTAAGGATTGCATCACCCGGCATGGGTTGTGGCCCGGTTTATGGATGACCGCGGCGCGGCTCTGCCGGTGTCATCCTTTGGGCACGTCGGGCTTTGATCCGGCGCCGGAGGCGAAACCGGTCGTTTCGCCGTTTACGCCGTGGAAATACGGCGCATGGTCTTGGAAGCGGCTTCCCGGGGCGTCCGGGCAAGGCGATCAGATAAAAAACGGAGTTTCCCATGGCGTCCGCTGAGATGCTTGACATCACGTTGCCCGATGGCGCCGTACGCCAGGTGGCGGCGGGGACCACTCCGCTCGACGTCGCCGAAGCCATCTCCAAGGGCCTTGCGAAGAAGTGCGTCTCGGCGAAGGTGAACGGCGCCGACTGGGATCTGACGCGCCCATTCGAAGGGGACGCGTCCCTGGCGCTCGTCACGCGCGACACGCCGGAGGGGCTCGAAGTGCTGCGCCACGATTGCGCGCACGTTCTGGCGCAGGCGGTTCAGGATCTGTTTCCCGGCACGCAGGTGACGATCGGGCCGAACATCGAAGACGGTTTCTATTACGACTTCGCCCGCGCGGAAAAATTCTCGACGGACGATTTTGCGAAGATCGAAGCGCGCATGCGCCAGATCGTGGATCAGGATCTGCCGATCCGCCGCGAAGTGTGGGCGCGCAACGACGCCATCGCGCATTTCGAGAGCATCGGCGAGAAATACAAAGCCGAGATCATCCGTGATCTGCCCGAAAGCGAACCGATCACGGTCTATTTTCAGGGCGACTGGCACGATTTGTGTCGCGGGCCGCATTTGCCTTCCACGGGCCGGTTGGGCAAGGCGTTCAAGCTGACGAAGCTGTCGGGCGCCTATTGGCGCGGCGATCAGAACAACGCGCAGCTGCAGCGCATTTACGGTACGTGCTGGGCCAATGACGCGGATCTCGCCGCCTACGTGAAGCGCGTTGAGGAGGCCGAAAAGCGCGATCACCGCAAGCTGGGCCGAGAGCTCGATCTCTTCCACATGCAGGAAGAGGGCAAGGGCATGGTGTTCTGGCACCCCAAGGGCCTGACGC
>CAYNCS010000156.1:0-6304 GCA_964395875.1 uncultured Caulobacteraceae bacterium | reverse complement strand
GTCGACGCCGATGCCGGCGCGGCCGACGACCTTCAGATTTTTTGCGGCGGCGATCACGTCCTTGTCCACCTTGGTGGCGGAGCGGATGGCGAGGCCGTCATATTGATCGATGATCTCGAGCAGCTGGTCTTTCTTCAGGCCGGTCTTCACATCGACGTCAACGCCACGCGACTTGAAAATGTCGATCGCGGCCGGGCTGAGTTCATCAGAGATAAGCACCTTGGGCATGGTCATGCTCCTTGGATTGTATGAGGGTTTCCACGCGCGAAGGCGCGCGGAATCAAGCTTGGAGAATTACTTGGATTGTTCGGCGACGACGGTCTGAAACGCCCATTCGAGCCAAGGCGTCAGCGACTCGACGTCGGATGCATCGACCGTGGCGCCGCACCAGATTCGCAGGCCCGGAGGCGCCGCACGATAGGACGCAACGTCCAGAGCGACGCCTTCTTTTTCCAGCACGCTCGCGATTTTTTTCGCGAACTCAGCCTGACCCTCATCGTCGAGGCCCGTCACGCGCGGATCGACGATCTTCAAACACACCGACGTGTTCGAGCGGATCTTCGGATCAGCCGCCAGGAAATCGACCCACGGCGTCTTCGCCGCCCAGTCTTCCAAGGCTCTCAGATTGGAATTCGCGCGCGCCAGCAAGGCTTCCAGCCCGCCGATCTTCTGCGTCCATTTCAACGCATCAAGATAATCCTCGACGGCGAGCATGGACGGCGTGTTGATCGTCGCGCCCTGAAAGAATTCCTCGTCGATCCCGCCTTTCTTGGCGATGCGGAAGATCTTCGGCATCGGCCATGCAGGCGTATTCGTGGCGACGCGTTCGGCCGCGCGCGGCGACAGGATGATCATGCCGTGCGCGCCTTCTCCGCCCAGCACTTTCTGCCAGGAGAAGGTCACGACATCGAGCTTGGACCAATCCAGATCCTGCGCGAACACCGCCGATGTGGCGTCGCAGATGGTCAAACCTTCGCGGTTCGCCGGAATCCAGTCGGCGTTCGGCACGCGCACGCCGGAGGTAGTGCCGTTCCAGGTGAAGATCACGTCATGCGTGAAATCGGCTTGCGTCAGATCGGGCAGTTCGCCATAGGGCGCCTTGAACACGCGATGCTCAAGCTTCAATTGCTTGGCGACGTCCGTCACCCAGTCTTCGCCGAAGCTTTCCCAGGCGAACAGATCGACGACGCGCGGCCCCAGCATGGACCACATGGCCATTTCGACGGCGCCGGTGTCGGAGCCCGGCGTGATGCCGATGCGATAATCCGCCGGCACGCCGAGGATTTCCCGCGTGCGGTCAATGGCGTCCTTCAGACGCGCCTTGCCAAGTTTTGAGCGGTGAGACCGGCCCAGAACGGCGCCTTGGAGCGCATCGAGCGTCCAACCGGGGCGTTTCTTTGTGGGTCCGGAGGAAAAGCGGGAATCTGCCGGGCGCGTGGCCGGCTTCGCGATCTGCATCATAAATTGTACTCCCATCCTTACAGATGAGCGTCCGTCGTTGGGAACGGATGGCCCGCGCGGCTTCTCGCGCGTTTGGCCTTAACGGTCAATGAATTTCGCGAAGCCTGCCGCACACTTTCAAAAATACGTGCGCGCTCAGGCCTTGGCCAGAACGGGACCGGCGGGTTGGCGATACAGCGAACCGCTCTCGATCGCCTCCAGCACAAAGCGGATATGCGACCGCAGCCGGTACAGATCGTCGGCAAAGCTCAAGGGAATCCGGATCTGCCCAACCCGGTGAACCATGGCGCGCAAGGCCTCGCAAATTTCCTCCCGCTCCTCTTCAGTCTCCGCCGCGCGGGCCTTCGTCTCCAATTGCCGCAATTGCTTGTAGAGGCCGCTGATGCGCTCGCGGATGCGCCAATCGTAGATCGGCGGTATCGAGCGCACGAGCGGGAATAAAATGGTGAAAGCGGGCAGAAGGAAGAACACCGTGCGCTCGGCGAAGTTCGCCATCCAGAACGGCAGGACTCGCCGGAAGAAGGTCGGGCCGCTGGCGTAATAGCGGCGCGCTTCCTCGGACAGCGGAATATCGATCTGCGTTTTGCTGGGATATTGGCCTGGCGGCGAGACGGCGTCGCCGCCCGAGAACGCCTGCTGCATGGCGTCGAGAAGCAAGGACTGCAGCGCAGGATCAAGATCCGCGCGCACGATCATCTGCGCCGACGGTCCGATCAAACTGGTGTCCCGCGCCGGCACGTCGCGGGCGAGGTCGATGGCGCCTTCCGTCAACCGGCTACTGATGAGAAAGTCATGATGCCGCGCATATGCTTCCGCGCGATCGAACGAGACCAGTTCGATTCCGGGCGCCATCAGCAGCTTCTTCACCCAGTCGGATCGAACGCCGCCCGTGATCCAGGCGGCGTCAACCTTTCCGGCCAACAACGCCTCCGCCGCCTCTGACGACTTCATAGGAACAAGCGTAATATCTTTCTCCGAGAGACCGTTGTCCGACAGCAATCGATTGGCGAGGCCATGTTTTTCGACCGATTGGTTGCCGACGGCGACGCGCTTGCCGATCAGCCGCCGGACGTCGCTGCCCGGCGGCAAATCGCGCCCGAAAATCCAGATCGGTTCGAGGAAAATTGCGCCCAGATTCGTGACGCGCTCCTGGCCTTCATTGTCCGGCTTGCCGCTTTGAATAATCGCGGCGTCGATGGCGGTGGGGCCGGTTGCGCGTAAACGCGCGAACTTCTCCGCCCCCTTCACTGGCACCAGCTGAACCTTCAGGCCCGAGCGCTCCAGAAAAGGCTTTAATTCCTTCATTGCCTTCGTGTAGGCGCCGGTATTGGTCCGGCCGACGGCAAGCCGGATCGTCGAGGGCGGCGCCGCGAAAAACCACACGGCCGCTACGATCGCCACGACCGAAACCAGCGATCCAACAGCGATCAGAACCCGCACGAGCTTCACTCCGCCCCCCACTGCTCCCGGCAAACCCCCGTTTTCCGGCGCGCTCTGATACCACGATGCGCGGGCCGGGGCCTATCGCTTTCGCGCAGCCGCGCTGAGAGGCAGAGCGCGCAGCGCGTGCTGCAGGCGTTCAAAATCGTCCGGCGGCGGCGCCTCAAAGCGAAGCGTCTCTTTTGTGACGGGATGCACAAAGCCCAGAATTGCGGCGTGCAAGGCCTGCCGCCCGAATGCCTTCACTGCCTCGCGCGCATTACTGACCGCCGGGCCTTCGCCTTCAGGCTTGAAGGCGCCCGATGCATTGTACAAAGCGTCGCCCAGCACGGGCGCGCCGGCATGCGCCAGATGCGCGCGAATTTGATGGGTGCGCCCAGTCTCCAACGTACAGAGAACCAGACTCGCCGCAGGCGTTCCCGCAGCCGATCCGGCCTGCGCACCATAAATCTCGGCGGTTTCATAGTGCGTGATCGCTTCCTTCCCGGCCGGGGAATTCAGCGGCAGGATTTTCACGCGCAGCCGATCGGCGCCAGCGCGGCCGAGAAAGGTATGGATCGTACCCGCACGCGGACGTAGACCCCCGCGCACCAGCGCCATGTAAACGCGCTCGATATCATGCTTGGCGAACAGCTTGGCGAGGCCCTGATGCGCGCGATCGGTTTTCGCTGCGACCATCACGCCCGACGTATCCATGTCCAGACGATGCACGATGCCCGGCCGCGCCACGCCGCCAATGCCCGACAATTGCCCCGCGCAATGATGGAGCAGCGCGTTCACCAGCGTGCCGTCCGGATGGCCCGGCCCTGGATGCACGGAAAAGTTCGCCGGTTTGTTCAGGACGATGAGATGTTCGTCTTCAAACAGAACATCCAGAGGAATGGCCTGCGGGACCGGCGCGGCTTCTTCAGGCGGCGGAATAGCGATCGCGTATTCGGCGCCGGCGCGCACCTTGTGTTTGACGTCCGTTACAGCCGCACCGTCGAGCTTCACTGCGCCGTCTTCGATCAGCGCTTGCACGCGCGTGCGCGATACGTCGCTAAGCGCGCCGGACAGCCACTTGTCCAGCCGTTCGCCTGCGGCCTCCAGCGGCGCGGCCAAGCGGCGAAGTTCCTGAACTTGATCGTCTTCGTCGTCTGACATGCGCGATGAGTCCGCCGCCGGAATGGCCGCCTATGGAAACAGCGCCGCCTTAACGCATCCCCCCTAGCGCTGCAAGAAAGCGCGTTTTGTTGAAGTCCCCCGCCAGGCGGATACACTGGCGAAAACTATAAACGGGAGGCGATAATGGTTACATGGACTGAAGACGAGCCCAGAGGTCTGCTCGCACGGCCGTTCGATCTTGGCCTGATCGTGTTTTTCATTCTGTCGATTCTGTATGGGTTTCTGATCAGCCTGCCGGAATCGCTCGGCGTTCCGGTCAGCGCCGAAACGCCATGGCCGCCGCTGCGCGGGCTGTATGATTGGGCGGTGGCGCAGGAGCCTGGACACCTGCAGACGCCCGTACCGCTTCCGCTGGTGATGAACGCCTTCTTTGACGGATTCATTCAGTCGCCGATCCTGCTGGCGATCTGTTACGGCTTGTGGCGGCAACGCACATGGGTGATCCCGCTGGGCCTTTTCTATGCCGGGGCCTCGGTGCTGAATATGGGGTTCTACTTCACGCAAACGTTCCTTGGCGGATTTCCCCCGCCCAACCTGGCTGTATATCTGCCCTTCAATTTGCCGTGGCTGATCGGTCCGGCGCTGCTGGCCGTGCGCCTGTGGAGCGGCAAGGTCTAAAACATGAAAAAGGCGCGCTCCGGAAAGCGCGCCTTTTATCTTCAGGTTCTGTGCAGCAGCCTCACGCGCTCTTGGCGAGATTGCGCAGCACGTAATGCAGGATGCCGCCATTGCGGAAATAGTCGAGCTCGTTCTCGGTATCGATCCGGCAACGGACATTGATCGTCCGCTTGGAACCGTCCGGCGAGACGATGTCGACCGCAATGCTCTGACGCGGCTGGATCGAAGCGACGCCCGAAATGCTGACTTGCTCGGCGCCGGTCAGGCCAAGGCTCTTCCAGCTGTCGGCGCCTTCGAATTGCAGCGGCAGAACGCCCATGCCGATCAGATTGGAGCGGTGAATGCGCTCGAAGCTTTCGGCGATGACGGCGCGCACACCCAGAAGGCGCGTGCCCTTGGCCGCCCAGTCGCGCGAAGAGCCCGTGCCGTATTCCTTGCCAGCGAACACAACCAGCGGCGTGCTCTTTTCGGCGTAACGCATCGCGGCGTCATAGATCGGCATCACATCGCCCGTCGGGACGAACTTGGTCACGCCGCCTTCGATGCCCGGCGTCATCGCGTTCTTGATGCGGATGTTGGCGAATGTGCCGCGCATCATGATTTCGTGATTGCCGCGGCGCGCGCCGTAGGAATTGAAGTCCGCCTTCGGGATGTTGCGTTCCGCCAGATAAGCGCCGGCCGGGCTCGACGCCTTGATGTCGCCGGCGGGGCTGATGTGGTCGGTGGTGATGGAATCGCCGAACAGCGCCAGCACATTCGCCGATGCGATGTCCGTCAGCGGCGCCGGCGTCATCGACATGCCTTCGAAATAAGGCGGGTGCTTCACATAGGTCGACTTGTCGTCCCAATTGTAGGTCTCGCCGCCCGAAACGCTGATCGCCTGCCAGTTCGGGTCGCCCTTGAACACGTCGGCGTAGCGCTTCGCGAAGGCTTCCGGCGTCACGAAGGCGCGCACGGCGTCGGCGACTTCCTGATTGGTTGGCCAGATTTCCGCGAGCATCACCGGCTTGCCGTCAGAGCTGACGCCAACGGAACCGCCCGCGAGGTCGACGTTCATCGAGCCGGCCAACGCGTAGGCGACGACCAGCGGCGGCGAAGCCAGATAGTTCGCCTTCACGTCCGGATTCACGCGGCCTTCGAAATTGCGGTTGCCCGAGAGCACCGACACGGCGACCAGATCGCCTTCGTTCACGGCCTTGGAGATTTTTTCCGGCAGCGGACCCGAATTGCCGATGCAGGTTGTGCAGCCATAGCCGACGAGATTGAAGCCCAACGCATCGAGATCCTTATCCAGGCCCGAACGCGACAGATATTCCGTCACGACCTGGCTGCCCGGGGCCAGCGAGGTCTTCACCCACGGCTTCGTGGTCAGGCCTTTTTCGCGCGCCTTCTTGGCGACGAGTCCGGCGGCCAGCAACACGGACGGATTCGAGGTGTTCGTGCAGGAAGTGATCGCCGCAATCACAACGTCGCCATGGCTCACCGAATAGGATTCGCCAGCGACCGCCACTTTTTTGTCGGCGTCTGCAGCCTTGCCGAATTCGCCGGTCAGTGCGGCGTTGAAGCCGGACGCGGCGGTCGACAGCGGCACGCGGTCCTGCGGGCGCTTCGGACCGGCCAG
>CAYNCS010000155.1:0-6343 GCA_964395875.1 uncultured Caulobacteraceae bacterium | reverse complement strand
CGCCTTTGACGATCGAAATGCAAAATCTCAAGACGGACGCCAACGGCTGGGCCGCGGAAGGAAATCTACAGCTCGCGGAATGGAGCGCCACCGACAGCGACGTTGCGTTGAATGTTCCATTCGTGTCGATGACGGGATCGAAGGGCGCGGGCGTTTTGAACTTGCGCGGCGATGCGCATTATTCCGGCCCGATCGCGGGCGGGCGCATTGAAAAGCTCAATGCAGCGCTGCCGCTTCGTCTGAGTTGGGGCGAGAACATCTGGACGCTGGAATCTTCGGAATGTCTCCGCCTCAGCGCCGCCTCCTGGAAAGGCGCGGGCATGGAGACGGGCGCGTTCGCCGGCGCGCCATGTCCTGTCGGCGGCCTGATCGCACGGTCGCGCGCCGGTCAGCTCAGCGGCCGCATCGATTGGGCGCACATCTCCGTTCCCGCCCGTGCTGGCGAAAAGGCCAGCGCGCCCCGCGTTCTTCTGACGGCGGACAAAGCCTCCATCGATCTGCGCGGCGCCAGCGCCGCGCCGCACGCCCTCATTTCCATCCCGGACGCGAAACTGGAGATCGTCAATTGGTCGGACGAAGATCAGCGTGATGTGACCACATTGATGGACGCCAAGGTGTTTCTCGTTGAGCTGGCCTCGTCCGAAGGCGGCACGGCCGTGGATATGCAGACGTCCGGCGTGCTCATCGATCTGGACGGAACGACGCTTGAGGTGGCGGAAGGCGCAGCGAAGTTGAAAGGGATCATGGCGCCGGAAGGACTCAACGCCGACATCACGGACGTCACCGCGCTGGTGCGCGATCCGGGCCCGGCGCCGAGCGTCACGGAATTGGCGATCACCGGTCAGGGCGCGTCCAAGGATGGCCGCATTGCGCTGGACTTGGTGGCGCTGCCGACGCGCGGCGGCCCGGCGCTCGCCACGATCCGCGTCACGCACAATCTGGCGAACGGCGCGGGCCGCGCCGTCGCGGAAACCGGCGAGATGCGTTTCAGCGAAGGCCGCCAGCCGCAAACCCTGTTTCCGGCGCTGCAGGGCGTGGTGGCGGACGTGCGCGGTGGCGCGGCCGGAACTGCCGAAGCGCGCTGGGGCGAGGCGGGCTTCAAGACCAAGGGCGAATTCGATCTTGAGAATCTGGAGTTTTCGACCTTCAGCCTTGGCCCGGTGCAGGGCGTCAGCGGCAGGATCAAGTTCGACAATCTGCTGAACCCTTCCACGCCGCCGAGCCAGCGCATCGAAATCAAGACGCTCAATCCGGGCGTTCTGGCGGAAAATGTATCGCTCGACTTCGAATTGCAGTCGCGCGACGCCATGCGGATCGAGGGCGGTCAGGCCAAGATCGTCGGCGGCACGTTCTTCATCGAGCCGGTCACCTGGAAATTCGGACCGCAGCGCCAGGAATTCGCGCTTCTGGTCGAAGATGCGCCCATCGACGAGATCCTGAAGCTGTTCAACAATCCGGACTTCAAAGGCTCCGGCGTGCTGCGGGGCCGCATCCCGTTGTCGCTCCAAAAAGGTCAGATGCGCGTCAACCACGCGCGCCTCGAAGCGGTGGGAGAGGGCACGCTGCAGGTGAACGTGCCGCCGGGCACGGCGGCCGCTGCGGACAACAAATTCGTGACGCTCGCGTTCGACGCCTTGCGCGATCTGAAATTTTCGCTGCTGGCGCTGGACGTGGACGGCGACGTGGCGGGGCGGCTTGAGAACAAGCTGACCATCCGGGGAAAATCCCCAAACGCGTCCAATCTCCCCTTTGCGTATAATATTAGCGTTTCCGCCCAAATCTTGCCGCTAATTCAACAAGCTCGGTACATCTACGATAAATCTGCGATCGGCGAATATACGCGCGATCAAGACAAACCGGCGCCGGTCGACATACCGGTCACGATTGACGCGGCGCCCGCGCCCAAGGAATGATCGGACCGGTAGCCGCGGGCTGGAGGGAGTACATTGAAAACGCGTATAGCAGGCTTGATCGCGCCGGCGGTGATCGCCGCGGGCTGCGCCACCGTTCAGGTCCGCGCGCCGGACAAGCCGATTGAAATCAATCTCAACGTCAAGATCGACCAGGAAATCCGCGTGAAGCTGGATAAGGACGCCGAAGCGTTGATCAAAAACAATCCGGACATCTTCTGATGACGGGAGCCAAGCGTATGAAAACGAAATCGCCTATCACTCTTTTCGCCGCCTTGAGCGCCGCCTTGATGCTGGCCGCCGCGCCGATGGCCTCCGCCGCCGATCCGGTGGTCGAAGCCGCCATCTCGGCCGGCACGGTCGGCGAACAGGCGGACGGCTATCTGGGCGTGGTCAGCGGCAAGTCCGTGGATGCGCAAACCAAGCGCACCATTGACGAAGTGAACATCAAGCGCCGGGCCGCTTACACCCAGCTCGCGGCGCAAAAAGGCGTCACGGTCGATCAGGTCGCGGCCGTGGTGGCGGAGAAGCAGGTGGATAAATTGCCGTCGGGCGCCTATTTCCAAGATGCTTCCGGAGCCTGGAAGCGGAAATAAGCCTCGTGGGGCCACATGAAGCCGAACGACTCTGTTGAAAAAATCGTCGCGGCCCCGGATGCCCGGCGGCCGCGGCGAATTTCCGTCGGTAAGCTTTTGATTCTGACTGTGGTTGCTGCTGTTTCCACAGTCTCGTTCATCTATTTCCTGCAGCAGGCGGCCGAAATTACGGGGCCCGTCGAGATGAGCATCCACGGCTGGATCGCCATGGGCATCGGTGTGGTGTTCAGCATGGCCGTGGGCATCGGCTTGATGGCGCTTGTCTTTTTCAGCGCGCGGCAGGGTTACGACGACCGCGTGCGCGATTACGACAAGGATTGAGGCGGCCTGCCCAAGAATTTGATGTGCGAAACGGGCCGTTGCGCGCGGGGCTCGATTGAACGCTGCGCAAGGCCTATTCAAAATCCTGAATTGAGTCGGCGTTAACTCAGTGCGATGCGCGCCAAGACGGACGACGCGAATCAGGGAAGTATAAATTCATGGGGGCAGCTCAACTCGACGCGCCGACGCTGGCGGCTTTGATGTGTTCGCGGCTTTGCCACGATCTCGTGGCGCCGGTGAGCGCGGTCAAGAACGCGCTGGAGGTCTATAACGATCCGTCCATGCCGGACAGCCGGGAGCAGGCGCTCAAAGTTATCGATCAGGCGGCCGCATCCGCCGCTGCGAAGCTTGAATTCCTGCGCATCGCCTTCGGCGCCGCGGGCATCGGCGATCATTCCGCCGATCCAGATGAAGCGGGCCGCGTGGCGGAGCGGTTTTTCGCTTCCATGAAACCGGAGCTGCAATGGCGTGGGTCGAGCGTCCAACCGCCGCTGACTTTCGTACGCCTCATGTACAATCTCGCGCTCATCGCGCTGGACGCTTTGCCGCGCGGCGGCACGGTTGAGGTCGATCTGGCGGAAAAAGACGGCCAGCTGGAAGCGCACATCAAGGCGTCCGGCCCGAAAGCAGCCATGCGGCCCACCACGATGGCGGCGCTGCGCGGCGAGCTTCCCGAAGGCGGCTATGACGGCCGGTCCGTGCAGCAATATTTCACGGGCGTCGTCGCCGCGAGCATCGGCGCCGAACTCAACGCGCGTGAAGGCGAAGACGCTGTCGAGCTCATCGCGCGCCTGAAGGCGCAAGGTTGAGGCGCAACTGCCCGGTCTGAGGACGAAGGCGGGCGCGCGGCTTCAAACCTGGCGCTTTAGCTGCGCACAAGCTGCATCCGTCAATATTTGATTAAGCATCGAGGACCACCATCGCGGCGACAAGCGAGGCGCTGCGATGGACCAATCAAACTCAGATCTCACGATGCTCGCCGATGAACTGCGCCTGGCGGCGCATCGTCTGCAGCGCTACGAACGCGCGCAGGCCGAGGCTGCCGCTCTGGCCGCGCCGCTGGCGCATTCCCTGCGCCGCCTGGCCGAAGCCGCGGACGCCGGGCTTCTGCCGGAAAACCGCCGTTTTGACTCTATAGATCCGATGAAGCTTTTGCGCCGGATAAAGCGCCGCGGACTTGCCTTCATGTATGAGGCCAAAATGTTGGATGCGCGCGCGCCTCTGGCCGCACCATTCGACGATGACGACGATCTGGCGATTCCAGAGCTGCCGTCCCGGAAGGCCGCCCGCGTTTCGGAAGAAAACCTGATGTGGGCGCGTGAAGAAATGTTCGCCGCCCGTGACGCCGCTTTGGAAACCGCGAAACTGATGCCGCTGGACGCGCTGTCGTTGCGCGTGCAGCGCCTGGCGGCCATAGCGCAGGATGAGGGCGCCCGCAGCGCCGATCTGGCGCCGCTGTCCAACGCCTGGCTCGGCGCGCCTGTCCTGCAAAGCCAGCTGGCGCGCGAGACCGGCAAGAAGATCCGCATCGAAGTGATCGCCGAAATCATCCATGTCGAACGCCGCCTGATCGCGCCGCTCGGCCGCTGCCTTGAGCGCTTGATCGCGATGGCCATCACGCATTCGCTGGAAGATGCGGCGGGGCGGGCGGCAGCCGGAAAACCCGAAGAAGGCGTCGTCACCTTGATCGCGGCTTGCGACAATGACGGCCTTTCGATCACTCTCGCCGATGACGGCGTCGGCGCGCTTTCTGAAAACATGGAAGAGATCCATACGCTCGCCATCGCATTGGGGGGTGGGGTGCAAACCCTGACGATGCCCAATTGGGGCTCGAGCGTAACGCTGGCGATTCCGGCGCCGGCCCTGGGTCCCTGGCGCCTGCATGTCGCGCCGGCGGCTGCCCCCGGCGCCGAACAAGGGCCGCCGCAGAAGGAACTCATGCGCGCCGACGCTTAATGGGGCAGTGCGTTTGCGAGAATTTTACCAAAGCTCCGGCACGGTGCAGCTTCAAGGGGTGCGTTTCCGGCGCAGCGGGGGAGGAGCTTGAATGGGCATCGACGGCGCTGTGCGCAAATGCCTGATCGTTGACGACAGTGAAGTTATCCGCCGCGTGGCCCGTCGCATCATCGAGGGGCTGAACTTTGCGGTGGAAGAGGCTGGCGACGGCCGCCAGGCGCTCGATCGTTGCCGCGGCGGCATGCCCGAAGCCATTCTGCTCGACTGGTCAATGCCAAATATGGACGGTCTGGAATTTGTGCGCGCGCTGCGCGCGCAGCGAAATGGCGATCAGCCGGTCGTCGTTTTCTGCTCGTCGGAAAACGATCCCGCGGAGATTGCCGAAGCCATTCGGTCCGGCGCCAACGAATTCATCATGAAACCGTTCGACAGCGATATCGTGACTTCCAAATTCGCGGACGCCGGCCTGATCTGATCCCTGTATGAACGCCGCACCGGAAATAGCTTATCTCGCCGAAATCGTCGCGGCGCAGGCGGGCCACCAACTGGGGCCGGAAGCCGCGGCGCAGGCGGCGCAGAAACTCGCTCCGATCGCGCGGCGCGAGGGCATGGGCGACGTTCTCGAGCTCTTGCGTTTTGTGCGCGCCCAGAATGACGCCATGCTGATCTCCGCCGTGGTGGAGGCTGCGTTACCGCAGGACACGCGTTTTTTTCGGGAACGGCCGCTTTGGAAAGCGGTGCGCAACGACGTGCTGCCGGACGCCTTCAAAGCGCATGGCCTGGACAAGGGCGTGTATCGGATATGGTCCGCCGGCTGCGGCTTCGGGCAGGAAGTCTATTCTTTTTCGATGGCGGCTTCGGAAGTCCTCGACGGCTCGCCGATGCCCGTGGAGATCGTCGGCACCGACATTTCGGAGCGGGCCATCGAGCGGGCGCGTTCCGGCATGTACACGCATTTCGAAGTGCAGAGGGGGTTGTCGATCCGGCAGCTCCTGAAGCATTTCGAGCGAGACGGCGATCATTGGCGCGTGGATAACGTGACGCGCAAACGGACCCGCTTTGCACGTCACTCATTGTTGGCTGACTTCACGCCTCTGGGCGCGTTCGACATCATTTCCTGCCAGAACGTCCTGTCGTCGTTCAGTCCGAACCGTCGCGAACAAGTGCTGAGCCGCATGCTCGCGCAACTAAAGCCTGGCGGCTATTTCATGACGACCGAAGGCGAAGGACTTTGGTTGCGTTCGTATCAGGCGGACTTCACCGCAACGCATGGCGCTTTCATTTTTCAGCGCAAGATTGCTGAGCGGATGACCGCCTAGCTCGTTACGGGCGCCCGCCCCGCGTGCGACGGTCGGGCGGAACGTGAGCTTATGACGCGCTGTTTCCAGACGGCAAAAAACAGGCGCTGTTCGAAAACAGCGCCTGTGCAGTCTTTGGAGTAAACTTGAAAGCCCTTAGGCTGCTTGGGCTTGCGACGGGGGATCGCGCAGCACATAGCCGCGGCCCCAGACCGTTTCGATGTAGTGATCGCCGCCCGTGGCCACCGCGAGCTTCTTGCGC
>CAYNCS010000154.1:4076-6449 GCA_964395875.1 uncultured Caulobacteraceae bacterium | reverse complement strand
TGCCGGTGCGCTTCCCCATCGACCGCGCGGGCCTTGTGGGCGCGGACGGCGCGACGCACGCCGGCTCATTCGACGTCGGTTATCTGGGCGCGCTGCCCAATATGGTGGTGATGGCCGCAGCCGACGAAGCGGAGCTGACGCGCATGGTGGCCACCGCCGCCATGATCGACGACCGCCCCTCCGCCTTCCGCTATCCGCGCGGCGAAGGCGTGGGCGTCGACATTCCGGAAAATCCCGAACCGCTTGAGATCGGCAAGGGCCGCATCGTCCGCGAAGGCACGAAAATCGCGCTGCTGTCGCTCGGCACACGTCTGCAGGAAAGCCTGAAGGCCGCCGATCAGCTGACGGCCATGGGCCTTTCCACCACCGTAGCGGACGCCCGCTTCGCCAAGCCGCTGGACGAAGACCTGATCCTGCGTCTTGCGAAGGAACACGAAGTGCTCATTACGATCGAGGAAGGCGCCCGCGGCGGCTTCGGCGCATTCGTGCTGCATCTGCTGGCCGAAAAGGGCGCGCTGGATCGTGGCCTGAAGATCCGCACACTGACCTTGCCGGACGTCTTCCAGGATCAGGCCTCCCCCGCAATCATGTATGACGAGGCGGGCCTCAACGCGAAGCAGATCGCCATTGCAGCCATCGCCGCCTTGGGCATGGAGCCCGGCGCTTTGACGGCGCGCGCCTGAAGGCGCCTCCCTCCTATTTGTGAAAAATTTGCAGGCCCATATCGACGATCCGCGTGCGGATTCGCCACCCCTTCGGCGTGCGCACCAATCTATCGTGATAATAGCCTGAGTTCGTCATGGTGAGCTTGGGCGCGCCCGGCTCCTCCAGCACCATCGGCGAGTTGAAGGCGCAGGTGCAATCGGCGTCATCGCCGTCGATCGATATGATTTCGTTCGAGATGAAGTGATAACGCACAGGCGAATGCTTCAGCGACTCTTTCAGCCAGTGCAGCATCTCCTTGTACGGTCCAATCGACCCGCCTTTGCCCGCGCTCGCGTAGTCGATGGTCGCTTCTTCATGGAAGATCGCGTCCTGCATCCCCCATTCATTCTTGTCGACCATCAGCGCATATTTGAAGAGCAGTTCCCGGATCGCATTCCGGTCCGCAGCCTCATCCATTTTCTTTCCTCCCTTTTTTACAGCCGCCCAGGGCGGCCAGCCGGCTGACCCGGCTCAATCTTCGGCCCTGGACTTGATCAGAATCAAAGCCCGCAGCCAAATCCATTCTAGCGTCCTCCCATCAACAAGTGTTCCTGGGGAGGAAAGAAAATGAACGTCGACGTTCTGGTGCCGGAAATCGCCACTGTCGGAATGGTGGTTTTTCTCGTCGTTCTTTTCGCCTGCACATTCGTGACGCGAAACGCCGGACCGAAATGGTGAGCCCGCGTAAGCGGGGCGCCTTCAAACATCTTTGACAGCC
This sequence comes from uncultured Caulobacteraceae bacterium, assembly GCA_964395875.1. GTDB lineage: Bacteria > Pseudomonadota > Alphaproteobacteria > Caulobacterales > Aquidulcibacteraceae > JBEVJO01. The sequence continues at coordinate 5,026 of CAYNCS010000154.1, read as the reverse complement.
AGTTCGGGCGCGCCTTCTTGCGTGGGATAGCGGCGTTTGCCAAAAACGCCTGATTGGTTCCGCCCCATCGAGTTCAGGAGCGCGTTTTCGGTGCGACACGTCATCGCCGCCTTTGTCTGCGCCTTGACCTTCGCCGCAACCGCGCACGCCGCCGAACCGCCCGCGCCGGTCGTCGAGGGCGCCCGCGCGCTTTTGTCCGAAGACGCTTTCAACACATCCTTCAAAACGGGAAAAGGCTTCTACCGGAACGTCGACGTGAACGGCGACGGCAAGAAGGACTGGATCGCAGACTTCATGCAGGCGCAGGCCCCGGCCTATTGCGGCACCGGCGGCTGCCCCCTGCGCATCTGGGTCTTCGACCCCGGCGACCAATCCTGGCGGCTGGAGGTCGACCGCCAGCATCTCGGCTATTCCCTGCCGCGCCGCGGCGAATTGAACATCGACGTCCACGGCGTCTATTGCGGCGGAACCGGCAGCGATTCCTGCCGCCTGCATTACGCATGGGACCCGGCGTCCAAGACCTTCATGCAAAAGGCCGACAAAGACGGCGCCCTGATCGACCTTTGGCCGCCGCGACCGGTGCGGGAGAACGAAGCGCCCGCCGCCGTCTGGGCGCAGCAGGCCGCCTTTTCCTCGGCCTGCGTCATCAAGGGCGGCAAGCCCGACGTGGAACAGAGCCTGATCCCGATACCGGACCTCAACGGTGACGGCGTGCGCGACTGGGTCTTCGACGGAAACGCCGCTTATTGCGCGACGCCCCAGGGCGATCAGATCATGCCGCCCTGCGACGGCGGCGAATGCGGGCTCGACGTGTTCATCACCGATCCAACGGCCGAACTCGGCGCGCGGCGCGTTTATCACGGCGACGATTTCTGGCGCATCGCATTTCACAAAAATGCGCCTGCTGAATTCATGATCCTGCCCTATGATGCGGTCTGCGGCGGGCCGAA
>CAYNCS010000154.1:0-3976 GCA_964395875.1 uncultured Caulobacteraceae bacterium | reverse complement strand
GCGACGGAGGGCGAAGCCATGGCGATCGACGCGGACAAGATCATTCAGGCGTTCCAGACCGATCCCGCCAAAGCGCTGGACGATTTGAGGGATCAGATCGCCAGCGGCGGCCGCGCCGCACTGGAAAAGCTCAAGACCGACCCGAACGCGCGCAATGTCGCATTGGGCGCGGGCGCTGGCGCCCTCGGTGGATTGCTCGTCGGACGCGCCAACGGCCGGTTCGCCGACACCGCCGCGCGACTAGGCGGACTCGCCGCGCTCGGGGGCCTCGCCTGGTTCGCCTATCGCCGCTATCTCACCGCGAAGGGACGCGCCCCGGCGCCGCCCCCAGCGGTGAATTTCGATCCGCCGCAGGATGCGGCGCGCCAGCTCCTGCCCGCGCCCGGAGACGAGGCCGCGCTGCAAGCGCACGCCAAACTGATGCTGCGCTGTATGATCGCGGCGGCGAAGGCCGACGGCAAAGTCGATGCGGAGGAACGCGCCAAGATCTTCGACCGTCTGGGCCAGGTGGATCTGAACGAAGACGAGCAATTGTTTTTGTTCACCGAACTGTCGCAACCTGTGAATATCGACTCGCTCGTCGCGGCCGCCGATACGCCGGAAAAAGCGCTGCAGGCCTACACGGCCGCCGTCCTGGCCGTCGATCCGGACCAGCCGGCCGAACGCGACTTCCTCAGCGCATTGGCGGCGAAGCTGAAAATCGATCCGGATCTCGCTTTGCACATCCGCAAGACCGCGGCGGAATCACCCGCGGCATAGGCCTTGGACGAACGCCTTAACGATCCCCGTTTGAAAACCGCAGCGAACGCGTGGTATCGGCGAAACGCGGGCGCGCTTCGGCGGGCCGCACGGGGGCATTTTTGGGGTTGGGGGGACGTTCGTGAAAACTCTACGCACCATCTTGTTCGGCGTTCTGGCGCTGGCGGCGCTTATCGTGATCGCGACCTTCGTGCTCCCGGCCAAGGTGTCTTTGCAGCGCGAGGCGGAAATCAACCGCAAACCGTCGCTGGTCTATTCGTTCGTGTCCGACCTCAACGGCTTCAATCAGTTCTCGCCATGGAAGGCCGCCGACCCCGCCATGACCAATTCCGTCACCGGCGGCCCCGGCGCCGGCCAGAAAATGGTTTGGCAAAGCAAGAAGATGGGCAATGGCTCGCTGACCATCGCCGAAGCGAAGCCGTATGAAAGCGTCGCCTACGATCTCGATTTCGGCCGCTCAAAGGCCAAGTCGGCCTTCACCATCACGCCGACCGCGAAGGGATCGAAAGTCGTCTGGAGCATGGATTCCTACGCCGGCTTCAATCCGATCGAGCGCGCCATGAACCTGGTGATGAAGGGCCTGATCGCGAAGGATTTCGATTCCGGTCTGGTGCGCCTGCGTGTGTTGGCCGAAGAACTGCCGGACGTCGATCTGGCCGGCCTGACGGTGAGCCGCGTCGATTCGCAAACCAGCCCGTTCATCTTCGTGCCGATGGAGGTCTCCGCCGCCGATCCCGCCGCCGCCGAAGCCGAATTGCTGCGCGGCATGAACAAGGCGAACGCCGTGCTGATCCTCAACGATCTATCGCCGGCCGGCCCCGGGATCATTCAATATCTCGATCGCTCCAACGGCATGATCAAAGCCAACGCCGGATTCCCGATGGACAAGGCGCCGACGCCCGAAGAAGCCGCCGCCTTGATCGGTTCGGCCAAGGTCGTGTTCGGCGAATTGCCCGGCGGCGCCATGATGCGTGCGCCCGCTGCGCCACATACCGGCGATCAGGTGCTGGATAAGCTGCAGGTCTATCTCAAGCTCATGCGTCTTCAGCAAAAAGGCGATGTGCGGCAAGCCTATCCAGGCGGAGCGAACAGCGAGACGGAAATCCTCGTCCCGGTCGGCTGAAACGCCGCAGGCGGACTGCGGAAAAACGGCGCAATCGCGTTGCGAAGCCTTCAGCGCGTCCGGTACACTACAATTGATAGCCGGGCATGGGTGGCCCGGCGCGTTCTCCCTTCTTTTTAAGAGGCTCATCCATGTGGATGCGGCGAGTGTTCGCCGGCGCGGCGGCGCTCATGATCATCACAGGCGCCTTCTGGCTGGCGCAGCGCAATGATGTGAACGCTCCGGCGGTGCACGCGGCCGCGCAAGCCGCCACCGTGGAGGCGCCGCAACGCGTTTCGCTTCGTCCAGGCGAAGCGCCAGCGCTGGTGAACGTCGAGCCCCAGTTCGTGGCGCTCATCGGCGCCAGCGCGCCACGCAATCCGTCGGCCGTCGCGCAAGCCCAGGGCGCCGCCTACGCCAAGATCACCGCCTATCTCGAAGCGCGCGGCATCCAGATGGCCGGCGCGCCGATGATGATCACCACCAAGATCGAAAACAACCGCGTGCATTTCGACGCCGGCATTCCCGTCGCCGCCGAAGGCCCCTACGATCCCGGCACCGGCGTGCGCATCGTGGCGCGGCCAGCCATCAAGGCGGTGAAGGTCGTGAATACTGGCCCGTATGAATCGCTCGACGCCGCCTATTCGCGGCTCGACGCTTATGTGGCAGCGAACGGCCTGGAGCCGAATGGTGGACCGTGGGAGTCGTATGTTGACGATCCCACCCTCACCGCGCCGGATCAGCTGCGCACCGAAATTTTCGTGCCGGTGCGGTAGATCGCTCCTGCTGAAAGGCGTTCTTCGATCCGTCATCCTGGGACCGCCGCGCAGCGGCGGGGCCCGGGACCCAGCGTGACAAAATTCCGGTCGTATGAGGTTTCGTACTTCGCTGACGCGCTTATTTCTGAAGTCGCCGGAGAAGCGGCGGACTGGGTCCCGGGCTCGGGGCTTCGCCCCGCCCCAGGATGACGGCAGCGTTAGTGCTCCGGCAGCAACAACACCTTCAACGCTGCGTGCGGGGTGACGGCTGAGAGAATTAATCCTCCCAGATCACCTTCACACCCAGGGTCGCCAGCAGGGATTCCTGTTCGCTGGCGCTGATCTTCAAATTCCTGAAGCTGGACAATTCCGAGAGGTTCAGTCCCTCGATCTTGCCGCCCACCAGATTCGCGCCGTTCAGATTGGCGCCGCGCATGTCGCAATTTGAAATGGCTGAGCCTTCCAGATTGGAGTCCGTCAGATTGGCGTCCTCGAACACGCTCTGCACGAACTGACAATTCAGGAAGGCGCATCTGGTCAAATTCGCCGCCGCGAGGTCGGAATAGCTCAAATTGCAGCCGCTGAATTGCGCCGCGTGCGTCACGGGCCTTTTGCCGCCGCCCCGGAAGAAGCTAACTTTGACGAATTTCGCGCCGCGCAGATTGCTGTCGCGCGCATCCAGTTCCTGCATCTCGCATTGTTCGAATTCGGCGGACGCCAGATTGCACGTCGCAAAGGCCGCACGCGAACAATCGCATTGCCGGAAGACGCAGCCGTCGCGCGCGGCCGAATCGAAAAACTTGCAGCCGTTGAAACGGACGTCGACGAAACTGCAATGCGTGAAGCGGCAATTGACGAAGGTGCAATTCTCGAACGCAGCCAGATCGAACTGGCCATGATCGAAGCGGACGCTCTCGAACGTGCAATTGAGGAAGACAGCTTCGGCGCAGTTCAAATCGCCGAAATCGCCCGCCGCAATCGTTGCGTCGCGGAGCCGGTTGCGCGGTTCGGCGCCCGTGAGGGCAGCTTCTAGCGCTTCGGCGGATGTGAAGGCTTCGGACAAAAAGAGGCTCTCCATGAATCGGCTTCACGGACTAGCACGCCCAAATGCTGGTGACTTCCCTGCCCCTCCACCATCTACGCCTTCGGCTTGATGGTCCCCCTCCCCGAACAAGTTCGGGGAGGAATTGCCGTTGCGACCTTGGTCAGCGAAGCACCGCGCTGACGCGCGGATCCTCCCCAAGCTCTGCTTGGGGAGGGGGACCGCCCGAAGGGCGGTGGAGGGGCAAAACACGACCAATCCCCACTTTTGACCCTTGCCCCGGCGCGGCGTAAAAGCCATGTCCAACTTTACTTT
>CAYNCS010000153.1:0-6548 GCA_964395875.1 uncultured Caulobacteraceae bacterium | reverse complement strand
CGGCGTGATCGGCGACCGCGACGCGCTCCAGCGTCTCGGCTTCCGCGTAACCGGCCTGGCGCAACGCGGCGAGACCGGCGGTTTCGGCGTTCAGGACAGGCTGGCCTTCGGCGGAGGCGCCTTCGAATAGGCGGGCGGCGGCGCGCACCTTGGTTTCCGTCGCGGGATCGGGCGCGCCCGGCAGGAATTCGTATTGCGCCGGCTTGTAGAGAAAGAGAGGGCCGGTCGTGACGCGGATCACGGGCGTCAGCTTGGGCGTATCGACGGCGTCCGCCCCGACCTCCGCCGCGTAATAGCCGCGCGCGTTCAAAACTCCCAGAGCCGCTTTCGCGGCGCTTTCCGCCCGGCGGCGGGCGTCGAACAGCGTTTCGGGGGCTTCATCGACCTTCGGCAGACCGTCTTCGATGGCGCGCCGCAATTCCGAATTGTCCACGCCGTCCACGCGCACGCCGGCGGCCGCCAAAGCGGGCTGCGCCGCGAAGACCGTCGCGGCGGTGAGAAGGGAGCGGCTCAAGCGCATAAATGTCACTAAGATTCGCAATGGTCAGGTTTGGTTAATAAGTGTTGCCAAGAGCTGCCTTTACGCGCCGCATTTGTCCTTTTTTGCGCTGTCCGGGGCCGGTTGGAGCTCCGCCGCAGCGGTAAAGTGGGAACGCTCGCGAAGTCAGCGCAGGATTGGACTCAAGCCTTTGCAAAAAGGCAATATTTTGAACCTTGCACGCGAGCGGGGGCTGGCGGCCTCTCGGCGCCGCGCGCTTGCGCGGCGGCCGCGCATTCGTCAAAAGGTTAATGTGGGAAGGGGGGACGGTCTCATGAGCACTGAAGCAGCAGCGCCGCCGGCGGCGGACAAGGGGGCCTTCGCGGGCACGCCGGTCCGGGATTTGATCGCGGGCGCGACGGCGTTCGGCGTGGTTGTGCTTGGGGCCCATCTTCTGGCCAATACGCTCAAGGGCCTGATCGACGATACGGTGCGCAACGGCGCCGTTGGCGTGCTGTTCGCGTCCGTGCCCGCCGTTTACGGCGTCGTGCGCAAGGTCGTCTCCAGCGTCGGCCCCAAACCCGCCAAGCCTTCGCCGGAACTGGCGCCCTGGTACATCACGGGCATGCTGGCCGGGGTGATCCTGTTCGCCTGGACGCGATTGGTGAGCCTTTTGGTGGGCGTCGGCTTTGCGGCCATGGCGACGACGCTGGGGCAGACCGACCCGTCTTTAGGCCAGTCGCTGGCGCAGGGCTTTCTGACGATCCTGGCGGTGTTGCTGGTGCCCACGTTGCTGGTGGTCTCCATCATCGCCGGGTATTCGCTGCACAGAAACACGCGGTCGCTGTCGTTTCTGGCGATTTTTCTGGCGGTCGTCGTCCTGGTCGGGTCTGACGCGATCATGACCTTTTTCATTTTCCGCGACCTCAACATGAATTTGATCCAGGCCGCGCGCGGCGGCGCGATGCCCATGTGGCAGTGGCTGTTCGGGTTCGGCATCTTCGCCGCGGCGGCGCTGGTGGGCATGCTGATCGGCATGTGGAGCGCCATGCTGCGCAAGGAACGCAGCGTCTCGGGCATCGCCAGCCTCGCAAAGCGCTTGAGCGCGGCGGACCGCGAGGCGGTCGACGCGGATTTGCGCGAACGTATTCTCGCGGCGCGAACGGCGAACGGCTGATGGCGCGCACGCCTTCTAGGAAAAAAGCGCAGGAGCCCTTCTGGCGGCGGAAGTCGCTTGAGGAAATGACCGTCGCGGAGTGGGAAAGCCTGTGCGACGGCTGCGGCAAATGCTGCACCTACACGCTGGAGGACGAAGAGACGGGCGGCCTTTACCGCACCAGCGTCTCCTGCAAGCTGTTCGACAGCGGGACGTGCGGCTGCCGCGACTATGCGAACCGTTTCAAGAGCGTGCCGGAATGCCTGAAGGTCACGCCCGAGAACATCGAAACGCTGGAGTTCTTCCCGCCCACCTGCGCGTATCTTCTGGTCTATGAGGGCAAGGACCTGCCCGACTGGCACCACCTCGTCTGCGGGGACCGCGAGGAAATCCACCGGCGGGGGATGTCGGTCCAGGGGCGCACGATCAGCGAGGCCGCCATCGGCGATGCGGATTTCGAGGATTTCGTAATCGAATGGCCGGAAGAAGCGGACGCTTCGGACGACGCGTAAGCGTCACGCCGCCCGGTTGAGCGTTTCCGTGACGACGCCTTCCAGCTCAATCACCAATCGTTCGCGGTCTTCCATTTGATGCGCCGGCAAGGCCACGATCTGCCCGATCGTGTTGAGGTGCGCGCCGAGAATGCTCGCATTCATCCGGCCCGAGGCGCCGGTGCCTTCAAGATATCGCAGCAGGGATTGCAGCGCGCGCATCAGGTGTTGATCCGACGAATCCGCCGCGGCCTTCGTCGCTTCCTGCGCCCGGCGGAAAATGGCCAGCATTTGCCCGCGATCGCTCGGGTCAAGGTCCAGCGAGGATTGGTGCACGTCCGCCACCATGCCCGCGGCCTGTTGTTGCAGCGCATTGGTCTCCTGCGAAAACACCGGATGCGGATCGGACAGGCGCCGCATTTGAATTCGGCCAACAGGCTTCATGCGGCGGCGGCAAGGGCCGATATAAGAGCGGATTTCGATGAATGCGCGTTTCTGGGTTGTGACCTTGCGCACGCGGGACAGGATGCCTTCGCTGGAAATAGGCTTCGTGACGTATTCGTTGACGCCGCTGTCGCGGGCGAGCTCCAGCACGCTGCGGCGCGCTTCGCCCGTCATCATGATGATCGGTATTTCGCGGTGCTTCTTCGCGCCCGATCGGATCGCGCGCGTCAGTTCGTTGCCGTCCATGCCGTCCATGGCCCAATCGGTGATCAACACCCGGGGCTGTGCGCGCGGCAGCTCCTCCAGAACTTCATAGCCGCTGGAGACGCCAATGATCTCGCGCACGCCCGCACCCCGGAGAATCTCGGAGATGATGGTGCGCGTATAATCGTGGTCGTCCGCAACCATGATCCGCAGCGACGCGGGGCTGAAAGAAATCGTATGGACTGGACGAGCAGACATTCGGCGTACACGCACCCTGATTGTTGAGGGCGTTATGCTCTATCGCACGTTAACACTGCTGAGCCGGGAAGCTCAAAATTTTGAGCAATGCGCTTATGGCGCCGGCAATACCCTATTTGAAGGGCTGCTTAGCGGTTTTCAGCGCGTTGAAGATCGCCGTCGGAAGCTCCTGGTTCAGGGCGCCGACATTCATCTGGCGGCACCAGGCCGTCGCCTGCATGCTGATGGTGGCGTCATTGTATTTCAGCACCCGGACGATAGGCGTGGGGTTCTGCATGACGCGTGAGTCCTCCTTCAGCAGCGCCGTCACGGTCTCGATGACCAGAGGCATGTCGGCGTCGTAGCCGACATGGAATTCGACATTGGCGCGGCGCGTCTCGCTGGTGGAATAGTTCAGAATGGCGTTGGCGAAGATCTGCCCGTTCGGCACCACGATCTTGACGTTGTCCAGCGTCGCCAGTTCGGTGGTGAAGATGTTGACGTCGCGCACCGTGCCGGCCTTGCCGTTCACGATGTCCACGTAATCTCCGATGCGGTACGGCCGGTACAGCACGATCAGCACGCCGGCCGCCACGTTCGAGAGGGCGCCCTGTAGCGCCAGACCGATGGCCAGGGTGGCCGCGCCCAGGACCGCGATGATCGAAGTGGTCTGCACGCCGAAGCGCTGCAGCACCGCCACCAGCACAACGGCCATGATGACGTACCGCACGATCGAGCCGAAGAAGACGACGATGGTCGGCTCGATATGCTTGGCCTTCGACGCCGATTTGCGCGCCAGGCGCGCCGCCGCGCCGGCGATCCACATCCCCACAATGAGGATGATGGCGGCCCAGGCGAAATTCAAAAGGCCCGCGATGACTTCATCGCCATACTTCACCCAAAGCGGGTGATGGCTGAAGGTCGGCCAATCCATGCAGGAGCTCCGTGACTAGAGCATTTTCAAGGAAATCCGCGCCGGATTTCCGATTTGAAAATGCTCTGATTCAAAAATCCAGAGCGCATTCGGCGGGAAAACCGGTGACCACTTTTCCTGAATGCGCTCTTGCGAGCCGCGGAGCTCGCCGGCGATCTATGTCGTCAGGCCGCCTGCTTCTGGCCGCCGAACCGCCCGTAGAAACTATCGCCGGAATTCGCAAGTTCCCTCAAAAGCTTGCAGGGGATAAAGCGCGGCCCGTATTGCTCGGCCAGCTGATCGCACTCGGCGACGAACTTCTTGAGCCCCATGCAATCCATGAGCGAAATGACGCCGCCCGTATAAGGCGCGAAGCCCCAGGCCAGGATCGAGCCCACGTCGGCGTCGCGCGGGTCGAGGATGACGCCTTCCTCCATGCAGCGCGCCGCCTCCAGCGCCTGAATGTACAACAGGCGCTTCTTGTAGGAATCGCGCAGCGCCGGCGGGCATTCCAGCACAGTGGGCTTGGCGATTTCGGAGAGGCCGCTCCATAGGGTTTTCTTCGCCTTCGGGTCGGCGGGGTAGTCGTAGAAGCCCTTCAGGTTTTTCCGGCCCTGGCGGCCGAACGTGTTGACCATCGCCTCGAACACGCCGTCGGCGGGCGTCGCCTGATACTTCGGGCCGAGATCGGCCTTGGTGGCGCGCGCGATCTTAACGGCAAGATCCAGCGCCACATCGTCCGCCATTTCCAGCGGCGCGCGCGGCATGCCGGTCATGCGGCCGACATTTTCGATGATCGTCGGCTTTACGCCCTCGGCCAGCATGATCGCGCCCTCGCGCACATAAGTGGAGAAGACGCGGCTGGTATAGAAGCCGCGGGAATCGTTCACGACGATCGGCGTCTTCCGGATCTTCAGCACGTAATCGATCGCCTTCGCGACGGTTTCGTCCGTCGTCGCCTTGCCTTTGATGATTTCGACAAGACCCATGCGATCCACCGGCGAGAAGAAATGGATGCCGATGAAATTCGCGGGGCGCACGCTGTTCTGCGCCAGTTCTGTGATCGGCAGCGTCGAGGTGTTGGAGCCGAACGTGCCGGTGGGGTCGAGGAAGGCTTCGGCCTTCTTGATCGCTTCGGCCTTCACCTGTTTGTCCTCAAACACCGCCTCGACGATGAGGTCGGCGCCCTTGACCAGGCTGTAATCGGGCGTGGCGGTGACCAGCGCCAGGACCGATTCCGCTTTCGCGGAATCCATGCGTCCGCGCGAAACGGCTTTGTCCAGAAGGTCCTTCACATGCTGCTTGCCTTTGTCGGCGGAGGCCTGATCGCGGTCGATCAGCACGGTCTCTATGCCCGCCATGGCTTGCACATAGGCGACGCCCGCGCCCATCATGCCGGCGCCCAGCACCGCAACCTTTTTCGGATCGGATTTCGCCGTACCCTGAGGCCGGTTGCCGCCCTTGCTCAGCGCCTGCATGGAATTGAACAGCGTACGGATCATACCCTTGGCCTCGGGCGTCACGAGGCTGTTCACCAGATAGCGCAGCTCCACGCGCAACGCCGCGTCCATCGGCAGCTGCAGGCCTTCGTAGAAGCAGCTCATGATGTTCTTCTGCGCGGGATAGTTCTGGTTGGTCTGTTTGCTCATCATGGCGATGCCGCCGATGAACAGCATGGCGCCCGCGGGCGTGTAGGGGCCTTCCTTGAAGCGATAGCCCTTTTCATCCCAGGGCTGCGTCGCTTTCGGATTGGTCGCCAGCCATTTGCGGCAGGCGGCCACGCATTCGCCGGGCGCGACCAGCTCATGCACGATGCCCAGCGCCTTGGCTTCGGCGGGCTTCTTGGCCTGACCTTCCAGAATCATTGTCGCGGCGGCCTGCAGGCCGATCAGGCGCGGCAGACGCTGCGTACCGCCGGCGCCGGGCAGGATGCCGATCTTCGCTTCGGGTAGACCGAATTGCGATTTCGGATTGTCGGCCGCGACGCGGTAATGGCAGCCCAGAGCGAATTCCAGACCGCCGCCCAGCGCCAGGCCTTCCAGCGCCACGGCGACAGGCTTGCCGCAGGTTTCCAGATCTCGGAACGCTTTGGAGAACGCGCCGACCGCGTCATAGGCGAATTTTTTGTCCGCCAGCAGATCTTTCGAAAACGCCTCCGCGCCGGCGACCTTTTCCAGATCGCCCAGATCGGCGCCCGCGCAAAAGCCCGACGCTTTGCCCGATTGCACGATGACGCCCTTGATGGCGGCGTCATTCTTGATCTGCGCGATGAGGGAGATGAGCTCCTTGCCGCCTTCCAGCGTCAGGGTGTTCATCGATTTGCCGGGCGCGTCGAAGGTGAGGAGGGCGATGCCGTCCGCGCCAGTTTCGAGGGTGAAAATCGACATTGCTTAAACCCTTTCAATCACGGTCGCGGTGCCCATGCCGGCGCCGATGCACAAGGTGATCAGCGCGCGTTCCTTGTCGGCGCGCTCCAGCTCGTCGACCATCGTGCCGAGGATCATGGCGCCGGTGGCGCCGAGCGGGTGGCCGAGCGCGATCGCGCCGCCATTGACGTTGACCTTCGCCGGATCGAGCTCCAGCGCCTGTATCCAGCGCAGCACGACGGCGGCGAAGGCTTCGTTC
>CAYNCS010000152.1:0-6636 GCA_964395875.1 uncultured Caulobacteraceae bacterium | reverse complement strand
CGCGGCTCCACGGCCAGGTGCTGTCGCTGTGCGGAAAATCGTTCGCCCACATCAGCCGGTTCGGGTTGACCATGTCGACCATCTTGAAGGCGGTCCAATCGTCCTGGAACGTCAGATAGACGTTCTCAAACAGGTACTCGCTCGGCATCTTCGCCATGTCGCCGAACTTCATCCAGAAGCGGTGCCGCTTGTAGCCGTGATCCATGCGGTAGGCGAAATGCGGCAGCCATCCGGCGTCCGCCTCGACGCAAACGAGCTTCAGCTTAGGATGCCGCTCGAACACTCGGCCCCAAACGAACACGCCGATAATGTCCTGGATTGATTTCACCAGTGCCTGCGAGGCGTTCTGCGGCGGACCGCGATGGGCCGAACGGCGCTCGCCGGAGCTGCCAATGCTATTCGCGCCATCGGAGCGGCTGGTGAGGATGTGGAAGCTCAGCGGCAGATTGAGATCGACGGCCGCCTCCCAGAGCGGATCGAAGATCGGCGAGTCGTAATCTTCCTCCGTGGCGGGATTGCCGGGCATCATCACGCCCTTGAACCCAAGCTCCTTGAACTTGCGCAGATCGGCGATGCCTTCCTCAACCGAGCGTATGGCCGTCTGACCCATGCCGATCAAACGCTTCGGGTTCGCCGCGACGAACTCTTCCGAAAGCCAGCGATTATAGGCCCACATGCAGGCCTGTTTGTAATCAGCGTCCGGATGGTTGCAGATCACCATGCCGACGGACGGATAGATCACTTCCGCGGCGATGCCGTCCTGATCCTGTTCCTGCCCGCGCGCTGCGCCGTCCCAGCCGCCGGGATGCAGGTCTGCGAATTTGGTTTCGCCCTTTTTGATGTGGCGCGGATCCTTGCCTGCGGCGGCAATGATGCCCACCGGAATCGTGCCCGGCATGCCCTCGACCACAAAGCCGTCGCCGCCGTCATCGCCCTCCAGCACGTGCGGGGCGCGGTCGCGGAATTTGGGGTCGATATACTTCGTGTAGCAGTGCGGCGGCTCGGTGACGTGGGAGTCGGCGGAGATGAGCCCGGCTGGGATGCTCGCGTCTTCCGGTATCGGCGTATTCTTCAACGCCTCCAGAATTGGATTTTCGGCTCCCATGGAGCGTCCTCCCGTAATATTATTTTGTTGGACAAGGTGTAGCGCATCGCCCTATGTGAGCAAGCACTTACTTGTTGCGCTGCGCGCCAAACATTTGATGGTTGGCGTTTTCGCGCTGCAATATCGGGTTTTCCAGATCGGCGTAAAAGAATGACGCTGAGACAAAAGCGTCAGGATTGTGCGGTCTGAAATCTTTGTAAGATTCAGAGCGGCGGCGTTGAAATACGCTGCGTGAGCAAAAGAGAAGAGCTCCCGCCCCGGCTGGCCGGAAGAATGGGAGCATTCGCGACGGGAGGCATCAATGAGCATCGTGATCGACGTGGACGCGCATTTCGAGCCGGGCGAAGACTGGCTTGTGAAGTTTCCCGACCTCGCCAAGCGTCTGCCGCGTCTCGACGGCGGCCAATTGGCGATCAAGACAATCTGCGGCGATCTGGTCGCCTCCATGCCCGCGCATCTGCGGCCCTCGCAGGAAGAGCTGACGCCGCCGGGATTGCTCACCCTCTTCGCCAAGGAGAAATCCGACGAAAAGGAACGCCGCTCGGAGTTCGAGGGCAAGAACCAGATGGAAGTGGCGAACGCCAAGGCGCGTCTGAAATGGCTGGATGCGCAGCGCATCGACTACCAGAACGTGATCTGCGTTTCGTCGGTGGGCTACATGCAGTTCAGCGACGATGTCGGCTTTCGGCAGGAAATCTGCCGCGCCGGCAATGACTGGCTCGCCGATACGTGCAGTGAAGGCGATGGCCGCCTCTGGCCCGTCACCGTGCTGGATTACACCGATCTGGATTGGGCGATTGTGGAACTGGGCCGCATGCGCAAGCGCGGCAGCCGCATCGTGCTGATCCCCGGCTCGCCGATCGAAGGCGTTTCGCCCGCGCATCCGTCCTGGGACAAATTCTGGCGCGCCGTGACGGACAACGGCATGGTCGCCATGCTGCATACCGGTTTCGAGCGTATGAGCTTCGATCCGGGCTGGTCGAACATGGCGGCGGACGCGACCTTGCTGCGCCAGTTCGGCTCCAGCTTCCGGCACGTCACGCCGCAGCTTCTGCTCAACGCGATGGTCTATGGCGGCACGTTCGAGCGGAACCCGAACCTCACGGTGATGGTGGCGGAACTGGGCGTCGGCTGGCTGCCCTTCTTCGTCAACGAGATCGACGACCGCATCAGCCCGACCGCGCAATTGTTCCTAGGCGGCTGGAAGCATCCGCTGAAGCCGAGCGAATATCTGAAGCGCAATGTGCGCGCCACGCCGCTGGCCGGCGGCAATGACAGTCCGCTCGACCGCATCATGGCGGACCTGCCGGATGACATGCTGGTCTTCTCGTCGGACTTCCCGCACTTTGAGGGCTTTACCGACCCGCAAGGCCATTACGCCGATCTGTTCAAGAAAATCGGCCCAGCGCAGCGCGACCGCTTCCTCAGCGGCAACGCCATCGCTCTCTATGAGCGCATGGGCGACCCGCTGCCTTTGGCGAAGGTCACGGCTTAAGATTTAGGGGCGCCGGCGATCCCGGCGTCCGTTTTCTTTGCTGGACGGGTCGCAGCGACTCGGTCAAAGAGACTTGCGTATTGTTCTCTTTTTGTTCTATAAGCCTGTATGCCCGCTCCCAGCGCCTCCAGGCTTTCCTGCCTCGCCGCATTGGACGCCCGCCAAGTCCGGACGTTCCAACCGCCTGCGCGCGAGGCCGCGGACTGGTTCGGCGGGTTTGAACAGGCCCGGAAGGCGGCGTTTCAGAAGCCTTTGCTGGAGGCGGCCCCAGCTTCGACCGGCGATTCCTATGCAACGCTGGGCTTTTCGCTCGCGGCTTTGAGAGCCCAGTCCGAAGGCGGGCTGTTGTTCTGGATCGGTCCGGCGCACGCTTTCTCCGAACTGGGCGCCCCCTGCGCCGATGGACTCAGTCAATTCGGGATCGACCTTTCGCGTCTAATCCTGGTGAAGACGCAATCGCCCAATGAGGCGCTCTGGGCGGCGGAACAGGCGCTCTCCCTTCCCTGCGCCAAGGTCCTCACCATGATCGCGCCCGGCCGCAAAAGCCTGGGCCTCGCCGCCTCACGCCGCCTGTTGCTGCGGGCGGAGGAAAGCGGCGCGCAAGGTCTGTTGCTGCGCCTCGATCCGATGGCGCCCAGCGCAGCCTTCAGCCGCTGGCGCGTTTCTTCCGCCGTCAGCCAGGGCGCGGGCCGCGAAATGGGCGCGCCGGCTTTTTCCGTTTGTCTTGAGAAGAACCGCGCCGGTCCAGCGGGCATGGACTGGCGCGTCGAATGGAACGCACATGAGCACGATTTCCGCGAAACCGGCGGCCCCGCCCGCATGCGCAGCCTCCTCCGCGTTGACGGAACGCTGGATGGCGCTGTGGCTGCCGCAACTTTCCATCGACCGTTTGCGGCGTCTGGGACGCACGCCGCCTGACGACCATCCCTTTGCGCTCTATGTGAAAGTGCGCGGCGCCTATGTGCTCACCGCCGTCAACGCCGCCGCGCGCAAGGCCCATGTCATGGCGGATCAGGCGCTGGCCGATGCGCGCGCCATCTGCCCCGGCCTCACGGCGCAAGAAGCCGAACCGGAACCGGATGCGCGCACGCTGGATGACGTGGCCGCATGGTGCGACCGCTTCACCCCCATTGTCGTGAAGGATGCGCCGGACGGTCTGTTTCTCGACGTCACGGGCTGCGCGCATCTGTTCGGCGGCGAGGACGGATTGTTGCGCGAAGCCGTCGGCCGTCTGCGTCAGCAGGGCTTCATTGCGCGGGCCGCGATCGCGCCCAATCCCGGCGCGGCCTGGGCGCTGGCGCATTTCGGCGAGCGCATCGCCATCGGCGAAGACGATCTGGCGAAGACATTATCGCCCTTGCCGCTGCAAGCCTTGCGCCTCGCGCCGGACGCCATCGCCTTGATGCGCCGTCTTGGCATCAAGCGCGTGGCGCAAATCATCGACGCGCCGCGCGCGCCCTTCACCGCCCGCGCTGGGCAAGACGCCTTGCTGCGGCTGGATCAGGCTATGGGCCGCGCCAGGGAAGCGCTCACGCCGCGCCGTCCGCCGCCGATGCTCTATGCCATGCGGCGTCTGGCCGAACCGATCCTGACTCTCGATGCGGTGCTCACCGTGGTCGGCGACATGAGCGAAGAATTGTGCGCCAAATTGGATGAGGCCGGGCATGGTGCGCGCCTCTTGCGGCTGTTTCTGTTCGGCGTGGATGCGAAGGTGCGCGGCTGCGACATGGCGATGAGCCGGCCGGAGCAGAACCCAAAAGTGATGCTGCGACTCTTCCGCGAGCGCCTGAGCGCCGATCCGGAAAGCCTGAACGCCGAATTCGGTTTCGAAATGCTGCGCCTGGAAGCGGCGGATACGGCGCCGATCCGCTATCACGCGACCGATCTCGCGCCCGCCTCGAAACGCGATCGGGATTCGGAAATCCGTGCGCTGGATACGATCGCGGCGCGGCTTGGGTCTACCGCGGTCGTCTATGCGCAGGCCGCCGATACGCATGCGCCGCGACGCGCCACGCGTTTTACCCGCACCGAAAGCAAGGCTGCGGATCTTCCAGCCCCGCCGGAAGACGCTGTGATGCGCCGGCCTTTGTGTTCCTTCACGAACGGGCAGCCGATCGACGTCATGGCGTCCTTGCCCGATGGCCCGCCTTTGCGCTTTCGCTGGCGGCGCGTGCTGCATGAGATCGTGCGCGCCGAAGGCCCCGAGCGCATCGCGCCCGACTGGCTGCGCCAGGAAACTCAGACGCGCGATTATTATCGCGTCGAGGACAAGAACGGCCAGCGCTTCTGGCTCTATCGCGAAGGCCTGTTCGGCGAGGATTCCGAACCGCGCTGGTTCATTCAGGGCGCGTTTGCATGATGGGTTTCGCCGAGCTTTGCGCCGCCACCAATTTCTCCTTTCTGCGCTGCGGCGCGCATCCGGAAGAGATGGTGCTGCAGGCCAAGGAACTCGGCCTTGCCGGTCTCGGCGTGGCGGACCGCAATTCGCTGGCCGGGGTGGTGCGCGCGCACGTCGTCGCGAAAGAGCATGAGGTGCGCCTCGCCATCGGTGTGCGTCTGGCGTTCCGCGACGGGACGCCGGACATCTTCTGTTACCCGAAGGACCGCGCCGCCTATGGGCGCTTGTGCCTGATGCTGACAGCCGGCAATCAGCGCGCACCCAAGGGCCAATGTTATCTGGATTTTGCGGACTTCCTGAAATATGCGCAGGGCCAACAGGCCATTGTCGCGCCAATTCTGGAGCCCGGCGCGGCGCCCGATGAATCCTTACGTGCATGCCTGCAACGGGTCCGCGAAGCCTGCGGCGCTGTGTGGCTCGCGGCGCGGTTCGTGTTCGACGGCGAAGACCGGCGGCGCTTGCGCCTCCTGAAAGACCTCGCGGCGGAAACCGGCGCGCGCCTGATCGCCACCACCGAACCGCTGCTGCACCACCCGAGCCGCCGTCCGCTTCTGGATGTGCTCACCTGCGTGCGCGAGAAAACCACGCTCGACGCCGCGGGCAAGCTGTTGCAGGCCAATGCCGAACGGCACATCAAACCACCGCAGGAAATGGTTCGGCTCTACGCCGATGCGCCCGAAGCTGTTTCGGAGACGACCCGTTTCTTGAAGGGCGTCAGCTTTTCGCTGGATGAACTCTCCTACCAATATCCGGACGAGACCGTCGAAGGATACGCCGACGCCCAGGAGGCTCTGGAGGCGTTGACCTGGCAAGGCGCGGCCAAACGCTATCCGGATGGCGTGCCGGAGTCCGTCATCAAAACGCTGCATCGCGAATTGGGCATCGTGAAAGAACTCAATTACGCCGCCTACTTCCTTACGGTGGCGGACATAGTCCGCTTCGCGAACTCGCAGAAAATCCTCTGCCAGGGCCGCGGCTCGGCGGCGAACTCCAGCATCTGTTATTGTCTGGGGATCACGCCGGTCGATCCGGCGAAGCAAACCCTTCTGTTCGACCGCTTCATCTCCACCGAGCGCAACGAGCCGCCCGACATCGACGTCGATTTCGAGCACGAGCGGCGCGAGGAAGTGATCCAGTATGTCTACAAACGCTATGGCCGCAGCCGCGCCGCCTTGGCGGCGACGCTGATCTGTTATCGCGGGCGCAGCGCCGTACGCGATGTCGGCAAGGCCTTCGGCTTTTCCGAGGACCGCATCAATGCGCTCGCCAAAACCCAGCAATGGTGGTCGGAGCAGATCAGCCCCGACGATCTGCGCGAACAGGGCCTCGATCCGGCCGATCCGCGTTTGCTTCAATGCATCCTGCTGGCAAATCAATTGCGCGGCTTTCCGCGGCACCTCTCGCAGCATGTCGGCGGGCTGGTGATCACGCGCGATCAGCTCAACGAAATCGTACCCATCCAAAACGCCGCGATGATCGACCGCACCGTCGTCGAATGGGACAAGGACGATCTGCAGGCGCTGAAGATCCTGAAGGTCGATATTCTGGCGCTGGGCATGCTGACCTGTCTGCGCAAGGCCTTCGCCATGATCGCGGAGCGTTATCCGGACTGGAGCGACAGGCGCGAAAAGCTCGATC
>CAYNCS010000151.1:0-6727 GCA_964395875.1 uncultured Caulobacteraceae bacterium | reverse complement strand
GGCCGCGGCGCCGAACATGGCGATCGCAAAGCCGATGCGCAGCACGGCGCCCCACCGCGACGTCCGTGACGAGACGGGAGCGGAGTCTGTCGTGCCAGCGTTCATCGAGACGTCGATGCGACCTTGCGTTCCGCGCCGTCGCTGTTTGGACGTTTGCGGCCTCGTTCGGCGCAAATTGCAGGCGCTTTCGGCGTTTGCCCATAGGGCGAGCCGTAGTGTTTCAGCAAGCGTTCGAACTGGACGTCGTTTCCGCCGCCCACCACTACGTTGTCATGCTGCAGGGCGATGCGCTGCGAGCCGGCCCAGGAAAGATACCGGCGGCGGCGGCCGATCTTGCGCACCTGCCACCCCGCGCGGCGCGCCATGAAATACAGCCACAGATCGTCGCTCGACGGGCAAAGGTTCTTGAAGGTCGTCTCCGACAGCACGTCCGGATGCAGGCTTCCTGGCGGGTACAGCACGCCGCCCACGCCAGTCGCCACATTGCGTGGGTGCGCCGGGCCGGCTTTCACGTCGAATTCCCATTTCATGTAAGGAACGGGCTCGCCCGCAGCGTCGGTGACGATGCGATGCACGCGCTGGGCGGGGATTTCCTGGCGGCTTGGATCATAGCCCGCGACCAGTTCGCCGAGCCAGCCAGAGGGATAATAGACGTCGTCGTCTGCGGTCAGGATGAAGCTGTCGGGGTGGGCGCGCAGCGCCGGAATGATTTTCTTGTAGGATTTGACGTCCCGGGTGAGGGCGATCTCAAGGCCCTGCTCCTGCAGCGCCAGAACCTCATCGGGCAATTGATCGAAGTCGCCGCGGGCGATCCAGAGGACGACTTTATCCGGCGCGATGTTCTGGGTGAGCAGGCACTTCAGGGACAGAGCAAGGGTGGAGAACCGCGGCGGGTAAGAGGTCAGCGAAACGATCAGGGGTTTGGGCAGATTATGCTTTCGGCCCGCCCGCCGGGTTAGCCATCGGATATGCGTCAGGATTTCCAGCCCCGCGCCCGGTATGTCGCGCACCCCGCCGCGCAGCGGACGGAAATGGGCGCGCACCTCGCGCATCCTTTCCTTGGTGCGTTCGGAAACGGTTTTCAGAAGCTGTTCTTCCGCAGGGGCGCCAGATGCATGGCTGTCCGCCGCGGGGTAATGGCCGCCAATGTCTTCCGCCATCGCTACCCCAACGACTCGCCCGCTGCCCGGGAAAAATATGACACAGACATATAACTAGGTTTTGCGGAGTCTCAAGCGGCGAGGGCGGCTTCATTCTTTCGAGGGCCCCAAAGGCGGAGTGCGCCAGGTCATGGTTCGCCTGGTCCGGCTTGTGCGGGCTTAAGCCCTGAGGCACAATTGGACGGTGCGGCTCAGCGGGTTGGGCGATGTTTGATCTCACGGCATTTCAAACGCGAGAAATCACCGACCAGCAATTCGCGCTCTTTGAACAAGAGCTCGAAAAGGAAAAGCGCGGTTTCCAGAAAAAAGGACTGTTCTATGTCTGCGTCTGCGGCGTCTCCGTTGCAGTCGCGCTGGTCATCGTCGCGGTTCTGGTTTTCGCCGAGCTGAATGCCGCGGAGACAGGATTTGCGGACGTGAGCTTCCAGCAGGCCGGCCCGGTCTTTCAGCTGTGCGGCCTGATGGGCACCACCGTCATGTCCCTGACCGGCTGGTGGGACGCTGAACGCAGCGTTCACGCCTTCGAGCGCGCTTTATTGGCCGCGCGTCTGCGCGATCACGCCATGTTCCTGTCCTTCGCGCCGGGCGTCAGCCATGCGCGGCAAAAGAAGCAGCCGCTCTGGAAAGAGCTGCTGTCGGGGCTGGCCAAGATCTTCTTTTAGCCCTGCGGACGCAGGGAGGGTTGGGGGCGATGATGGTCGAGACGGCGGGCGAACGGCTGGCGGAATTGATCGCGCGGGAACAGCAGGGCTTTCGCGCCATGCTGCGGGCGGGGATCGTGCTCTTTCTGCTGCTCCTGATCATCCTGACCGCCGTGGCCGTGTTTTCGTTCCGGGTGTCCAAGCGCACCTCCGACGCCATGCTGGAGGCGCGCCGCAACGCCTTTGAAACCCGCGTGGCGCTGGATGCGCAGAACAACCGGATCGCCGATCAGGAAGCGCGCATCCGCCGCGCCGCCGAAGAAATCCGCAACGTCGCCGGCAACGCTGCCGGCGCGGTCACGCCCCAGCAGATGGAGACCGCCCGCGCCGCGCTGCTCGGCTACATACAGCGCGGCGAACCGCTATCGATCGTCGATGAGGTGACCATCGCCCGCATCGGCGCCGCCGAGCCGGATTCGCCGCTCGGCCGCTATCTGACGGGCGTGTCCACGCTCATCCAGCATCAGAATTCCGGCGCGTCCGCGGAGCCGGGCGGCGCGCCGCCGGCCGATGTGACCGCGGCCGTGCAAAAGCTGCAGGACGCGGCGGCGGCGGACCCAAGTCTGGCGCCCATGGCGCTGACTGCGGTTGCGCATGTGCGCTCGCAGGCCGCGATCGCCTCGAACTACGACCCCAAGCGCTGCGGCGAACTTTACGCCGCGCTCGACGCCGCCGAAGCGGGCGGGGCCAGCGGCCCGCCTTTATTGACCTGGCGGGCTGACTGCGAACGCAAGACCGGCCGCTCGAGCGAGGCGCTGCTGCATTTCACCCAGGCGCTGCTGCTGATCGAGTCCGCGAAAGCGCAGAATCCCAGGCCCAACGCGCTGCCCTCGGAATTTGAAATTTCCGCGCTGCACGGCATCGGCACGACCTTGATCCGCGATTCCGCCGCGCTTCAGACCGCCGATCCGAAGATGCAGGCCGCGATCGGCGTCGCCAAGAAGGCCTGCCCGAGCGCCGAGGCGGGCTTCAGTCCTGCCGCGGGCCTCGCGCTGGCGTGCCTGGACGCCGCCATCGCCAAACGCAAACTGGCTGGCCAGACGGCGTCGCAGATCAACGGCACGGCGGAGAACAAGGGTTTCGCTTATTTTCGCGACGACAAGTTCGAACAGGCGTTCGTCAATTCCGAAGCGATTGCGGCCAATGCGCCCTCCGCCTGGAACGAACTGGTGCGGGTCATCGCCGCCGATCACCTGTTGCGGGCGAACGACGCGGCGCAGCGCGCCGAGGCGAAAAAGGCGCGCGCCGCAGCCTGGGACAACGTCTCGTTCTTCGAGGTCGGGGCCTTCAATACATGCGAGCTGAAATCCCTCTTCAGCGCGTCAATGTATGACGAAGCGATCGGCGTTCTGGCGCGCACGCATCCGAAACTGCCGCGCGATCAGATCGTCTGCGCCAAAGCCTGAATCAACGTTGAAGGGCAAGCCGGCGGCGAGTTCGACGTCCTGATCTGCAGTACGCGCCCGTCGGCGGCATCCAGAGCGATTTCGTGTTCAGCTGAGGTGTGGTGGATGCGGTATCTTTGCCTCCCCTTCAACATCAACGCGCTAAATTGTCCCTGTTGATTTGGGTCACCCGCGCAGCAGTCTATTCATCGATCAGGGTGGGAACCGCGACTGTGCCGGGATAAGAAGCGCTGGACAGCCGATGCCTGGTCCAAACCATGCATCCACTATAATCCGTACACGCATAAGCATCCTGCCGCGCTTGCGATGATGCTTGTTCTGGCTCGGATTGGGCCAGTCAAATAACATTGGATAATTAAGTGGCCACCATTAACGGCACGTCTGGCAATGATTCCCTGACCGGCGGGACCGGTCACGACGACCTTTATGGCCTCGCTGGCGCCGATACGCTTTTGGGCGGCTTAAATAATGACCGTCTCGATGGCGGCGCAGGCAATGATTACCTTGACGGTGGGGCTGGCGCGGACACCTTGCTTGGCGGCGACGGCGATGATCGGCTGGTCGGCGGCCAGGGTGATGAGCTGCAGGGCGGGGCTGGGAACGATCGTTACACAGTCTATGCTGGCGATTCCGTCGGGGAGTATTCCAATGAGGGGTTCGACGAAATTTTCGCCGTCGGACTTTCTTCATACACGCTTCCGGCGAACGTGGAGGGATTGACTGCCGGCGGAACGCCCTCGGGAACTTTCTTCGGTACGGGAAATGCGCTCGACAATACTTTCTGGACCGGCGATGAAGACGAAACCTTTGACGGCGCCGGCGGAAGCGACACCGTTATCTTTAGCGGCGCCCAAGGCGGCGGCGTCGTTGTCGATCTTTCCCTTTCGGGCGCTCAGGCGGTTGGCGCCGGTCTCGGTTCAGATACATACATCAACATAGAGAATCTGATCGGTTCGAATCATGCTGATTCTCTGACGGGAAACGACCAGGACAATCGTCTTGAGGGCAATTCCGACAATTCCGGCGCCGGCGACACGCTCATCGGCGGCTTGGGAAATGACGTTTATGTGGCGCATCACCCAGACGACGTCCTAATCGAGGCCGCGAACGGCGGAACGGACACCGTCGTCGCCTGGGCCTCCTGGACTCTCGGCGCCAATTTCGAGAACCTCAGTTTCCTTGACGTCGATATTGCATGGTCTGGCGCAGGTAACGCGCTCGACAACACAATAACAGGCAACATCGCCCCGAATCAGCTGTCTGGCATGGCTGGCGATGACGTCCTGTACGGCGTGGGCGGTGGGGATATTCTCGACGGCGGCGCCGGCATTGACACTTTGATCGGAGGAGCCGGCGACGATACCTATCTAGTCGACGATTCCAGGGATGTTATAATCGAGCTGGCGAACGAAGGCGTCGACGACAGTGTGAATGCGTCGTCTTCTGTCTATGTTCTGCCTGACTTCGTTGAAAATCTATTCTTCGTCGGGACGGGCGCCTTTGACGGAACGGGCAACGCGCTGGACAATCGCATTTGGGGCGGAACTGGTTCGTACAATGACGTGCAGCGCGGCGGCGGTGGAAACGATGAACTGGTCGGGCTGGGGGGCGACGACACCCTGTATGGCGATTCTGGCGCCGATACGCTGAATGGCGGCCCAGGCGTGGATTCCCTCATCGGCGGATCGGGGACCGACACCGCGATTTTCTCCGGCTCGGTCTCAAACTATACTATCACAGAGCTCGGCGGCGGCGCATATTCGGTAACCGATCTGCGCGGCGGTTCGCCGGACGGCGCCGATTATTTGTCGGGTGTGGAAACGCTGCAATTCGCGGACGGAAGCGTTTCGCTATTGGAGGGGACGAAAATGCCGAGCCCGCTTGTCGGCCCTTTGTACTGGCTCACGTTCGGCTCGACGACGAACGCGACATGGTCGAGCGACGAGGTCGACGCCTATCGCGTCGTGCTGCAGGCTGGACACACCTATACATTCAGTCTGAGCGGCGCGGGCGGCGGACTCGATCCGGCGCTGTCCTTGCTCGACGGCAATCTGAATTTCGTGGCGGGCAACGACGACGTGGCCTATCCCACCAATCTCAATTCCTCTTTCACCTACACCGCGACGTCATCCGGCGAATATTATCTGGGCGCCTATGAGGCAAACAGCCAACCTGGCGCCTATTCGCTCACGATCACGGACTCCTCAGCTTCGGATACGATTGCAAGCACGGCCGCTACTGCGCAATCGATCACAATCGGCGGCGCCAGCGTCAATTCGACTATCGCTTACGCCGGCGATCATGACTGGGTGCGCGTCACACTCACGGCCGGTCAAAGCTACGTCTTCACGATGAACGGCTCCAGCGGAACGCCGCTGACGGATCCGTTTCTCGCCTTGCGGGATTCGTCCGGCGCGCTCGTGGCCTTCGACGACGACGGCGGCGCAGGCACGAACGCGCAGCTGCAATTCACCGCGACGGCGAGCGGAACCTATTATCTCGACGCTTCGGCCTACGCGCAGGAAACGGGCGGCTACACGCTCAGCGCGGCGACGGGCGCAGCCCAGAATCCGGTGGATACGCTCGATCTCGGCTTCACCATCAATCACCAGAACATCACCGTTTACTTCGCTACGGGCGGTGAATCTTTCGGCTCCGTCTATCCTGGATCCGAGACGGCTTCGCGCAGCTGGACGGCCGGAGAAATTACGGCGGCGTTCGCCGCGCTGAACTCGATTTCCTCGGCGACGAACCTCACCTTCACGCAGGTCGGCTCTTCCGCGGGCGCGGACTTCATCGTGTCGCTCGCGGATCTCGGCTCCGGCACGCTGGGTCTCACTTACACCAATGGCGGATCGCAGGCTCTGGTTGAATTCGACCCGAACGGCGCGGGTTGGAGCTCCGCGGGACTGCAGGCCGGCGGCTACGGTTTCATCACGCTCGTTCACGAGTTCGGGCATGCATTGGGCTTGGACCATCCGCACTATGACGGCGGCGACGTTCAGGTCATGCAAGGCGTGCTGGACGCCTTCGATTATTACGGGACCTACGGGCTCGACCAGGGCGTCTTCACGACGATGGGCTATAATGACGGTTGGCCCACCGGTCCGAATGGTTTGTCGAGTTCCTACGCTTACGGCTGGCAGTCGGGCCCGATGGCGCTCGACATCGCCGCGCTGCAGGAAAAATACGGCGCCAACGCCGCCACAAATTCCGGCTCTGACGTCTATGTGCTTGCAACGCTCAATGTGCCTGGCACGGCTTATCAAACCATCTGGGATACCGGCGGAACAGACACGATCGTCTATGCCGGCAATGCGAGCGCGACAATCGATCTACGCCCCGCAACATTGCTGAGTGCGCCGGGCGGCGGCGGCTTTGTTTCCTATGTGGACGGAATCGTCGGGGGCTTCACGATCGCCAATGGCGTGGTGATCGAAAACGCAAACGGCGGCTTCGG
>CAYNCS010000150.1:0-6911 GCA_964395875.1 uncultured Caulobacteraceae bacterium | reverse complement strand
AATTGGCCCCTCCACCATCCTTCGCACTTCGTGCTCCGGATGGTCCCCCTCCCCAAATTTCCTTTGGGGAGGAGCAGCGCGGTGTTGACGCGACAGTTGGTGGAGGGGCATTCCCGCAAATCTAATGCGCCAGCGTCCCCGCGACGCCGCCCGCCACGCCGCCAATAACCGCGCCGCGCTTGGCGTTGCCGTCGCCGGTATTGTTGCCGATCGCGCCGCCCGCCGCCGCGCCAACCGCAGCGCCGCCCAAGGTGCTGCAAGCGGTTATCGCCAGCGCCGAAACGGCCGCCATCATGACAACCGCGGCTTTTCTGGGCGCTTTTCCAGTATGCCGAACCATCCGACGTCCTCCTGATCAACAATCCCTGATCTCGGGGAGGAACGCCTTGGCCGTTGTCAGGTTCCCGGCTACCTCAACCCTGCGGCGCGGCCTTGGCCAGGCTTTCCACGCGGTCGATGCCGATCGCGTTCACCGCCGCCTTCACGTCGTCGAAGCTGACCTTGGAGCCTTCCGCGTTGATGACGACGCGCTGACCGGCGACCACGCCATATTTGGCGGTGTTGTTCGCGCGGTCGAGCTCCTCCATCACCATGCGCCCGTCGACGACGTGAGTCTTCTCAAAGCCGTTGGCGTTTTCAGTCGTGCTCTCCACGCCGAAGGCGGAGGCCATGCCCATCAGCGCGCCGGCCGCGCCGGAATCGATCACGCTGACTTCGATCGTGGACTCGCCGCGCGCATATTTGCCCGTCGCGCTGGAGCCGGAAAAGCCCATCGCGCCGCCGGAGCCGGTCGAGACTTCCGTGCGCGTGAAGCCGCCGGGCAGGGAATCCGGCAACAGGCTTTTCAGCGTATCCACCGGAATGGCGGGCACGTCCTTGCCGGCCTTGATGCTGTCGGCCATCGCCTCAAGCTGCTTGGACTTTTCCTCGATGTCGCCGACCTTGGCCTGGCCGACGCCCGGGATGGAGATCGTCGCCGAAGGATCGGCGTGTTTCGATGCGAAGGGGCCATGCATGCCCGCGCCGCCGAACGCCAGCATCCCGGTCAGGGGCGTCATGATCGCGGAGAAAATGATGCCGATGACGATCGCCGACACGACGACGGCGGCCGTGTACATGCCCGCTTTTTCTTCCGGCGCTTTCATCAGTTTCGGCAGCGCGCGATAAAGGATGTACAGGGAATAAAGGCCGAGCAGGCCCAGCACCGCCAGCGGTGGGAAGATGGCGAACAATCCCGCGATCCAGCCGGCCGTGCCGGAATAGATCGCCGCCTGGGTGGATTTCAGTTCGCTCTTCTGGCCGCCGAAATTCGGGGCGAGGAAGTCGATGATCTTCGCCAGCAGCCACACGCCGATCAGCATGAAGACGAAAGTCAGCGCCGCCGTCGTCAAGGCGGAGATCGGCGACGGGCGATACTGGATGAACACCGCATTGACGCCGAAGACGATCATGCCGATCGCGCTGGCCAGCACGGACGCCGCGATCAGCGGTATGGCGTAGCCGGTATAGAGCGACTGGATGCTGGGCGTTTCCTGATCGATGCGGTCGAGCTCCTGGCTCGGCTGCAGGATCAGGCCTTTGGCGCGGTCGATAATGCCGCGCGCCGCCGAATTCGGTTCGATGATGGTCATGGCCGGCGTCCCTCACGTTAACGCGGCTTCAAATCGGCCGCGCGCTGCCCCATTGCGGACTACAGTATCATAGCGCGCGTCAGGCGGCGCGAACCTCCGCCAGACGGCCGTGCGGGACTCTGAGCGACTCGGCGGGGGCATGCAATTGGCGGGCGAATAAATGGCCGCTGCGCCGAGGTGATCCGTCTCTCGGGGCGCCGCCGGCTCGCGAACGAGACCGGCGGCTGGGGGAGACGAAGATTTTGTCGCTGCACCTCTAGGTTGCTTGCCGGACTATATGCGACCCAGAATAGTTAAGTCTCTCTTAAACGCGCTGAGGTTGCGGCACATGCGGTTCACCTGGTTCAATTTCATGCCCTGGCCCTATCTGCCGGCCGATTTCGCGCAAACGCACCGGTCCGTCTGGGTGGATGTGGATTCCAATCTTTTCGATCCGGTGCGGGGCCACGCGCTCTACAATTCCCATCTCGATCTGCTCGAATACGCCGCCACGCTTGGTTATGACGGGGTGGGCGTCAACGAACACCATCAGACCGCTTACGGCATGATGCCGTCGCCCAATCTGTTCGCGGCGGCGCTGGCGCGGCGCACGAAGGACGCGGCGATCGTCGTGCTCGGACCCAGCATCGTGAACTACAACCCGCCGGTGCGTGTGGCCGAGGAGCTGGCGCTGCTGGATTGCCTTTCGGGCGGGCGGCTGGTGGCGGGCTTCCCCCTGGGCACGCCCATGGATTCCAATTTTTCCTATGGCAACGTTCCGGCGCTGACGCGGGAACGCTTCGGCGAGGCGCACGATCTGATCGTGCGTACACTGACGGAGCCCAAACCCTTCGCCTTCAACGGTCGCTATTCCAAGTTGCGCGACGTGAACATCTGGCCGCGCCCGGTGCAGAAGCCGATCCCCATCCACATTCCCGGCGCCGGCTCGATGGAGACCTGGGATTTCGCCATCGACCATGATTACTCGTATTCGTGCCTGAGCTTCGGCGGCTATCGCGCCGCACGCGGGCAGATGCAGGCCTATTGGGACCGTCTCGCGGAAAAGCGCCCGAACGATCTCTCGCCTTATCGCGCGGGCTTCGCGCAGGTGATCTGCGTAGCGGAGACCGATGAGGAGGCGGAGCGGCTCTATTCCAAAAACGTCCGCTATTTCTACAACAGCTTGCTGCATGTGCATCCGGGCTATCTGGATGTGGCGGGCTATCGCGGGCCGCGCACCGTCTCGGCGATGGCGCGCATGATGTACGAAGCGCCGGTGCAATTCGGCAATGATGAGAGCTGGGGCGCACTGGTGGAGTCCGGCAAAATCATCGCCGGATCGCCTGCCACGGTGCGGGACCGTCTGATCGAACTCATCCAGACGCTGAAGGTCGGCAATCTGTTCTGCCAATTGCATATCGGCGACATGGACGTCGAAACCTGCATGTATTCCTCGCGCCTGTTCGCCGAAAAGGTGATCCCGCAACTGCGCGGCGTTCACGGCGAATGGGACAAGGACGACCGCTTCTGGTGCAAGCCGATCGACCAGACCGCGCCGCGCGATCTGCGCGCCGTGACCGCCGAACCGCAATTGTTGAGGGCCTGACATCATGACGACGAAAAAGAACGCAGGCGCGACTCAGGGCGCCGGGAAAAATGGCGGCGCACAAGATCTCGCGGAGTTGAGTCTCATCGAACTGAAAACCGTGCGCGGCCCGGCGCCGGCGCTGACGGGCGGGCCCAAAAACGCGCGCGACATGCCGGTCTTTTATCTGCACGGCGAGGGCGGCCTGTCGGCGGAGGATCCTTTCCTGCTGGAGCTGATCAAGACGCGCCGCGTCGTCGCGCCGTTTCTGCCGGGTTTCGCCGACATCCCCGCCTGGCCGGATGCGGAAGCGCGCGACATGCTGGATTTCACCTTGTTCGGCCTGGAGGCCTTCAACGCCGCCGGGCTCAGCCAGCCTGTATTGATGGGCCATTCCATGGGCGGCATGATCGCGGCGGAGATGGCGGCTCTGGCGCCGGAAAAATTTGCGCGCCTCGTTTTGATCGCCGCGCTCGGCCTCTGGCTCGATCAGCATCCGGTGGCGGATCTGTTTTCAACGCTGCCGCCCGAGCTGCCGGGCCTGCTGTTTCACGATCAGGAGGCCGCCCTGAAATCCATGGCGCATGTGGGCGTGATCGGCGGCGGCTTCGATCCGTCGCGCAACGATCCCGATCTTTTCGTCGCGCATGTGGTGCGGCAGGCGCGCCAGATGGGCAATGCGGGCAAGCTTTTGTTCCCGATCCCGGATCGCGGCCTGCGGCAGAGGCTGTATCGCATCAGCGCCCCCACCGACATCATCTGGGGCGCACAGGATCGGGTCGCGCCGGCCGCCTATGCCGAGGCCTTCGCCGCCGGCATCGCCAATGCCCGCCTCACCATCGTGCCGGGGGCCGGGCACATGGCGCACTGGGAACGGCCGGCTCTGGTCAAGGAAGCGGCGGCGCTGAACTGAGCGGGGGAAAGCGGGGCGAGCCTCTGGCGTGGGCGCTCGACAGGCGGCGGCGAATTGGCTCAGCTAGGCGCAGTCGCCGCGCTGTTGAGCCATCTCGTTGAGTCCCCGTCATGCTGCAGACCCTTTTGATTTTGAACATCGCCGCCGCCGCTTTGGGGGTGGCGTCCGTCCTGATGAAGGGGATGACCAAGCTGCGTTTGATCGCGGTGGGCGCCGACGCGCTGGAATTCGCCTCGGCGCTGGCGTCGCTGTCCTGGGTCAGCATGGCGCGGTTTCTCATTACGCTGCCGGTGAACTGGCTGCGCTTCTACGAAATGCTGCGTCTGGTGAAGCGTTCGGAAATCGCGGCGACGGGCGATCTCTCAATGGATTGGCTGAAGCCCTTCATGGAGATCCGCCCCGTGAAAGCGGGGGAGGTTCTGTTCCGCCGCGGCGACAAGGCCGACCAGATGTTCCTGGTGGATTCGGGCAAGTACCGGCTGATGGAATCCGGTATGGCGATCGGCCCGGGGCAGGTAATCGGCGAAATCGGTCTGCTCACGCCCGGCAACACCCGCACGCAAGGCTTCATGTGCGAGGAGGCCGGGGCGCTTTACGAGATCGATTACGAAGCCGTGCGCGAGCTGTATTTCCAGAATCCGGAATTCGGATTCTATTTCCTCACGCTGACCTCGCGCCGCCTGCTCGAGAACATCGCAAGGCTCGAGGCGGAGCTGGAGCGCCGCCCGCCGCTCAAGGAAGACGGAGCGCCGGGTTCGGCGCCGGAGCCCGTTCCGGCCTGATCAAGCCGCGGGCGCTGTCACAAAACTTATGATGAGGGGAATCCGCGCCCGCGCCGCGCATCGCCGCGGCGGATAAGCGCGGACCCGTCTTGCCACGCCGGAGCGACGCTCGTTAGGACTTGGATTTTATCGCTTTCCCCGAGTCCGCAATGCCGCATCCACACGCCGCGTTTTGGCATCCGTCCTTCTGGCAGCCTTACGTCATGCTGCAAGCCGTCGCCGCGATCTTCGTCATCGCCAGCGTGACCATGAAGGGGATGGTGCGCCTGCGCGTGTCCTCGATGGTCTCGAACGTGTTCGATCTTCTGGCGGCGGTCCTGTCCTTGTCGCCCGTTGGGATTGTGAAATACGGCATCGTCTTGCCGGTGAATTCCATCCGGCTGCGGGAGATGATGAAACTGATCCGGCGCACCGAGTTCGCCGCCTCCGGCGCCGTCCCGACCATGGAATGGCTGAAGCCCTTCATGCATCGCCGCCCGGCCAAGGCCGGGGAGCTGATTTTCAACAAGGGCGATATGGCGGACCGCATGTTTCTGGTCGCCACCGGCAGGTTTCAATTGCTGGAAAGCCATATCGAATTCACCAATGGCGGCATGGTCGGCGAGCTGGGCCTGTTGTCGCCGGACAATCACCGCACGCAGGGCCTGCGCTGCGTCGAGGCGGGCGACCTCTATGAAATCTCCTACGACCACGTGCGCGAACTCTATTTCCAGAACCCGGAATTCGGCTTTTACTTTCTGAAGCTGACGTCCAAGCGTCTGTTCGAGAACATCGCGCGGCTGGAGCGGGAACTGGAGCAGAGGCCGCCGCTCAAGGAAGCGGCGACGGCGTAGGCGCGCTTTTTTCTGCGGGGTTCTTGCGTCCTGATCCCCTCAAAACAGCAAATAAAAACCGGGGAGGAAAACATGAACCCACCAGCCCTGAAGCTCGATCATTGCGTCATCGCGGTCTCGGACCCGGAGCGCTCGGACGCCTTTTATCGCGATGTGCTGGGCGCGGAGATCGTCCGCATCGGCGCCGAATATCGCGTCTACCGCGTCGGGGACCGGCAGCTCAGCGTCCACACGCCCGGCCTCGAGAAAGATCCGGCCCCGGCCAAATTCCTGATCCGGGCGCGGGACCCCGTCCGCCCCGGCAACAGCGATCTGTGCTTCGAATGGCCCGGCTCCATGGCGGAGGCCGTGGCGCATCTGGAAAAATGGGGCGTGGCGATCGAGGTGGGCCCGCGCCAGAGCTTCGGCGCCCGCGGGGCCGGGGACAGCGTCTATTTCCGGGACCCGGACGGCTCGCTGCTGGAGTTCATTGTTTATGCAGCGTCAGCGTCTTAACCGCGGCGTCCATTCTTAGGTTTGCGTCCGCCGCCCGGGGCCTTACATTGGGTTCATGAGCGAACAAGCCAGCGAACAACCTCCCTTCCAGGTCCAGATCGTGCCGGTCACGGCCTTTGAGCAGAATTGCTCCATCATCCGTGCGCCGAACGGCGCGGCGGCGGTGGTGGACCCGGGCGGCGACGTGCCCCGCATTCTGCAGGCGGCCGGCGCCATCGATGCGCGCATCGAAAAGATCTGGCTGACCCACGGCCATCTCGATCACGCCGGCGGCGCGATGGAGCTGAAGCGCCGCACCGGCGCGATCATCGAGGGCCCGACCGAAGAGGAAGTCTTCTGGCTGGAGCAAATCGAGGACAATTGGAAACGCTTCGGCGGCGGCGCTGGCGAGAATTGCAAACCCGACCGTTTCCTGAAGGACGGCGATACGCTGGAAATCGGCGGCGTCGAATTCAATGTGGTGCACACGCCCGGCCACACGCCCGGCCATGTCGTGATCTATCATCAGGGCGCGCGCGTGGCGTTCGTCGGCGACGTGCTGTTCGCGGGCTCGATCGGGCGCACGGATTTCCCGCGCGGCGATCACCAGCAGCTGATCGACAGCATCACGCAGAAACTCTGGCCGCTGGGCGATCTGCAATTCGTTTCCGGCCACGGCCCCGTTTCAACCTTTGGCCGCGAGCGCCGCAACAA
>CAYNCS010000149.1:0-6965 GCA_964395875.1 uncultured Caulobacteraceae bacterium | reverse complement strand
ATGATGTCCTTGAAGGCCTGCGCTTTGTCGTTCAGCGCGTTGCGCAGCGTCTGCAAAGCGGGGAGCAGGCGATGCACGATCTCTTCCGCGGCGGCGACGTGCATCGCGGTCGGGTAGGTGTCGTTGGAGCTTTGCGACATGTTGACGTGATCGTTCGGATGGACGGGCTTCTTGGAGCCCATCTCGCCGCCCAGCATTTCGATGGCGCGGTTTGAAATCACTTCGTTCGCATTCATGTTTGATTGGGTGCCCGAGCCGGTCTGCCAGACGGACAGCGGGAAGTGATCGTTCAGCTTGCCTTCGATCACTTCCTGAGCGGCCTTCACGATGGTCTCGCCGACCTTCGGATCGAGACGGCCCAGCGCCATGTTGGTTTCCGCGGCGGCGCGCTTGATGATGCCCAGGGCCCGCACGACCGGCAGCGGCTGCTTTTCCCAGCCGATCTTGAAATTGCCCAGCGAGCGTTGCGCTTGGGCGCCCCAATACACGTTCGTGGCGACCTCGATCGGGCCAAACGTATCGGATTCGGTGCGGGTGGATTGGGCCATGGCGCCTTCCTAGAGAGGGGTCACAAGAATTGCGGCATGGGTTAGTCCGGCAAGGCCGGAAGGGCAAGATGTCCCGCCGCCGCCGCGCCCGATCACGCGCCGCCCACGAAGCTGTGATTTGAAGCCCCGCGGCCGCCGGGGCAGGGTCGCGCTGCCCGGAAGGAGGGGCGCGTTCATGTTCGAGAAAGTTAAAACCTACGCCCCGCACGCGATGGCGGTGTTCATGTCCGTGATCTTCCTGGATTCGCTGCGATATAAATTCACCGACCATCCAAAGACCCAGGCGATTTTCGGGGCGCTGGACGGCTGGGCGGGCTCTTTGGGCGCGCCGGGCCTGTTCGGACATACGGGGCTGTTCAGCCAATATGTGATCGGCAGCGCCGAACTGGTCGCCTCGGCGCTGTTGATTGCGGGGATCCTGCCCCGATTGCGGCACTTCCAGGCTCTGGGTGCGCTACTAGGGCTCGCCATCATGGCGGGCGCGGTGAGCTTTCACCTGTTCACGCCTCTGGGCGTTGACCCGAACCACGACGGCGGCGGGCTGTTCATGGCGGCCTGCACGAACCTCGTCTTCGCGATTACGCTGCTAACCGTGTTCCGGCGCAAGGAAATGATGGACACCCTGGGCCGCCTGGGATGGGCGCTTGGTCCGCGCGAGCCTCTGTCTCGAGCCTTTCCCGATCAAACCGAAAAGGTTGGGCCGGTTAAGAAAGGCTCTCATTCAAGAGCGTAGCGCGCGATTCAACGATCAAACCGGACCGGTTTGATCGCATCGCGCGCTAGCGCGGCGGGGGCGCGTCCTTTTCCATTGCGCGCCTGAAAGCGGGGCGTTCCTTCAGGCGCCGGGCGTATTCGTCGATCATGGAATCGTTTGGAAGGTACGTACGGCCCCAATGGGTCATGGAGCCGAACAGGATGTCCGCGGAAGTGAAGCGGTCGCCCATCAGATACGGGCCTTGTTTCAAGGCGTTCAGCATCCGGCCCACCATCTGCTCATAGCGTAGGGCGAACAGCGGGTTGCTCTCGGTCAGGCCGAACATCTTGTTGACCAGCGCGCTTTCGGCCTCGCCAGCGTAAAAGAACAGCCACGTCAGATAGGGGCCGCGTTCGAAGTCGTTCGGGCCGAAGCCCAGATTGGCGGAGGGAAACAGGTCCGTCAGATACAGACAGATCGCCGCAGATTCCGTCACCAGCATGCCATCGTGCAACAAAGCGGGCACCTTCTTGTCGGGGTGCACGTTCTTGGCGTCGCGATGGCCGCTGCCGTCGCGGCGTTCGATGTCCACGTAAGCGATCTCATACCGCGTTCCGATCTCCTCCAGCAGCCAGAGGATCCGGGACGAACGCGAGTTCGGCGAGTGATAAACGGTGAGCATCGAACTTCCCTGGATGCGGCGTGCGGCTTAGGGCCGCGTTATTCATCGCCGTCGATCATTCTGGTGACGTGATTGAGACTTAAGAGATATCGGACTAGGAATGGGTCAGGGCAAGCCCTGAGCCGGAGCCATACCCTACGTGCCTGCGCCGCCGCAATCGTCCCCGCTTGAAAGCGCCAGGAGCGCAGACCAGATCGCGTGGAACGGCTCCGCCCGCGTGCGCTGGCGGCGCGACGGCGAAGCCTTTGAGCTTTGGCTCAATGAGGTCACCAGCCAGACCCGAGTCTACAAGCAGACGCTCGATCAATTCTTCCGGCGCGATTTTCGGGAATGGCGGCCCCAATGGGGCGACTTCGCGGTGGAAATCCGCGTCGAGCTCAACCCTGCGTTTCCAAAGATCGATCTGGACAACATCGCCAAGGCGGTGCTGGACGGCGTGAAGGGCGCGCTGTTTTTCGACGACAGTCAGGTTGCACGGCTTCTGGTCGAGCGCGCGCGCGCGGAGTCCGAAGGTCTGTTTATCCGCGTCTACAAGCTCGCGGCTCTGGAATGATCACTTTTTCCGGAAGGCGTCCAGGCTGACGACGGCGGCGGCGGGCTTGGCTGCCTCTTCTTCCGGCGGCGGCGCAACGGTCGGCGAGGTCTGGCCGCCGATCGCGGCGCGCGGCGGCGCCATCACTTGCGTGAATTCGTCTTCTTCGACAGGCGGTTCGAAGTTCAGTCCGAAGCGCGCATGCGGATCGACGAAACGCGTCACCGCGCGGAACGGGATCGTCAGGCGCTCAGGCACGCCGGAAAATTTCAAAGACACCTCAAAGTCCGCGGCGCCGACTTTGAGGTCCCAGAATTGGTGCTCGAGCACGATCGTCATTTCGTCGGGATAACGCTCAAGCAAACGCTCGGCGATCGCGACGCCGCGCGCCTGAGTCTTGAAGGTGATGTAAAAGTGATGCTTGCCCGGAAGACCCTGCGGCGAAGCTGCGCGCATCAGCGCCATGCGCAGGACATCCCGCAGCGCTTCCTGCGCCATGCGTTCATATCCCATCAAGTCATCAGCCATGCGGACGCTCGTACCCTTCCAGATCGCTTTCAAACAAAATGGGAAATTGTTCCCCGTCTGAAAGCTGTCGGATCATTTACTAGAGGGCGCCGTTTCAGGAAAGCGTCAGCCGCATTTCCCTTGGCGCGTCCTCGGCCCGAGAAACTAGTCGCGAGACCGTTCGGGTCAATGCGTGCGTAGCATAAGGCGAACTCAAAATTCGGCGCCGCTCGCGAAGCGAACGCGACATTGCGTCTCGTGAAAATTCAAACGGCAAGAATGCGCATGCAGACGTTCATTGAGCGTCGAGAGAGATTCTCGCGCCTGTATGAATCTGCATCGCGCAGGAATACCTGTGGATAGAATCGGCAATGTCGGGAAAACGATGGGGGGCTTCTGTTGCCAGGCGCCCCCCGGGCCCCGCCTAAAGCTTGCAGGCCTTAGGACTTAAGAGTGGAAACACTCAGCTGCTTACGCAGCGAGAGCGTATTCCTGCGAAGAGTTGTCGTTGGCAACTATTCACTATGGCCTTTAACGGGACCACCCGAGCGAAAGCATACGCCTTTACACGTCCGTCGATCCTAGTTCGGCCCCGCATTGGAAACCCCAACGAGGATGTCCGCCGATGCTCCCGAAGGGAGCGAAGGCTGGTGGAGCCGCCGGGAATCGCACCCGGGTCCGATCCGCTTATTCCGCGCGCGTTTATCGCCATAGCTGGCTTGCGCCAGCAGGGGTCATATAGACCCTGAGCCGGGTTAAAAAAAGGCGCCGCGCCAAGAGGGCGCAGATAAAGAGCGGGAAAACCCTTTTGGCGAAAAACGCTTAGAGTCGGGAAACAGCGCACCTCGCCGCGTCAGCGGAGTACGTAATTGCTGTTCACGCGCGCCGCGCCCCCATCGGCTACTGCCACTCTGTCCTGTTTCAGGAAATGCAGCATGTGCGCGTAAACCGAGTGGCACGCGGCGGGGTGCAGCTTGCGGTCGATGTCCGCGTAGATCCGCTCCACCATGTCGGGGATCGTCTTGTCGCCGGCGTGCATGGCCCGCAGGATTTGCGCCTCGCGCTCCAGGCGGTGCGCGATATAGGCTTCGACGAATTCAGTGGTTTTGCGCACGGGCGGCCCATGCGTCGGCCAGATCGCGTCGAATTCCTGCTCAAGGATTTTGCGCAGGCTCGCGAAGTAATCGGCCATGTCGCCGTCAGGCGGGCTGATCACCGTCGTCGACCACCCCATGATGTGGTCGCCTGAGAAAACGGCGTGTTCGTTTTCAAGCGCATAGGCGAAATGGTTTGACGTATGGCCGGGTGTTGCGATCGCGCGCATGCGCCAGTTGGGCCCATCGAAGGTTTGCCCATCCGCGACATGAACGTCCGGCGCGAAGTGCCGGTCGTCGCCGGCTTCCAGGCGCACCTCGCACTCGGTGGGAACCACTGGCCCACCGGCATAGACCTTGGCGCCGTGCCGCTGGGCGAGCGCGTGCGCCAGCGGCGAGTGGTCGGCGTGCGAATGGGTCACCAGGACATGGCTGACGCGTTCGCCGTCAAGCGCCTGGTTCAGCGCTTCGAAATGCGCGGGGATTTGCGGGCCGGGATCGATCACCGCAACCTCGCCGCGGCCAATGATGTAAACGCCCGTGCCGGTATAGGTGAACGGCCCAGGATTGGGCGCGATGACGCGACGGATCAGCGGGCTCACCTGCTGCGAGACGCCATAATCGAACTCGATCTCGCGCACGAAGGGAATGCTCATTCCGGCGCGCGCTCCGCATGATCGAGGCTTGCAGCGGCGAAGGCGTTGAAGGCGTCCGCCAGCCAGCGCGTGGCCTGAAGCTTGTCGCGCAAGGGCAGCATGATCGGCGGACCCATATCCGTCTTGTTGGCGTCGACGACATAGAGACGGCCATCCGTGCGGTCGCGCAGAACGTCCAGTCCGCCCCAGTCCAGGGAAAGGGCGCCCGCGAAGCGGGTCAGGGCCTCGATCTCGGCCGGGCTGTAGATGTCTTCAAGACGATGCAGCGTCACGCGGGTGTTTTCGTTGGTGAAGCGGTGGTCGATGGGCCGCTCCTTGATAAATACGCAGACGGGCCGGCCGCCGATCGTCGGCGTGCGCAAATCCGCGACGATGCCGTCCTGGATCTGGTTGTCGATCAGCTTCTGATAGACATGGTCGCGGCGCGGCGTCACCGGCCGGTGGACGATGCGTCCGTCATGCACGCCGTTGAGCTCCGACTTCTCCACCGCCGGGCCTTCGCCGGTTGTGGGGTCGAGGGCGAGGGGATAGCCGAACGCCTCCTCGAAAGCGCGCGCAACGCGCGACTTCGAAACGTCCGTGCAATTGAAGTTCAGGTGGATCGGCCGGCCGCACGGTCTGCAGCGCGTCTGCTGGCCAGGCGGACTGACGGTGGAATCGTCGAAATGAAAAACCAGGTCGGCGCGTTCGGGGTCGGCGATGATCTGCGCGCCCGCCGCCTGCAGCACCGGCCAAACAAGATACCAGGGCCGCGGCCGTTCGGGAGAGAACGCCACCTTGAGGCGCCGCGCGCCTTTCGAAAGGGCGCCGGTCAGGAGAACGCTGGCGCGCCACGCCTCGATCGAGCCGTAATAGCTCAACCAATGGCGCACCTCGGCCAGCGTTTCCCCGTTCAATGGGATCAGCGCGCCGGTTTTTTTCACCCGCACGACGCCGTCGCCAAATTCGAGATCGGCGAACCAGTTCTTGCTTGTCATGCCTGCCCGCTAAAAGTCGCCGCATGCTAGCGCGGCTTTCCAGTATCGCAACGTTGCGACGCGGACATGGCCCTTTCCTTGCACGTGAAAAGGCGTCGATTTTCGGTTTTTCGAGCCTTTCCGCCCATGCTGCACATCGCCAGCTTTTTCGCACGCCGCCTGCGCACCGCCGCGTTTGCGTACGGATTTTTGTTTCTTTTGAACATTCTGGCCGCGGTCGCCACCCATGCCGCAGGCCCTGCGCCAGCTGTCGTTAACGCTGGCCCTCAAGTGATTGTGAAGATCGATCAATAAGCCGTCAGCGGCCCGAACGGCGCCGCTTTGGGGCAGTTTTCGACTCACTCGGGCATTTCGTGGCGCGAGGGGTCCATCACCAGCACATAGCCGTCGCGCGGTTCGACCAGCCGGAAGGGCGCCAGTCCATAGCGCAAGGCCGCATCCTTGAGCGCCTTTCCGCCGACGTCGGCAAGCCCGGCCGCCGCGGCTTCCGCGCCCAATTCCTCCAGCACCTGCAGGCGCAGATAGGCCAGATGCAGCGGCGTCTGCGAACGCGCCACTTCATCCTTAATGACCTCCAGCGCGCGTTCGACGACGCTGGGCGTCGCGGGCGCGGCGGGCGTTTCCGGCTGCGCGACGGCGCGGCCATTGGCGCGGCGGCGTCCCTTGCGCTCCAGCGGCGCGGCGCTGACGAACACGCGGTCCACAAGGCGGCCCGAACGCGTGGCGCGCGATCCGCGCACCTCCAGTTTCAGGCGCGGCTCCAGAGCGGCGAGGCGGCGCACCAGATTCGACAACCCGCCGGCGCCGAACCAGGCACCATGCTGATCCGAGCGCACCTGGCTGAATTCCGGAAATTCGCGGAACATCGGCAGGAGATCGACCGTCTCCAGGGCTTCGCCGCTGTCCTGCAGCGCGTCGGCGATGCGGCGCGCCACGCGCGGCAGCAATTCGTAGGCGGGCGCGTCGTCCAGCGCCGGCGCTTCGTCTTCGGGTTCGAACGTTTCTTCGTCGTCGGCTTCGGCGAGGTCATCGCCGCCGGGCCCCTGCAGCGCGCGCTCGACGGTTTCGATCAAGGCGCGCGCGGCGGTCTTGCCCTCGAAGGCGCGGCGCACGAAATCCTCGGGCCGGATGACGTGATCGACCAGACCTTCCACCGAAGCCGCCGCGCCGGTGTCGCACAGCAAAGCGGTGAGGCGGCCCTGCGCGCGCAGACGCGGCAGGATGGCCGACAGGTCGCCGTCGCCGGTGAGGAAGACGAACTCCTCGATGCGGGTG
>CAYNCS010000148.1:0-7397 GCA_964395875.1 uncultured Caulobacteraceae bacterium | reverse complement strand
CCAGCGCCTGCTCGCCGCTGTCGGGCTGCGACACGAGCAGATCGTCGAGATCGACGCCGAGCTGGCGGGCGTAGATCGGATCGAGCGCGTGTTCGGCGTCCACGAAGGCGCAGACGCCGCCGCTCTTCTGAGCCTCGGCGATGCAATGCAGCGCCAAGGTGGTCTTGCCCGACGATTCCGGGCCATAAATCTCGACGATGCGGCCGCGCGGCAGGCCGCCAATGCCCAAAGCGATGTCGAGACCGAGAGAGCCGGTGGAAATCCCTTCGATCTCCATCGCAGTCTTTTCGCCGAGGCGCATCACCGAGCCCTTGCCGAAGGCGCGGTCGATCTGACTCAGCGCTGCGGCCAAGGCCTTTTCCTTGTCGGTTTCCTTCTCGGATTTGTCGGTGTTCACCACGCGCAAGGCCGCTTTCTCCGCCATCGAATCGTCCCTTCCGATCTTCTACGCGCTTGGCGCGCAGAGCAAATGATTCCCTGTGTTCCTGCCATTCTTGTACCGCATTTGTTCTTAGAACACAAGGGGAACATTGTCGGCCTGATTTGTAAGGTTAAGGGCGATGGAACCCGGCCGGGGGGCTGCCCACTTAGGGTGAGTGGGGCGCTTTACAGGGAGAGGCCCATGGCCGTTGGACGCTACAGAACGCACGACCACAAAGTCATCGTCGATTACGGGCCGCAGACCGCGAAGCTGTCCGAGGAGGAGTATCACCGCGCGGCCTACACGCCGGTCTATGACGACCTGCCCTATGAAGAGGACTGGTTCGCCCAGCACCCCGACCAGACGGCGCAGCCGGAAAAGCCGCGGCGCAAGCAGCACTGAGCCTTAAGGCGCCAGCCGGCCGTCCTGGATCGCGGCGGGCTCGAAGGGAAACAGGATGTCCGGGTCCGGCGCCAGCAGGTCTTTCGGCTTCTTCGGGTAGTCGCAGACGGTGAGAAGGTGCGCAAGCATGGCGAGGCGCGCCTTCTTCTTCCCGTTGGAATGCACGATCGTCCAGGGCGCGTGCGGCGCGTGGGTGGCCAGCAGCATCTCGTTGCGGCGCTTTGAGTAATCGTCCCACTTCTTCTGGGCGGCGGCGTCGATCGGCCCCACTTTCCAGAAATCCAGCGGGTCTTCCTGGCGCTCCTCCAGGCGTTCGGCCTGTTCGTCCTTGGACAGATCGAGATAGAATTTGATGATGCGCACGCCGCAGCGCGCCAGGATCGA
Organism: uncultured Caulobacteraceae bacterium; assembly: GCA_964395875.1. Taxonomy (GTDB): domain Bacteria; phylum Pseudomonadota; class Alphaproteobacteria; order Caulobacterales; family Aquidulcibacteraceae; genus JBEVJO01. Next base: position 6,190 of record CAYNCS010000148.1, on the reverse strand, counting down.
CTCAAATTCCGGCGCGATCTCCAGGAACAGGCGCGTATCCTCCGGCGAACAAAACCCCATCACGGGCTCGACCCCGGCGCGGTTGTACCAGGAGCGGTTGAAGAACACGGTCTCCCCGCCCGCCGGCAGATGCGCCACGTAACGCTGGAAATACCATTCGGTGCGTTCGCGTTCGTCGGGCTTGGGCAGCGCCACCACGCGCGTCTGGCGCGGACTCATATGCTGGGTGATGGCTTTCAGCGCCCCGTCCTTCCCCGCCGCGTCGCGCCCCTCCAGAATGATCAGGACTTTCGCGCCGGTCTCGATCCAATGCCGCTGCAGCTTCACCAGTTCGGTCTGCAGAAACGCGAGCTTTTCCAGATAATCCTCGTTGGAGTTTTCCGCGGCGGCGGTCTCCACGCCCGGCGGCGCGGCTTCGAGCTTTTTGTGCTTCTTGTCCGCTTTATCTTTCTTGCCGTTTTTCTTGCTCATGGCGCGCGCTCCTCTCGGGGAGCGGCATGGTTGGACGGGCGCGGGCGAAGCGCAAGCGCCTTCGCATCTGGCGCGTGCGGCGAGATGGACATGCGCCGGCGCCCCCGCGCGGGGACGCGGGGCGAAGTTTCAGCGGGAGAAAGAAGGCTTCAAGGGCCAGCGTCGGGCGGCGGCCCGGGCGGCGCGCGCATGAGCGGCGGGCCGGAAAACACCGGCAGCAGCGCCCGCGCCATGGGCCGCGCCTCGATATAAGGCTCGAGTTCCTCGTCGGACAGTTCAGCCTCATTGGCGAAAGGCGCCACGGCGCTGAGCGCATAGAGGAACAGCTGGCGCCGCTCATCCCGGCCGCGCCACAGATAGAGGCGCTGGGCCAGACGCGCGGCGTAATGGTCGGGATCGGCGATGACGCGCAGCAAGGCTTCGAAGCGTTCGGCGAGCGGGCGCGGATCGTCCACCCAATAGCCGATGGACGCAAGGCTCACGGCCCCGCCCCCTTGCGCCGTCCCGGCGCGGTGGCCGAGCTCGCAGACGTCTTCATGGGCGCGAAATCCGCCCAAATTCTGAGACTGGATCCATTGCGGTTCCGGCGGCGCGGCCATGCGGAAATAGACGCGCCATTGCGAAGAGTCCTCAGCCGGACCGAACAGCGTCTCCGCATCGCCCTCCTTGCGCCGCCGCACCATGCCGCGCACGCCCGGAACGCGCGCGCACGGCGCCGGGGCCGGAAACAGAGCGGCCCGCAACAGCAACAGCCGCCGCACCACGCATTCCATATCGTGCAGCCAGCGCAGGATGCGTTCGCGCATCTTTCCGTACACGGCGCCGGAGGTCGCGAGTTTCGACGGCGCGCCGAACGAAGCAATAAAGCGCTCGGCCATCACGCGCAGCACAGCGAGCATGCCGGCGATGGCATGTTCCGGCAGGCGCTCAGGCGCTGTGGCTGCGGAAACGAAACTCATGCGGCGCAGTGTGCGCATGGTTTGAAGGGGGTCGGATAGACTTAAACGCACCCTCGATTTCTAATTGCTTTAACGGGGAATATTTCTACTCACCTCTTCAATTTTTGCTGGAAACCCAACGAACATCGCCTCGATCATCGTTCGGACATGCAACGGCGCTGAATGCGGTGTGCCTGCATTGAACGGCGGCTGCGGTGCATATTCCGCAATCAGCTGCACCCCTTCGGCGTATGTCTGGTCACGCAACTCAGCCAGCATGGTCAGCCCCATGTCGAGTCCCGCCGTAACGCCTGCGCCCGTAACGCGATTGCGATCCTTGACGACGCGGGCGTCCACGGATTCCGCGCCAAACAGTTTCAGGCTATCGCGCGCGGCCCAGTGCGAAGTGGCCTTGTAGCCTTTGAGAAGGCCCGCCGCGCCAAGGATCAATGACCCCGTACAGACGGATGTCACATATTTCGCACGCGCGCCGCGATCTTTCATAAAATCCCGTGTTGCGTTGTCTTCCATCGCGGCAAGCGTACCTTCTGTACCGCCGGGCGCGAATAGGATGGTGAGGTCCTTCGGCGTTTCGTCAAACGTCGCTGTCGGAATGATCGTGACGCCTGTATCGCTGGTGATCGGATCTTTCGTCTTGGCGACCAGATGCACTTTCGCGCCCATCAGACTTGCAAACATGTATTGGGGCCCAACGAGATCGAGAATAGTCATTTTCGGGTAGCAAAGCATGGCTACTTGATCAGCCTGCGTCCAGTTTGCGGGCATATCGCTCATGTCGTGCACGACAGGCGCCTTCCCGGATTTGGAGACGCCCGAAGAAGCCTGCGTCTCAGATTTGGAACAGCCAGCGCTCACAAGGGGTGCCAAGAGCGCGAGCAGCGCGGCGTTGCGTCTATTAATGTCCATGTGATTCATCCCCAATCGTACGCAGCGCCGCATTAGCGGCGCTGCGCTCTAGTTCTAAAAGTTTGCGCGAAGCGTGACATAAGCGGCGCGCGGTTGAATCGGGATCGCTGCGCCAGCGAAATAATTATATGGCGCGAAGCCGTCTTGGTCGGTCAAGTTCACGACGGACACGGCGATGCTGGCGGGACCGAAGGCATAGGACGCCTGCGCGTCGAACAATGTCGAACCGTCCACCGCGACGACGTTCGGCAACGTCAACTCGCGGTCTGACACCGCCGTCACGCCGGCGCCAACCTCCAGACCCTTGAGCGTTGGGCTCTGGAATCGGTAGCGTGCGGCCAAGCGTCCCGCATTTTCCGGCACCCGCTTCAGCTTGTCGCCAACCGGCAGAGTATTGTCCTTGGTTACTTTAGCGTCTGTGTGAGCGAAGCTCAGCAGCAGCGACAACGCTGGATCGGGTTCGTAGACGAGATCTGCCTCGAATCCGCGCGCACGCTGTTCTCCGGTCTGAATGGAAGCGAAGGGATTGAGCGGATCGGCCGTGATCACATTCTGCCGGGTAACTTCGTACAATGCGAGCGTTCCGCTCAGCCCTTTGATTGGGCCCGCGAGCTTCAAGCCGCCTTCATAGGATTGCGAGGTTTCCGGCTTCGGGTCCGTGACGCCAAACGCCGCGACCGTGCCCTTGAAGCCTTCCGCATATCCCGCGAACGCTGAGACGCCTTCAACGATTTTATAGGTCGCGCCGATGCGCGGTGTGACGCGATAATAGCTCTCATCCGTATCGACGAATGGAATACCTCCGCTGGAATAGGAACTCTTCACGTCCAATTTCGTCCAGCGCAATCCTGCAGTGATGTCTAACCGATCGCCGATCGACATTTGATCCTGTGCGTAAAACGCAAGGGTTTCCATCTTATCGTCTTGAATATCGCTGACCGGCGGCGTGACGCCATATGGCGCATTGAGCGCGCTGGAGCCAAAATCGGCCACACCCCAAAACAAGTTCAGTCCCATCTCGCCGTGGTAATCGGTCTTGTCATAGTCCGCCCCGACGAGAACAGTGTGTTTGAAAATTCCGTAGCCGAATTTGCCGGTGAGGCTGGCGGTGGCGAAGGTCATCTCCGTGTTTGACGGAAGATAGCCGCTGCCGAAGAAATACGTAGTGCCGAGGAACGGCGCCACCGGATAGGTGCTATATTCCTTCGACTCGCCTTCATAACGACGAACAGCCAAGGAGCCCGTCCAATTTTCAGAGAAATCGTGCTTTAGCTCGGCGGTCAGGAGCAGGTTTTCCGCCGACGTGCGCGGAGCGTCTTCCGCCCCCGCAAAGCCAAAGCGATCCACACCGACAACGCCTGGCAAAGCCAATTCCGGAGGCAAGCCGGAATATTCGCGCTGCTCCATCTTGTTGTATTGCGCGCGAATGGTCAGGTTGGTTTGCGGCGAGATGCTCCAAGCTAAGGTTGGGGATACAGAGAAGCGCTCGCTATCGACTACATCAATAAAGCTATCCGCCTTCTCGTAATTTCCGTTGATTCGGAAGGCGAGCTTGTCCTGGATTATTGGAATGTTGACGTCCGCGTCGCCACCGATCGTATTATGACTGCCAGCGCGAACGCCGACAGAACCCTTGAATATTTGTTCCGGATTACGAGACACAAGATTGATGAGGCCTGACAGGGGCGCGCCCGCGCCGCCGCCATAGAGCGTGCTGGTTGGTCCCTTCGCCACCTCGACACGCTCGACATTGATGAGCGATGTTGGATCGGAAATGCCCGAGGGCAGTCCGTAAGTCGGCAACCCGTCGAAATAGTAATTCGCAGAAAAGCCGCGAATTAAAGGCGACTGAAGCACCATTTCCATCGAGCTGCTCGGCGCGACGCCGGAGACGTTCACGAGCGCATCGGAAATCGTCTGCAAGTCTTGTTCGTCGATGAATGTACGGGTCAAAGTTTGAATGGATTGCGGGATCTTCTCGATAGGCGTGTCTGTACGCGTCGCCGTGCCAGCTTTCGGCGCAGCATATTCCTGACGCTCGCCAGTGACGATGATGTCGTCATTGGTCCAGCTGCCGCTTCGCTCGGCCGCGGCAACCAGATTGGGAGACAAAGTCAACACGGCTGCTGTCAGCAGATTTAGTTTGAAATTCATGGATATCCCCTTTTTGTAATTTTCGATGCTTTGTTTGGCGCGCGCCGTCTCAGGCGGCGTTGGAAAACTCAGCGCGGCGGCGCCGGAGCGCGCGCTCCAGCGCATCCGCAAGACCTGCACGCTCCTGCGGACTCAAAGCGGCGCCCACGCGCATCGCGCGCTGGCGCGCTCGCACAAAAACCGCTTCGCAGCCGAATTCCGGATGGATGCGCCTTTCCACGCGCGCCCATGTGGGTTCAATGGCGTCGCGCGAAACCAGCGCCCCCTGATCCCATTCCTCGACGATGAGTGCCTCGTCGGTCAGGATCACCCGTTCGCTCTGTCGCTTCAGACGCTGCGCGCAAAGATACAGAGCCCCGCAGGCCAGGATCGCCTCGCCGCCCATGAAAATGGTCGCCGGCCAGGCGTTGATGATCGCGAGAACGACGCCGAAGGAGAGCGATGGCGCCAATAGCGCGGCGGCCACCCACGCCAGTCCGCGCGCACTCATTGCGCAATTGGGACGGACGCGCGCGTCGAACCATATTCGTGATGGAGCGCCTGGCATCATGAGCGCCTCCGCTCTTCGATGCGGGCGCGCACCGACGATGGCAACGTGCGCCATAGGCCGGCCCCCAGGGTCAGCGCGGCATTTGCGATGCGGGGTCGCTGACCCAGCAGGAATCTCGCGCCGTCTGGCGCCAGGATCAGGCAGAGCCCGAAAGCGAAGCCGATCGCCAAACCGTCGGAGCCTCCAAGCAGGCCGCCAATCATCGTGGAAAGCGTAATGTTCAGAGCGCGCCAGGCTGCATCCTGCCAGCGAGCGGCTCTGTTATGGACGCCATTTGGCGCCGCAAACGAAGCTTGCATGTGTGTCTCGATTGTCGTGAAGCGCGCAGACGCGCGAACGCGCAGCCCGAGGGGCCGCGTCTCAAGCAGCGATCAATCGCGGGGTGGCGGACCTGTGGACCAGGGCGGCGGCGCCGCGAGACCGAGACCTGGTGCGACTGCAAGCGCTGCGAACAGTGCGGGCCGGATGGCTTCGCGCAAACCGACGGCGATGCTGTGCGTGACGGGGACAGCTAGGTGCGCGACGGCCGCGAATACGCATGGCGCATAGGCCTTCTGCGTTTTCCCTGAGTCGGATTTTCCGTGTGCGCCATCTTCAATGATGGCGCCAGTCTTCAGGTCCAGATGCGCGTTTGTCTGGCCGTGACCGGAGCAAATCTGTATGGAGAGTAAATGACCGGTTTGCGGCGCGGCAAGCATGTAGCCTTGCGGCACGAGGCCGCGCACCACCATCGCCAGCAAAGCCAGCGTGATGAATGCCTGCGCAAACACCGCGCTCTTATGGCGCACCACCCCCCTCATTCACGCCGGCCGGGCCCCCCTGAAAGGATTTCAAATCAACCATGCAACCAGTACAATGCTTTTGTTGGGATCGCAAACCCCGCCAGCCATCAGCGCCAGCGCGTACCATCGAGAGGAGAAACCGGCGCCCCTAAGCCGCCAGGCTCTGCTTTCCGGCCAGCGCCTTTTTCACCATCTCGGCCAGTTGCTTCAGTGTGAAGGGCTTGGGCAGGAACAGCACCTCGCGTTCCTGGTCGAGCGTCTTGGCGAAGTCGCGCTCCGCATAGCCGCTGATGAAGATCACCTTGGCGTCGCCAAGGAACGCCTTGCCCTGCGCCAGCACGGCGGGGCCGTCGATGCCCGGCAGCACG
>CAYNCS010000147.1:0-7582 GCA_964395875.1 uncultured Caulobacteraceae bacterium | reverse complement strand
GCCAGCATCTGCCCATTGTTCGCCGCTTGCGCGAAGATGATGGGTTCGAAAGGCAAGACGAGCACCGGCTCCACACCCAGGGCGTCGCCGAAATCCTTGACCGGAATCTCCGGGCGCTTCGGCACGCCGACCATGTTGAGAATGACCTTCGGGGGCGCATCGTTTTGACGTGCGGCGCGCAACACGTCGACCATGTTCTTGGCGTTGCGCAGACAGGAAAGATCCGGCGTGCAGACCATCACCACGTCGTCGGAGTCGGCCAGAGTCTGGCGCATCCATGGCGCCCAAACGTGCGGCAGATCGAGCACGACATAGGGCACAGCGCGGCGGACCCTCTCGATCACGATCTGATAGGCCGCCGAAGGAAATTCAAACGCCCGCTCGATCGTGGCCGGCGCCGAGAACAGCGTGAGATGTTCGGAGCAGCGCGTCAGCAGACGGTCCAGCACGACGTCGTCGACCCGATCCGGGCTCGACAGCGCTTCGGCCACGCCCTGCGTGACGTCCTGGTTGAAATCGAGCCCCGATGTGCCGAAGGAAAGATCCAGATCGACGAGCGTGGTGTTGACCTCGATCCGGTTGGCGAGCATCCAGGCGATGTTGTGCGACAGGGTCGACGAACCGACGCCGCCCTTGGCGCCGATAAAGGCGACGGAACGGCCGATGAAAGGCTGCGTTGAGTCGCTGTACAGGTTCGCCGCGGCGCGGATGAAATGCAGCGGGTGCATCGGCGGCACGAGATATTCCGACACGCCCCGGCGCATCAGCTCACGATACAGTCCGATATCGTTCTGCTGACCGATGACGATCACCTTGGTGTTGGCGTCGCAGAATTCCGCCAGGTGATCGAGATCCGCCAGAAGCTTTTGCGCCGGCGCCACGCTTTCAACAACAAGGAGGTTCGCGCCCTGCGCTGCGCCCATGTGCAGTATTGCGGCGGGTATACCGCCCATCGACACGTCAAAGGTCGTCTTCGCCAGGCGCCGGTCGCTCGCCGCGGCTTGCAGCATCTGCGCCGTGGCGCCGTTTTCAATGAACGCATGGATCGAAATGCGCGGCAAGGTGACGTCGCCGATCAGCGACCCGTCGCCGGCGCGCGCTTCCGGCGGATCGTAAAAAGCCGTCGCGGGGGCCGCCTCAAGCACGGCGCTCTGGCGATCGTGTCCATGTTCAGGCTCTCGCTCGAATTCGAAATCCGGAGCAGAGGCCGCCGTCACAGACTCCACCGCCATAGGCGGAGGAGGAGGCGAGTCGACGATGGCGTCGCCCATCGGGCGCGCATCCGGCAGATCGTCTGAGATGCTCAGCGGCAATTCGTCCACGATGCTCCGGTGCGGCTCTTCCACGTCATCCAATGCGGACCGCGCAACAAGATCGTCCTCCTCGCGAAATTCGATTTCTTCGCTTTCAGGCGGAAGATCGATCATCGCGAATTCTTCTTCCGCTGCAAACTCGTCGGAGCGCTGCGGCGTTTGCTCGGGGAGGTTCGTCATTATCTCACCGCTTGACTGACAGCGCCGCGTTCGTCATCCGACCGCACCGTCGCCGTTGACTGTCCCTTGCGATACTTGTCGAATACGTCGGTGCGGCGCGCAGCGAGCGACGGATCCATTTCCGGCGGCGCCACCACATCGCCCGGATCGGCGAGCATCATCGCGATGTTCATGTTGTTCGCGCAGCCGAAGCCAACGGACGCCTTGTTGTCCCACGACTTGGACATGTCGCCCTCGGCGCTGGACGGACAATCCTTGATGTCGGCGACATAACGCTCGAAGCTCAGAATGATTGGCGCGGCGGCGCTTCCGGCGTCGTAAGTCGACGTGGAGACGGAGCCGCTGACCGGCATGAGGCCGTAAAGCGCGCGGCGGATTTCATCGCCAACCCTGGCGGCGGACCCGGCATTGGACGCACCAGCCGGCACGCTCATCATCAGCGGGCCGCGTCCGCGGTCTTTATAGTCTCGCGCAAAGCTTGATAGCGCCGCATAATCCTCGGCGCGCAGCGTTTCGTCCGCGGCGGCGACGCCGATTTCAAGGCGCGCTGTGTCCTGGTGCACCTTGACCGGATGCATGTCGAGATTGGTGCGCGTCAAAGCGGTTTCGTTAGTGGGCGCGGTGGCGCAGCCGGCGACGCCGAAGCCCGCGGCGAGGCCGGCGATCTGCAATGCGGCGATAATCACTCTGGGTTGAGTCATGTGTGGCGCCTTAGTCGAGCTTGAAGCCGAATGGACCCTTGATGCCCTTGCCGTCGCCGGACGATTTCGCCCGCGCATTCAATCGTCCCAGCAAGATGGCTTCGAGGTCGGTTGGGTTCTGCACGCCGTCAGCGGGCGTCTTCAGTTTGTCGAGAGTCGTCGGTTTCACCAGATACGGCGTGATGATCACGACCAGTTCGGTTTCATTGTTGAAGAAGTCGCGGCTGCGGAACAGGCTTCCCAGAACAGGGAGATCCTTGGCGCCGGGAATGCCTTCCATCGCTTGCTTGGAGGTTTCCCGGATGAGGCCGGCCATCATCAAGCTGCCGCCGGACGGCATTTCGACCGTTGTCTCCGCGCGGCGAACGTTCAAGGCCGGGATCGTCAAGCCTCGCACGACGTCAACAATCTGGCCGTTGGAATTGGTGATCGCGCGATCGCCAAGACGCACCGCGCCGTCGTTCGACAATTCACTGACTTCGGTGGAGACGCGCAGCGAAATACGGCCCTTCGACATCACGACCGGCGTGAAGCCCAGGCCGACGCCGTAAGATTTGAACGAGACAGAGATCGCGCCGTCCTTGTCCTGCGCGACAGGAACGGGAAATTCACCGCCCGCCAGGAACTTTGCAGACTCGCCTGAGACGGCGGTCAGATTCGGCTCAGCAAGCGTACGCATCAGGCCGGCGCGTTCGAACGCCTGGATCGAGGCGCTGGTTTTGTCCGTGGTGACCAGCTTGCCGGCGCCGTATTTTACGGTTCCGTCGGAGTTCATCTGGTAACCGCCGACGCCCGTGTAGCCGCTCGCCGGATCGTAATTGCCCGCATAAGGCGAAAGCACCGCCACGCTTTCAGGCTGCAGAACGGTCTTGGCCGTGCCGGCGCTGCCCGACAAACCGCTGAGCGCACTGCCCGCCACGGAATAGCCGTAAGAGGTGGTGACGTTGAAGAAGTCGTCTTCGCCGACCAGTTGATTGAGGAAATTCGAGGCGTCGAGATTGAACCCCAATTGCTTCAGCAGCGTGCGCTGCATCTCGACGACGCGAACACGCAGAAGAACCTGCTCCTGGCCTTCAACCGTGATGAAGGACTGCGCCCGCTCGGGCAGTTCGACATACGCGCGGGCGATCTGCAAAGCGCGGTCCGCCGTCGCGGCGTCCGGCGCCGTGCCGTAAAGATATACGTTCTTGCCGACCGTCTCGACCTTCACCTTCGCCTGCGGCGCGAGGCGGGAGATCACTTCCGCCAAAGCGTCACCGTCGCGGCTGATCTTCAGTTCCAGATTGAGGATCTGACGCCCCTGAGCGTCGAGGAAAAATGCGTTCGTTTCGCCGGGCTCGCCCGCAACCACAAACGCGCGGCGCGGCGTGCGCATCACGATGTCGGCGTATTTCGGATTGCCCACGATGACATCGCGCGCATCCGCCGGCAGCTCCACGACAAGCGTTTTGCCGGAGCCAAGATTGACGCGGCGCGAAACGGCGCTTTGGCCCGGTTCAGTGATGCGCGCCGTCGCAGGCGCCCTGTCCGCCGCGGACGTGAGGCGCAGAGACGAAGCGGAAGCGGGTGGAACCTGCGCCATTGCATTGCCGGACGCGCTGACGATGAGCGCCGAGAGCGCCGTCGCTCTCGCGCCGGCGATCATGCGCTTGGTGTTTTTGCGGCTTTTCGTCATTGGCCTATCACCGCTTGAGAGCTGAACGAGTAGCCGTGGAAGCGAACGCTCGTCGGGTCAGCGTCTTTTGCTTCGCTGGCCGCGGCGTAATCGCCCTTGTCGGCTGCGGATCCGGCCGCACCATCGCTGCCGACGCTGCGCAGCGAGAGCGCGACGGTTCCTTCCTTTTTCGCTTTTTCGAGACGTTCGACCTGGTTCGGCCAGAGCTCCAGGGTCGCGGTGGCGCCCTTGATCGCCTCGCCTTCCTTGACGTCCTTGTATTCCTGATCGACCGCCAGAACGCGGATGTTGCGCAGCACCGTCGTCGTGGCGAAACGCGTCTTGCGCTCCTGTTGGCCGCTGGCGCTGTAGGTTGAAACCTGCTCTTCCTTGGTCAGGATCACATCGACGCGGTCATTGGGTAGAATGAATCCGCCCGCCGCCGATTCCTCGGCGATCGGCAATGCGGCGGCGCGCGCGCCCGGCGTTATGACCGCCGCCATAAAATGATTGTCGCCCGCCTGCACCACCTGATTCGGGAAGATGGGAGAACCGGCCGGGATGTCCGTGCGCGCGAAGGCGCCGCTCATGTCTTCCAGCGCCTTGGGCTGCGCATCCTTGGTGATCATGCCCGTCGACACGCCCTCCTTTGGAAAGGCGCGCCAGGCGAGGCTTTCGGAGGAGATCTTGTCGCCGACGGCGATGTTATTTGCAGCGACGAGAACGCTTGGGCCCACAACCTGCACTTGCTCGGTTGGCGCGCTTTGCTTTCCCGATCCATTCACGAGCACAGCCGCGATAATGGCCGCAAGCGCTGCGCCCGCCAGGATCAGAATACGAGTTAACGACACCAAGGCCCCCTAAAATTGGCCAGGCTTTTCAGCCATGCGAGCACACAAGCACCGTTCGGCCTAAAGTATGGTTAATGGCCGAGAACTATTGGAAGGCCCGCAGAAGCGACGCACCGAGCGCGCTTTGACCCCACGCGAAGATCGCGCCCGCGGCGATGGCAATCCCGTAAGGAACGCCGGTGCGCCGCTCCGTCAGCCAGCGCGCCCACCCCGCATAGGACACGCCCACGGGCGCGATGCGACGCGCCAGCAACGCGAACGCGGCGAGCGCGCCGCCCGCAATGGCCGTGAAAAGCAGGAACGGCATCATCATCGGCAAGCCGAGCCAGACCGAACAGGCCGCGATCATTTTCACGTCGCCGCCGCCCATCACGCGCAGAAAGAAGAGTCCGGCGCCCAGCGTGAAGGCGGTGACGCCCAGAATGAGGTTTAGGCCGATCTCCGTCGCAGGCATGTGCGCCGCGAACGCCACCGGCACGAACAGGACTGCGATCAGCCCATTCAACCAGTTCGGAATGATCATGCTGGACGCGTCGTAAAACGCCGCCGCCGCAACCAGGAGCGGCAAGACCAGGAAAAGTGCGATTTCCATCGAACGCGCCCCTTCGAGCTTGGATTAATTTGGCCTTTTGTGCTGGGGCGTCTCTTAAGAATCTCTTGAGACTCCAAGCCGGCGCGGGCGCGATCCGCGGGGGCTCGCCTTGCCAAAAACCGCCGGACGCCGCATAAGCCTTGCCTTACAAAGGGTAACGCCTGATTGCCCCCTTGCTCGTTGCGGGATCGGGACAATAGGCGCACCTGCAAACGGGAAGACCGGCCCTGGGGCCGCCCCAAAGGACAAGGAATGACCGCTGCGCGCGGACCGGCGCTGAAGCGCCTGTTCATCAAAACGTACGGCTGCCAGATGAACGTTTACGATTCGGAACGAATGCGTGACGTCCTGGCGCCCCTCGGCTTCACCCAAGTCGAGGAAGCCGAAGGGGCCGACCTTGTCGTCCTCAACACGTGCCATATTCGCGAGAAGGCGGGGGAAAAGGTCTATTCAGATCTTGGGCGTCTGCGCGCGCTGAAAAATCAGAAAGCGGAAGACGGCGGCCACATGGCGATCGCCGTGGCGGGCTGCGTGGCGCAGGCCGAAGGCGCGGAGATCATGCGCCGCGCTCCGCAGGTCGATATCGTGGTGGGCCCTCAGGGGATTCACAAATTGCCGGAACTCGTGGCCAAGGCGACCCGCGCCGCCGGCGGCGCCCTGGAAACCGCTTTTGACCCCGTCGAGAAGTTCGACGTTTTGCCGCTTGACCGCGACGTCAGCGGTCCCAGCGCGTTCCTGTCAGTGCAGGAAGGCTGCGACAAGTTCTGCACGTTCTGCGTTGTGCCCTATACGCGCGGCGCGGAATTCTCCCGCCCAGCGGCGGCGATCATCGCCGAAGCCGAAAAGCTGGCCGCGCGGGGCGTTTGCGAACTCACGCTCCTTGGACAGAACGTCAACGCCTATGACGGCGCAGGTCCGGACGGCGACGCCTGGAGTCTGGCGCGGCTTCTATATCGCCTCGCGGAAATCAGCGGCGTGAAGCGCTTGCGGTTCACGACGTCCCATCCGCGCGACATGGCGGACGACCTGATTCAAGCCCATCGCGACCTGCCGCAATTGATGCCCTATCTGCATCTGCCGGTGCAGTCCGGCTCCGACCGCATTCTGAAGGCGATGAATCGCGGGCACACCGCCGCGGACTATCTGCGCATCATTGAGAAAATCCGCGCCGCGCGGCCCGACATCGCCTTGTCCTGCGATTTCATCGTCGGCTTTCCAGGCGAAACCGATGCGGACTTTGAAGACACCATGAAGCTCGTGCGCGACGTGGGCTATGCGCAGGCCTTCTCGTTCAAATATTCGCGGCGCCCCGGCACGCCCGCCGCAAACATGGAGCTGCAAGTTCCCGAAGACGCGAAGACGGAGCGGCTGGCGCGCCTGCAGGCGCTGCTGACCGATCAGCAAACGGCGTTCAACGCGGCGTGCGCGGATCGCACCCTGCCCGTGCTGATCACGGAAGTGGGCCGCAAATCGGGCAAATTGTTCGGCAAGAGCCCTTATCTGCAGTCGGTGCATGTGGAGGGATCGCCGGACCTTGTCGGCGCGATCGTGGATGTAAAGATCACCAAGACGTCGGTGAACAGCATCGCCGGATCGGCCTTGGTCGCGGAGCCGTCGCTTTGAGCCAGAACAGACATGACGCGCCGGTGCGCCTGACGGCGCCCGTCAACGATTCGGCGCACCTGCGCGATTTGTGCGGACCGCATCACAGCCATCTGGCGCTGATCGAAAACGCCTTCGGCGTGCGCGCGGAAAGTCAGGGCGGCGGGGTCGATGTGCAAGGCGACGCGGAATCGGCGGCGCTGGCCGAGATGACCCTGTTGAATCTGATCGCGCGCCTGGAGCGCGGCGAAACCGTCAGCGCCTCCGACGTACGCACCGAAATCAGCCGCGCGGCCAAGGGCGGGGGAAAACCCGCACGCATCCTGTTGCCCGGCCGCCGCGGCATCGTCGATGCGCGCGCCGGCGCGCAATCGGAATATCTGGACGCGCTTTTGAGCGAGGAAACCCCGCTGGTGTTCGGCGTCGGTCCAGCCGGCACCGGAAAGACGTTTTTGGCCGTCGCCGCCGGCACGGCGGCGCTTTTGGAAGGCCGGGTCTCGCGCCTGGTCGTCGCGCGCCCCGCCGTCGAAGCGGGTGAACGTCTGGGCTTTTTGCCCGGCGATCTGACGGAGAAAGTTGATCCCTATCTCATGCCCATCTGGGACGCCTTGCGGGGCCTCTTGGGCGCACAGCAACTGGAGCGCCGGCGCGGCGCCGGTGAAATCGAGGTGGCGCCGCTCGCCTTCATG
>CAYNCS010000146.1:0-7599 GCA_964395875.1 uncultured Caulobacteraceae bacterium | reverse complement strand
ATGATGGACTGGAGCGACCGGCATTGCCGGGCGTTTCACCGCGCCTTCTCAAAGCGCGCGTTGCTTTACACCGAAATGGTGACGGCCGACGCCGTGCTGCGCGGCGATCGGGCCAAGCTGTTGGGCTTTGACGTGGTGGAGCAGCCGCTGGCGCTGCAACTGGGCGGCTCCGATCCGCAAAAGCTGCGTGAGGCTGCTCGCGTCGGTGAAGCCTGGGGCTATCGCGAAATCAATCTGAATGTGGGCTGTCCGTCCGACCGCGTGCAATCGGGCAGTTTCGGCGCCTGTCTGATGAAGGAGCCCGAGCTGGTGGCCGAATGCGTCAGCGCCATGCGCGCGGCTGTGGGCATTCCGGTGACCGTCAAAAACCGCATCGGCGTAGATGATCAGAACCCGGATGAAGCGCTGTTCGACTTCGTGGACATCGTCGCCAAGTCAGGCTGCACGGTCTTCATCGTGCATGCGCGCAAGGCGATCCTGGCGGGTCTTTCGCCGAAACAGAACCGCGAAGTCCCGCCGCTGAATTATCCTCTGGTGCAGCGCTTGAAGAAAAGCCGCCCCGGTCTGCAGATCGTCCTGAATGGCGGCCTTACCAGCATGGATCAGATTCACGAGGCGCTGACGTGGGCCGACGGCGTGATGCTCGGCCGCGCGGCTTATCACGATCCGGCGCTGCTGGGCTTTGTGGACCGGGATGTGTTCGCAGAAGGCGACGCCGTTTCCGCTGATGACGCGCTCGATGCGTTTGAACCCTATATGGCGCGCGCTTTGGAGGCGGGTGTTCCCCTGATCGCCATGACCAGACACATGCTGGGCCTCTATCAGGGCGCACGCGGCGCCCGCGCCTACCGGCGCATCATGTCGGACGAGGCGCGCAAGCCCGGCGCTGGCCTGGAGACCGTGCAGCGCGCCAGAAGCGCCGTCAGAGGCGCATCGCAAGCGGCCTAGCTCTTAAGGCCTAGCTTTTCAGGCGGAGCGTATCCGCGCGCGCCTCGAAGCTGCGCAGGCGATTGAGAAAGCTCATGCCCAAAAGGGGCGTGTCCAATCCGTCCTGCAGCACGACGGCCTGCACATTCGAGAGGGTCACGCCGGAAATACGGATCTCGCGCAGCATCACGGGGGCGGCTTTGGTCGGGCCGTTGGCCGTTTGCACCACAGCGGTGAAATCCTCATCGCGCGGACGGACGTCAAGACGGCGCGCGTCGCTATAGGGCAGCGCGACATAGCTCGCGCCCGTATCGACCATGAAACGGGTGGAGCGGCCGTTCACGCGCGCATCGGTCCAGAAATGACCGTCCGGAGCTTTCCGGATGACGGCGTTCCCGGCGCGGCGCTCCTCGCGTCTATCGGAAATGGGTTCGCCGATTTGTTCGGCGGCCGGTCGCCCTTCGGCGGGGAGGGCTTTGGCCTTGTTCTCTTGCCATTGCGCGAATCCCACCGCGAAGGCGGTGATGATCGCGGCCCAGATCAGTAAATCCCGCACCATCTTGCCCGGTCTCCCAGCCCCGCGACTCAATGCGCCAGCGCCGACCAGAACGCCGACCATGGCGAGGTAAAGGACGCTCAAACCGTCCGCCTGCATACGCTCCGCGCCGCCGGGGCTCCAAAAAAAGATGGCGATCCCGACCACCGCGACGATGGCCAACACCACCCCAATGGCGGCCCGCTGGCTCATGAGCGGCCTCTACGGGCATAGCGGAAGCGGATTGCGAACCCTTGCTGCGATTGTTTCAAGATTGGCCCTCCGCGTTAAGAACCTGTCTGCAGGCGCTTCAACCGCGCCGGAAGCGCGGCCATCAGCGCGCGCCGATCCGCCTCGCGCATGCCCGCCCACGCGGCGATCTCCTCCAGCGTGCGTCCGCAGCCCTCGCAGAGCGCTGTCTGCGGATTGATCTTGCACACCTTCATGCAGGGTGAAGAGGGTGGGGGCGTTGCGGCGGACATGACGCTCCAGATCAGGAAAGGGGCAGGAACACGCCCTCAAGTTCTAGAAGCTTGCGTTTCGAGTCCAGCCCGCCGCCAAAACCAACCAGAGCGCCCTTGGCGCCGATAACCCGGTGGCAGGGCACCATGATGGCGATCGGATTGGCCCCATTGGCGGCGCCCACGGCGCGCATGGCGGTAGGCTGGCCGATTTCCCGGGCGATGTCGGCGTAAGATCGCGTACGACCATAGGGAATGCGCTGCAGCGCTTCCCAGACGCTTCGGCGGAAGCTGGAACCGCGATTGAAGGCCAGGGGCGTCTCAAAAATTGTGAGCTTGCGCTTGAAATAGGCGTCCAGCTCGGCGGTCGCCGAGCGCAACACCGCGTCCGGCTTGGAGGCCGCGCGGGTTTCCGGCTCGCGGACAAACCATAAGCTCATCAGCGCCTCTCCATTCGAGCGCAGGCGCAGAAGGCCAATCGGGCTATCGATCACGATCGTGCGTTCGCCCTGTGCGGCCGGCGCGTCGGCAAGTTCGGCGGCATGCGGTTGCATTGGCTCTCCAGGTGCGCGGAATGCTAACAGGTTTGTTCATATGTTCAACTTATGTTCTCTTTGCGGCGGACAAGCCGTTCCGGGGCTTGAAAGCCAACCGGAAACGCATGATTTTAGGTGCAGATGAACGCACCCCTCACACCCGCTGCGCGGCCCAAACGGCCCCGCCCCAAGATCGTGTCCCTCACGGAGACCGCCGCCGCGCGCGTGCGCGAGCTGATGGCCGATGCGCCGGACAGATATTTGCGGGTCGGCGTAAAGAATGGCGGCTGCGCCGGCATGGAATATGTCATGGACTACGCGGTCGAACCGTCGCCGCTCGATGAGATCGTCGAGGACCATGGCGTGAAGATCGTGGTGGATTCAAAGGCGGTGCTGTTTCTGATCGGCTCTGTCGTCGATTTCGAGACGACGGCGCTCGCCGCTAAATTCGTTTTTCGCAATCCCAATCAAACCGATGCGTGCGGTTGCGGCGAAAGCGTCACCCTCACGCCCGCAGCTCTCGACGACTGAAATCATGCCTGCGAAGAACCCGGAATTCGAAGCGGCCCTTGCGCACACGCTCGAACTGTTTTCCGGGGTGCACGCCTTGCGTTCACGGCGCATGTTCGGCGGCGCGGGGATTTACACGGGCGGGCAGATGTTCGCCCTTCTGAGCGGCGACGGCGCGCTATTCTTGAAGGCGGACGACGCGTCGAAGGTCGATTTCGAAGCCGCGGGCTCAAGCCCGTTCCATTATGCGGCCCCTGGGAGGGATCGTCCCGTCACCATGAATTATTGGCGTCTGCCAGATGCGGCTTTCGATGACGCTGAGCTCGCAATGGAATGGGCAAATAAGGCGATCGACGCCGCCAAAAGGGCGCCAGTCGCAGCGGGCAAACGGCGCCAGCGCCCGCTGTTCTAACGCGGGGCTAGGCGGCCCTGGTGTCCACCCGCAACTGGGATTCTGTGGACGTCTGGTTCCGGCCGTTGCGTTTGGAGTGATACAGCGCGGCGTCGGCGCGCGCGACCAGCTTGGACGTCGCTTCCCCGCGCCGATAGGAAGCCACGCCCGCAGAAACAGTCACCGGGCCAATCTCTTCGCGGCTGGAACGGCGAAGCAATCGCTTCGATTCGATGGTGCGGCGGCTCTCCTCCAGAATGCCGAAAGCCTGCGTGAGGCTCTGCCGAGGCATGATGATGGCGAATTCCTCGCCGCCGTAACGGCTGATCAGGAAATCAGGCATCGCATTCTTGGTGAGGGTGCCGCTGACGAATCGTATGATCTGGTCTCCGGTCTGGTGGCCCCATGTGTCGTTGAACCGCTTGAAGTGGTCGATGTCGACAATGGCCAAACAAAGGTCATATCCAAGTTCGTCGGCCTCGCGGCGCCGGGCGCGCATCGTTTCGCTGAACAATTTGCGGTTCGCCAGACCGGTGAGGGGATCTGTCAGAGACTCGGCGCGCGCCGCATCCAAGGCGCTGCGCAATTGCGTGATCTCGCGCGTCGTCGCCAGCAACGACGATTCAAGATGTTCGTTGCGCGCGGAAAGCTGTCGCGCTTCGTCCGTAAGCGAATTGACCAGCCCGCGCACAGAGCCCAGATCTGCGGCGACTTCCAATTGATCCGCCGCAACCCGTAACGAGCTTTGGAATATATGCGTTTCGCGCGCAGCGTTCTGCAGCGAGGTTACCAGCGACCCCATCTCGCTGGACAGTTTCGTCCCTGTCTCGATTACCTTGGAGGTGAGCTGCAAGTGCGAGAAGTGGCGTTCGTACATCGCCTCGGTCAGCGCCGCGTCCACCACACCGCCAGCCTGCACAATAGAATCGATCTCTAGCCGGAGCGCAGAAGGCTCTCCCAAGACATACCCAAGCCACACTTCATACGCTGCGGGCATTGGCGCGACGGCATGCTTCTCGAGCCTTTCAATCGCCTGCCGCGCTTGCTCGTAGTTAGCGATGATGTCCGTCACGTTCCGCCCCGTTCGCGCCGACAAAACTGCCGCCGCGGCGGGATGCTGCCTCCGGTAAAGGTAAGAAAACGTAAACGCCGTTCGTGGGACGCCTGCGACAATAAGGCAGCGGCTTACGCCAGCGCGCTTGAGGGAAGATCGTACGGGAGCGGCGCCCTAGGCTGGTTTTAGACTTGCTTGTGTGTGTGAACATATTATTCGCCAGTTGGTTGGCGGCCCGGGGGAGTCCATGGTCGATTCGGTCGAAGCAGAGCAAAGCGAACGCGCGCAAGACTCGCTTGCGCGGCTTGAGGCCGTCATCGCGCTCCAGAAGGCGGCGATCATCAAGGACGGGCCATCGGGAGCGGAGCTGCGCAAGGACCGTCTAGAGCGTTGTATTCAAGCGCTTAGAGACAATTCGGACAAACTCGCGGACGCCATGTCAGCAGATTATGGCGGCCGCTCGCGCGCATGGTCCATGCTTTCCGATGTCGGCGGCGCAATTGAGTCGCTGCGTCACGCCAAGAACAACGTGGCGGAATGGATGAAGCCCGAGTCGCGTAAACCATCCTTTCCCTTGTGGTGGTTCGGCGCGCGTGCACGGGTGCATTTTCAACCCAAAGGCATCGTCGGCATTATCGGGCCGTGGTCTTCTCCGGTGGTTTTGACTCTGGCGCCTTTGGCCGGAGCCCTGGCTGCCGGCAACCGGGTAGTGATCAAACCTTCCGAGCGGACGCCGCGCACCGCGCGCGTCCTGCAGGAAATGTGCGCCAGAGCCTTTCATGAAGAGGAAGTCGCGGTTGTGCTGGGCGGCCAGTCCATGGCGACGGCGATCGCGGCCAATGGCGTGGACCACATCGTTTACACAGGGGGGGCGGAAGGCGGACGTGCGATCCTGCGCGCAGCGGCGGAGAAATTCATCTCCGTAACTCTGGCCATGGGCGGCAAATGCCCCGTGATCGTCGGACGCTCGGCGGATGTGAAGCTCGCCGCGCACCGGGTGATGATGGGCAAGCTGATGAATGCCGGCCAGAATTGCGTGGCGCCGGATTACGCTTTTGTGCCCGCGGAATTGCTGTCGGCCTTCATTGAACATGCCCGCGAAGCGGTCGCTCAGATGTACCCCAAGCTGAAGGCCAACGACGATTACGTCGCTATCCAGACGGACGAAGATTGCAAACGGCTGCGCGGGCTGATCGAAGACTCGCGGGTTAAAACGGCGACGATCGTCGAGTTCAATCCCGGCGGCGAGGATCTGTCGTCCACGCGCCGCGTGGCGCCGGCCCTGATCATCAACCCGCCCGACAACGTACGCGCCATGCACGAAGAGATTTTCGGGCCAATCCTTCCAATCAAGACCTACGCGCAGATCGACGAGGCGATCGCCTATGTGGCGGCGCGACCGCATCCTTTGGCGCTGTATTATTTCGGCGACGAGCGTGGCCAGGAATGCGATCTGCTGCTGGCGAATTCGATGTCCGGGGGCGTGACGATCAATGATGTGATCTTCCATGCGGGACAGGAGGATCTGCCCTATGGCGGCATCGGCGCGTCCGGCATGGGCGCCTATCACGGCCGCGACGGCTTCCTGGAATTTTCCAATCGCCGCGCCGTCTATACGCAGGTGAAGTCGGATCTCACTGGCACGCTACGCCCGCCCTTCGGCGAAAGGCTCAACAATTACGTGCGCGCCCAATTGGGCGAACCGCCCGAGGAAAAAGCACCCAAGGCGGACTGAAGCGAGGCAAGCCGTACGCTGCCTTGAACTCCGTTACGCCGAATGCGCTTCCATGAAGTAGGGGTCCAGCGTCACGCCCTCAGGCGGGGTGAACCAAGTGCGGATATAGGCGACCTTGCCAGAATCATCGATCGTGTAGACCTCGATGCCCTCGATCACGAGTTTGTCGCCGCCGCCAGTGCGCGTGCTGCGGACAAGGCAGGCCGCCTGATCGGCGCAGATCTGCATGAGCAAGGGCTCGATGCGCCAAGTCTGCCCGTCCTTGAACGAATTGTCCCAGCTGAGCTTCACAGCTTCGCGGCCCACTTTGGTGGGACCGCCTACAGGGTCCTCGAAGACGATGTCGTCCGCAAAGTTCTGCTCCCAGCGCGACCGGTCTAGCGCATTCCACGCATCGAAATGAGTATGCATGGCATGCTGAATCTGGGCCTTGGTCGGCATTCGGCGCTTCTCCCTGTCTTTATGGGGAAAGAGAGCACCGGGGATCGGCGCGCGCAAGTGCGCCGTGCGCCGCCGCGCTCTAGCGGTTCAGCAGGAAGGCGGGCACGTGCTCGCCAAATCCGACCGGTTCTTCCGTGTCTTGCTTTTTGCCGCCGCCTTTGCGCCCGCTCTGCGCCGATTGCCTCTGCGGACGCTCGCGATGGCGCGACGGCGCGGGGGCCTCTTCTTCTTCGCGGGCCACGATTTCCACCTCGTCCGCCTCTGCTTCAGGGCGGCGTTCAGCGCGCGGCTTCCGTTCCCCACGATCTCGGTCGCCGCGGCTGCGGCGAGAATCGCGATCCCGGCCAGAGCGGCGGTCGCGGTCGGAGCCTTCCCGGCGCGGCGCTGCTGCAACAGCCTCGTCCAGACCTTCCACGGCGCCTTCCTCGATCGTCATGCCGGTCAACTGATTGATGGCCGTCAGAAATTTGTCGTCGGAGGGCGTGACGAGCATGAATGCTTCGCCGGTGCGTCCCGCGCGGCCGGTTCGGCCAATGCGGTGCACATAATCGTCCGCGTGGAACGGCACGTCGAAATTGAAGACGTGTCCGACGGAGGGAATATCCAAACCACGCGCGGCCACGTCGGAAGCGACGAGCAATTGCAACTCGCCGTTCTTGAAGCGATCCAGGGTCTTCATCCGCTCGCTTTGCGGCAAGTCGCCGTGAATCGGCGCGGCGGAGAAGCCGTGTTTTGCGAGTGACTTGGCGACGATGTCGACGTCGCGCTTGCGGTTGCAGAAGACGATTCCGTTGACGACGTTGGAGTTCTTGACCAGGTGGCGCAACGCGGCGCGTTTGCCTTCCGGCGCGTTGGACGCAAGTCTGAATATGCGCTGCGTGATCGTTGTGGCCGCGGTCGCGGGGCGGGCCACCTCGATGCGCTCCGGCGTGTGCAGAAACGCTTCCGTGAGGCGCTGGATTTCCGGCGGCATGGTCGCGGAGAAGAACAGGGTCTGCCGCGTGAAAGG
>CAYNCS010000145.1:0-7675 GCA_964395875.1 uncultured Caulobacteraceae bacterium | reverse complement strand
CGCACCGAAACGGAAAACTATTCCGAAAAGCGCTGGGTCTGGCCGCAAGGCTTCGCGAAAAACGAATCGGCGAAATACAAGGTCGCCGTGCTCGATTACGGCGTGAAGAGCACCATCCTGCGCTGCCTCGCGGACATCGGCGCCGAAGCCGTGGTGTTGCCCGCGAACGCCACGGCGAAAGAAGTTCTGGCCCAGGCGCCGGACGGCGTGCTGCTGTCCAACGGCCCCGGCGATCCGGCCGCCACCGCTCAGTACACGGGCAAAGAGATCAAGGCGCTCGCAGACTCCGGTCTGCCGGTCATGGGCATCTGCCTCGGCCACCAGATGCTGGCTCTGGCGCTCGGCGCCAAGACGATGAAAATGCCGCAGGGCCATCACGGCGCGAACCATCCCGTGAAGGATCTGGAGACCGGCAAGGTCGAGATCGTTTCGATGAACCATGGCTTCGCGGTCGATCGCGACAGCCTGCCGAAGGGCGTCGTGGAGACGCACGTCTCCCTGTTCGACGGCTCCAATTGCGGGATCGCGGTCAAGGACAAGCCGGTCTTCTCGGTGCAATACCACCCGGAAGCCAGCCCCGGCCCGAAGGACAGCTTCTATCTGTTCGAACGCTTCGCAGAGGCGATGGATAAGAAGAAGAGCGCCTAAAGCCTGTCGCGCAGCGCGTAATAGAGCATCCCCGCAATATAAAGCGGCGTACGGAGCATCGGCCCGCCGGGAAACGGCGGCGGGTTGAAACTGGCGAAAACATCCCAGCCGCGCGCGTCGCCGGCGATCGCGTCGGCCAGCAATTTGCCGGCCAGCGTCGTCATGATCACGCCCTGGCCGGAAAATCCGTGCGCAAAATAAGCAGACCCTAAGCGCCCCATATGCGGCAGGCGCGACATCGTCACTGTGGCGAGGCCACCCCACGCATATTCGATGGACGTGTCCTTCAATTGCGGGAACACTTTCACAATCTGCGCTTTAGCGAAGGCCGCCATGTCCGCCGGCGGATCGGGCGTGTAGCGCTCGCCGCCGCCGAACAGCAATCGGCCATCGGCCGTCAGACGGAAATAATTCAGCACAAAGCGGCTGTCTGAAATCGCCTTGTCGGTGGCGATGATCGCGTGCGGATCCTGCAGCGGCGGCGTCACGCCGATATAGGACGCAACCGGCATGATGTGGCTGGCGATGCGCGGCTCCAGCATGCCCATGAACGCATCGCCGGCGAGGAAACCGTATTTTGCGCTCACCTCGCCCACTTCGGTGCGCGCCGTGAATCCATTGGACGTATCGATAGCGCGCGCGGGCGACCGCTCGTAAATGCGCACGCCCTTGGCGCGCGCCGCATCCGCCAGCCCCAAAGCGTAGTTCAGCGGATGCATATGTCCGCCCTGCATGTCCTCAATGCCGCCGAATGCGACCGAGACCGGGGATTCCGCCTTGACATCCTGCGGACTCAGCATCCGGCAATGCGGGTAGTCCATCACTTCCCGCAGCGCACTGACTTCCGCCGCCATCCAGACGAGATCGGATTCCTTCACGGCGACGTGATAGTGGCCGGTCGTTCTCAGATCGCAGGAAATGCCGTGCCTTGCGATCACATCGACCACAAGATCGCGCGCCTCCGCCGCAACCGCGAAGATGTCCTTGGCGCGCGCTTCGCCGTAGGTCTTGATGAGATCGACCGCCCCCTTGCGCAGGCCGGGGATCATCTGCCCGCCATTGCGGCCCGAAGCGCCCCAGCCGATGCGCCCCCCTTCGAGCAAAGCCACGGAGAAACCGCGCTCGGCGAGAAACAGCGCCGCGGAAAGTCCAGTGAAGCCGCCGCCGACGACGCAGACGTCGGCCTGCACGCGCCCGTTCAGACTGGGCGCGGGCGTGAACGGATTTGCGGTCGCCACATAATACGAACGCTGCATGCCCAGTGTGGCGTTGAAGTCCACGTCACACCTTCAAAAGCAGGTGGTCACGTTCCCAGGAGCTGATGACGCCTTCATACGCATCCAACTCGAACGCCTTGATGAGGTTGAACGTCTCGAAGAAGTGCGCGCCCATCAAATTGCGCACGGGCTCGCAGGCGTTGAAACGATCCAGCGCCTCGTCCAGCGTGCGCGGCAGGGTGCGCGCGCATTTATAGGCGTCGCCCTCCACCATCGGCAGCGGCTCGATCTTTTCCTGAATGCCCAGATAGCCGCAAATCAGCGAGACGGCGTTCGCCAGGTACGGGTTGGCGTCCGCCCCCGGCAGACGATTTTCAATCCGCCTGTTCTGCGCGTCCGAGATCGGCACGCGCAGACCGCAGGAGCGGTTGTCGTTGCCCCATTGCAGATTGATCGGCGCCGAAAAATGCGGCCGCATGCGGCGGAACGAATTGACGTTCGGCGCGAAGAGCGGCGTCACCTGCGGCAAATATTTCTGCAGTCCACCGACGAAATAGCGGAACGTATCGCTCATACCGCCGTCTTTGTTCGAGAAGATGTTGTCGCCGTTCTTGTTGAGCACGGAGGTATGGAGGTGCATGGCGCTGCCCGGCTGCGCCTCCATCGGCTTGGCCATGAACGTGGCGTAGACGCCGTGTTTCAGCGCCACCTGACGCACGATCCGCTTGAAGACGATCACCTCATCGCACAGGCGCACCGGATCGCCGTGATTGAAATTGATCTCCAGCTGCGCCGTGCCGGATTCATGGATCATCGTGTCGATGCCCAGGCTGGCCAGTTCGGCGTGCTCGTAAATGTTCTCGATGAGATCTTCGTACTCGGTGATCGCCTCCAGGCCGTAAGGCTGCGGCGACGTTTCCGGGCGGCCCGAGCGGCCGGCCGGCGGCAGAAGTGGAAAGTCCGGATCGGTGTTGGTTTGCGTCAGATAGAATTCAAGCTCCGGCGCCATCACGGGACGCCAGCCTTTGGCGTCATACATAGCCATAACGTTCGCCAGCACCTGACGCGGCGCGACCGGATAAGGCATGCCGGCGCTGTCATAGGCGTCGGCGAACACGAAGGCCGTCGGCGTGCGATATCCCGGCGCGATGCACAGGCTTTCAAAATCAGGCTTCAAAACCACGTCCGGATCGGACGTGGTCGTGAACTTGTTTTCCTCGTCAGGATAGTGGCCGGTGATCGCGACGATGTAGAGACTGGACGGAACCCGCAGCGAATTGTCGCGGACGCTCTGCAGAAACTTCGAAGCCGGCAAAACCTTGCCTCGAACAACGCCGTTCATGTCTGGAACCAGACATTCAACTTCGGCGATACGGTTTTCCTTGATCCATTTATCGAACTGTTCGTGCATATATTTGCCGGGCTGCCGCATGGCATAAGTCCCCGGACCTCTGTTGTGATCACAGAATAATCGCTGTACTCTGCCAGCTTAGTCAAGCGCCTCCCAAAGGGATAGGCCAGCCGAATAAGCCCGGCGGATTTTCTTTTCTCCGGCCGTTATGCAAGAAGGGCCCGAAAGGAACGCGGGCGCTGCTGATGGAAAATGCACGAGTGAGCTTTATGGACGACGGCGCCGAGGGCGAAAGCGAAGTCCTTCACGCCAGTATTTATCAGGAATTGCGCCGCCGCCTGTTCACGGGAAAAATCACCCCGGGACTGGGGCTGTCGACACGCATGCTCGCTGCCGAACTCAATGTCAGCCAGATGCCGGTGCGCGACGCGCTCAGCCGGCTGTCGGCCGAAGGCGCCATCGAAATCCGCTCCAAGCGCCGCATCCAGGTGCCGCCAATGACGGCGGCGCGCTTCGACGACCTTCTGCAATGCCGGCTGCTGCTGGAGCCCAAGGCCGCGCGCGCCGCTCTGCCCTTCATCGACGCCGCGCGCTTGGAAACGCTGAAGAAGATCGACGCGCAGCTCGATGACGCGCTCAAGTCCGGCGATGTCGCCGCCTACATGGAAAACAATTTCGCGTTTCACTTCACCATGTATCGCGCGGCCGGACGCCGCACGAGCACGCAATTGATCGAGACGCTGTGGCTGCAATTCGGGCCGTACATGCGCGTGGTCTATGGCCGCGTGGGCACCGCCATCCTTGAGGATCAGCACGTGCTTGCAATCCAGGCGATCGAGAACAAGGATCCTGAGGCCTTGGAGCGGGCCATCGCTTCAGATATCGGCGATGGCATGGGCCTGATCGGGCGCAACGGCCTGGATCCCGAATAGTTTCACACAGAAAAAAGGGGCGCTCGAAGCGCCCCTATTCCTTACAGCTTGCGCAGGATCGGCTCGGCCTCGTCGAGCGATTGCTTGATGATCGCCGTCAGGCGGTCCAACTCGCCGTGGCTCACGATCAGCGGCGGACAGCACACGATGCTGTCGCGAATGGCGCGCACCATCAGGCCGTTCTTGATGCAGATGTCGCGCACGATCGGCCCCGCCGTCCCTTCCTTGCCAGCGAAGCGCTTGTTCGTGCCCTTCTCCGACACGATCTCGATGGCGGCGATCAAACCAAGCGAACGCGCCTCCCCGACCAGCGGATGCTCCGAAAGCCCGGCGTACAGCTTCTTCAGATACGGCCCGGTGTCCTCGCGCGTGCGCGACACCAGATTTTCGCGCTCGATGATCTCCAGGTTCTTCAACGCCACGGCGGCGCATGTCGGATGACCCGAATAGGTATAGCCATGGATGAACTCGCCGCCCTTGTCGCGCAGCACTTCCGCGACATGCGACGCCACGCCCGTCGCCGAAATCGGCAGGTAACCCGACGACAGCCCCTTCGCCATGGAGACGATGTCGGGTTGATAGCCGAAATGCTGGAAGCCGAACCACTGGCCCAGGCGCCCGAAGCCGCAGATCACTTCATCGGACACCAGGAGAATCCCGTACTTCTTGCAGATTTCCTGCACGCGCGGCCAATAGCCCGGCGGCGGAATGATCACGCCGCCAGCGCCTTGCACCGGTTCCCCGATAAAGGCCGCGACGTTTTCCGGCCCGACCTGCAGGATACGCTCCTCGATCGCATCCGCGCACTTTTTACCGAACGCGACCGGATCTTCGCCAAAGCCTTCGCCAAACCAGTAAGGCTGCGCAACGTGCTCGATCCCCGGGATCGGCAGGTCGCCCTGCGCATGCATCCCCTTCATGCCGCCCAGGCTGACGCCAGCCACTGTAGAGCCGTGATAGGCGTTCCAGCGGCTGATGAAGATCTTGCGATTGGGCTGGCCCAGCGACTTCCAGTAATGCCGCACCATGCGGAACACGGTGTCGTTAGACTCGGAGCCGGAAGAGTTGAAGAAGACGTGCGTCAGCGGCGGCCCGAGCAATTCGGAAATCTTCGCCGCCAGCATCACCGGCGGCGGCGTCGCCGTCTTGAAGAACGTGTTGTAGAACGGCAGCTCCAGCATCTGCTCGTAGGCGGCTTTCGCCAGCTCCTCGCGCCCATAGCCGACGTTCACGCACCAAAGACCCGCCATGCCGTCGAGCAGCGCATTGCCGTCGCCGTCATAGATCGTGCAGCCCTCGGCGCGCGTGATGATGCGGCTGCCGCCCAGTTCCTGAAGCAGCTTGAAGTCGGCCTGCGCCGGCAGATGGTGCTCCAAATCCAGCTTCCGCAGCGCTGGAATATCATAGTTGCGGCGGTTCATTACTGTTCTCCCTAGTCGCCGAAACCCTCAAGCTTCTCGCCGCGCAGCGCGCGTCCCAGAAGTTTGAAAAAGGTTTGTGAGTCCGAATGCTCTGCGGGATGCCATTCCGGGTGCCACTGCACCGCCAGAACTGGCGCCGTGTTCACATTTGCGCTGAAGGCTTCGACGAGACCATCCGGCGCGCGCGCCTCCACCTTTAACCCTTGGCCTATTTTATCAGCACCCTGAAAATGAACCGAGTTGACGCGCAATTTGTCGCGGTCATAGGCGTGGTGCAGTGCACCGCCGGGCGTCAGATCAACCAGATGCTCATGGTCGAACATCTGATCGAAGGCCGCATCCAGCGGCGCATGGTGCGCGAGCGCGCGGCCGTCCTCACCCACGTCGCGGCGCAGGGTGCCGCCAAAGGCCACGTTCAATTCCTGGAATCCGCGGCAAATGCCGAAGACGGGGCGCTTGTTCTCCAGAGCGGAATCCACCAGCCGCAACATCGTTTCGTCGCGGGAATCGTCAAGCGGACCAGGAGGATCGTCGATCGCTTCGCCATAACGCGACGGGCGCACATTGGACGGACTGCCCGTTAAAAGAACTCCGTCAAGGCGTCCCACCACTTCCGACGGCTGCATATAGTCCGGCATCGAGGGCACCAGCAGCGCCGCGCAATCAGCGTAGCGCATCGCCGCCGCGACGTACCGCTCCATGACCGATTGCGCGAATTCCGGGCCAGCCTTCCGGCGGCAGCAAATGATCCCCAGAACGGGGCGGCCTGACGCGGCCATGGCGAACTTCCTTCTACGACAACAATACAGCTGGCGAACAAGCGTGCCAGCTGACCCATACGGGTTCGTCCCAGGTGAATTCCTCCTGATCCCAGCGCGTGAGATTGGAGCGCAGCACTTTCACCATTCGGCCGCTCGACAATTCCACATCGAACACCGTCTCCGAGCCGAGATAGGACATATCCTTGATCACGCCTGCGGCGATGTTATGGCCCTCAGGCGCATCCTCCATTTTGAATGCAGCCTCGCCGTTGCGTTTATGGAGTTCGATCTTCTCCGGACGCAGCGCCACCCACACCGTCGCATTCGTCGCGCCGGTCACGCCGTGATCGAGATAGATCGGCGCGCCCGCCTCCTCGCTGGTGACGACGGCGCTGTCCGGCTTGTCGCCCGTGAGGCGGCCTTCGAACATATTCACCGACCCGATGAAGTCCGCGACAAACCGCGAATTCGGAAACTCGTACAAATCGGACGGCGTCGCCACCTGTTGCAGAACGCCGCGATTCATCACGGCGCATCGCGTCGCCATGGCCAGCGCTTCGTCCTGATCGTGCGTGACCATGATGAAGGTGATGCCGACCTTCTCCTGAAGGCTCGTCAATTCCGAGCGCATCTGCTCGCGCAGCTTCGCGTCCAGGGCCGACAGAGGCTCGTCAAGCAGCAGCACGCGCGGCCGCTTCACAAGCGCGCGCGCAAGCGCGACGCGCTGACGCTGACCGCCCGACAATTGATCCGGCATTCGCTCGCCGAACCCGTCGAGCTTCACCAGGGCCAGCGCCTCCTCTGCACGCTTGACGCGCTCGGCCGCAGGCACCTTGTCCACCATCAGACCATAGGCGACGTTGTCCAGAACGGACATATGCGGAAACACGGCATAAGACTGAAACACCATGTTGATCGGCCGCTTGTTCGGCGGCACCTCGCTCATATCCTTGCCGTCGATCAGAATGCGCCCTTCGGTCGGCACTTCGAATCCGGCCAGCATCCGCAGCAAGGTCGTCTTGCCGCATCCGGACGGGCCGAGCAGCGAGAAGAACTCTCCCTCATTGATCGTCAGACTCACATTGTCGACGCCAATGACCTTGCCCCAGCGCTTCGTCACGTTCTCGAACGTGATGATGGGCTTGCCAAGCTTGGCGGCGGCGTTCGGGGTGTGTGCGGAATCAGGCATAAGCGGCTCCGTCAAACTCAGTGTCCGCCGGCGATCGCGGCTGGCTTTTGCATGCGCAGCGCGACC
This sequence comes from uncultured Caulobacteraceae bacterium, assembly GCA_964395875.1. GTDB lineage: Bacteria > Pseudomonadota > Alphaproteobacteria > Caulobacterales > Aquidulcibacteraceae > JBEVJO01. The sequence goes on along the minus strand of CAYNCS010000145.1, from coordinate 90 downwards.
GCGGTCAGCACGACCGTAAAAACGATAAGGATGGTGGAGGCGGCGAAGGATCTCGGCGCCAGCGAGTGGCAGACCATCCGTGACGTTGTG
>CAYNCS010000144.1:0-7722 GCA_964395875.1 uncultured Caulobacteraceae bacterium | reverse complement strand
GCCGCATATTTTCGTTGCCGCATCGCAATTGGCGCCGCAAAAATGAATCCAGCATTCAACGAAAACAAAAAAACATGCGTGCGGAGGAAACGAGTTTGACGGGAACAGTCAGTTTACAGACTCCGCGAATGGCGGCCTGGGCCAATCGTGTGATCGCACGCACGCAACTGGATCGGGTCGACGTCCACCTGACGGAACCGGCCAGAACCAACTATCCGAGAGAGATCACCGGCTGCCGCGAGCAATTCGTTTTCGGTTTCTGGCTTTCGGAATCCAAACGCCCGCAAGGCCGCTACCGGTTCGCTTCCAAAGGCGACTTTCGCGACATTCACCGGGTGAATTACACGCCCGCCGGACAGCATTGGCACGGCCTCATCGACGCCGATTGCGAACTCGGACAGTCCCTGTACTGCAAATTCAACGAAGATTATTTCACCGAAATCGTCGGCCTTGAGCCCGACGCCAATCCCGCCGCGCTCGATGGCAGCATCGCGGCTCCAAGCCCGGTGATGCAGCAATCCCTGTGGTTTCTTCTGGATGAATTGAAAAATCCCGGCTTTGCGCACGAAGTGTCGATCGATTCCCTGACTCGCATGCTGCTGGTGGAGATCGGCCGCGCGTTTCGCCACACCCGCGCCGAGCACGATCTGCACACCGGGGCGCTGGCGCCCTGGCAGGTCGATCGCATCCGTCTGTTCCTTGAGTCCGAAATCGCGCATGACGTGAAGATCGCCGAAATCGCCGGCCTTTGCGGCGTCAGCGAATCGCATTTCCGGCGCACGTTCAAACTCTCCACCGGCATGACCTTCACGGCCTATGTCGAGAAAGTGCGCCTCGAGCGCGCCAAGGCGCTGCTCGCAGATCCGAAATTGCCGCTGAAGGTGGTGGCGCACCGTCTGGGCTTCCGCCACCCCAGCGCGTTCTCCAACGCCTTCCGCAAAGCAACCGGCGTCACGCCGCGCGCCTTCCGGCAGATGGCGTCGGCGTAGCGCAGGCGACGCGGCGCAAGCCTTGCAAAAATCCGCGCGAAGAATTCAGTTTGGGGTTTCAGGCAAAGCGCCTGCGCCTCCAACGCGTTGATGGCTCGACTCGTTCTTAGCTAATTCCGCCTGAAATCTAGGATTCTGAGGACGCGTCACCAAGTATTTCTCGATATCGCCTGCAACGTGGCAATATGGCCCCAACGCAGATGTTGGAGCGTCCTGCGTAGACAATTCCAAGCGAGAAATTTTCCAAGCGCCCCACCGATACCTGAACTGGACAGAATAGTAGCCAAGCGGCTTTGTTGAGAGCGCTGGATCGAAGAAGGTCCAGCGCCCCGTTGCATTCACGCCGTCCAGCGCAACAATGAAACTGTCGGCGCTCCGCGCCAGTGCAGGATCAGCACCAATCGCCCGCGCAACGGGATCATCGGCGTGGCGCGTTTCTTTCGCCGCGCCATCCACCGTAAAGCTTGGTTCCTTCGAGCGCAGGAAAACCGGAGAAACGTCGCTATCCGCTGACGCGCCCGCCAGCGATAGATAGCGAAGCATTGTGCGCTGACTTCCTTCTTGGGCCGCTACAAAGTCCTTTTGAGAAACCTGTGTTGCGCCAGACATGCACGCCGTTTCACGCGCCCGCTCTTGCGCATTCGCCACCGCTTGACCGATGTATATGTACATTTGCGCGCTAGCATTCGAAGCGCTCGCGATTGTTAGGCCAAGCGCCACGACAGACGAAATATAAAGCCGTCTCATAATCCCCCCGGATTTTCTATTTCGTCCAGTGTGGCGAGGCAGACGCTTGAGTCAATGAGTGCGCAAAAATTCGCCGACCCAGACTGAGGGGCGTACGATCAATTTCGTAGTCACGTATTGGAAGCGCGCGCAAAATGAAACTGGCGAACCGGTAACGCCTCAATCGCGGTGATACGGCGATCCCGCGAGGATCGAAAACGAACGATAAATCTGCTCCGCCAGCATGACGCGCGCGAGCCGGTGCGGCCAGGTTTGCGGTCCCAGAGCCAACCTGGGCCAACGGCCCTCTTCCGCCGCCTTACGCACCGCGGCGCCATGGCCGTCGGCGCCGCCGATCAGGAACACCAGATCGCGCTGTCCGCCATCGCGCCATTTGCCGATGCGCTCCGCCAGAACGCGCGTGCGCAACGCTTCGCCGTGCTCATCCATGAGCACGCACAGGGCGCCTTTTGGAATTTGGCTGAGTACTTTTTCGGCTTCGGAATCCGATCCGCCAGGCGCTTCGACTTCACGCTCAGCGACGGGACCTAGTCCCAGCGCCTTGCCGCCAAGCGTGGCGCGCGCGACGTAATCGTCGAGCAATTCACGCTCAGGCCCCGCGCGCACGCGCCCCACTGCGAGGATCGTGACGCGCATGGTTTTTAGGCGTTTGCGGCCCGCGTTCCGGGACCGTCCTGCCAGATCTTTTCGAGATTGTAGAAGGTGCGCACTTCCGGCCGGAACAGATGGACGATGATGTCGCCCGCGTCGATCAAAACCCAATCAGCCGTGGCCATGCCTTCAACGCGCGGGCGGCCAAGCCCGGCGTCCTTCAGGGCGCGCACAAGGTGATCGGCGATGGCGGCCACGTGGCGCGCCGAGCGGCCCGAGGCGATGACCATCGTGTCGGCGAGCGAGGACTTACCCTTCAGATCGATCTGAACGATCTCTTCGGCCTTGTCGTCATCCAATGATTTCAACACGACGGATTCCATTTCCTGGGGAACGTCGGTTGAAACCACCAAGCCCGGCGCCGCTTGGGCGGTTTCGGGATTGCGCGTCTCGCGCGAGGGGTCGGGTGACAGGGTCGGCATCCTTCTGCAGCCAATACGTGTGCGGACCTTAGCACGCGACCGCGCAACCGACAAATGAGCAGCCGGTAACCTTATTTAGGCTTTGTTTTTTCGAGATTGTTCGCGCAATTGCGTGGAAGAATCAGGTCTCCACCGCGCCGTCACATACGTCCAGGCCCGGCCTTTTCGGCGTTTCAGGATATTCGCCGCGCCTTCCGGCACGCGCGCGCCGGCGAAGCGCCGCGCCACTGGCCCCAGCCGGCCTCTCAGCCCGTAACCGGGCCGCGCCACCACCAGGATCGGAACCTTGCGCACGATGTCGGCCCAGCGCCGCCAGCGATGAAGATTGTCGAAAGAATCGCCGCCGATCACGAGCACAAACCGCACGCCCTTCGACCGCGCCTGCAGATGCTCGATGGTCTGGATCGTGTAGCGCGCCGCAATGCGGCCTTCGAGATCCGAGACCACCATGCGCGGATTGCGCGCCAGGCGCCGCGCCGCGTTCATGCGGTCTTCCACCGGCGGCGCGGAGCGCGCCTTCAGCGGATTCTGCGGCGAGACCAGCCACCAGATCTGATCCAGCCCCGCAACCGCGAGCGCCGTTTCCGCCACATGCACGTGACCGGCGTGCGGCGGATCGAAGGTGCCGCCATAGAGCCCGATGGCGAGGCCGCGCGCGGCGCGTTCCTTTCCCCGAAAGCGGAAGAAGATCGACGACATCAGATCAGCGCCATCCGTGCATCACGGACGAATCTGGCCGCTGCCGCGGATCTGATATTTGAACGTGGTCAGTTGTTCGGCGCCGACCGGTCCGCGCGCGTGCAAGCGCCCGGTGGCGATGCCGATCTCGGCGCCGAAGCCGAACTCGCCGCCGTCCGCGAATTGCGTCGAGGCGTTCCAGAGAATGATCGCCGAATCCACGTCGTTCAGGAATTTCTCGGCGGCGGCCTCGTCCTGCGTGACGATCGCCTCGGTATGCGAGGAGCCGTATTTGGCGATGTGGGCAATGGCTTCCTCGATGCCGTCGACCACGCGTACAGCGAGGATCGGCGCCAGATATTCCGTGGCCCAATCCTCTTCGGTCGCGGGAATCATGACGGGAATGAGCGCCCGGGCCCGGCCGTCGCCGCGCAGCTCGCAACCCTTTTCCTGCAGCGCCGCCGCGATCTTCGGCAGGATCACCGGCGCGCACGCGGCGTCGATCAGCAGCGTTTCCGTCGCGCCGCAAATGCCGGTGCGGCGCATCTTGGCGTTGAGTGTGATGGCGAGCGCCATGTCCGGATCGGCGGCGGCGTGGATGTAGGTGTGGCAATTGCCGTCGAGGTGGCTGATCGTCGGCACGCGCGCTTCTTCCTGCACGCGGGCCACCAACCCCTTGCCGCCGCGCGGCACGATGATGTCGATGGCGCCGTTCAAGCCTCTCAGCATTTCGCCCACGGCGGCGCGATCCGACACCGGCACGATCTGGATGGCGTCTTCGGGCAGGCCGCTCTTCGCGAGGCCTTCCGCCAGCGCGGCATGAATGGCGCGCGAGGAGCGCGTGGATTCCGAGCCGCCGCGCAGAATGCAGGCGTTGCCGGCGCGCAGGGCCAAGGCGCCCGCGTCCGCCGTCACGTTCGGACGGCTTTCATAGATGATGCCAATGACGCCCAAAGGCACACGCACGCGCGCTATTCGCATGCCGTTCGGCCGCGTCCATTCGGACATCACCGCGCCGACGGGATCGGGAATGTTCGCGACGGTCTCGACGCCCGCGGCCATGCCTTCGACGCGCTTCGGATCGAGCAGCAGGCGATCCAGCATCGCGGCGTCGAGGCCGTTGGCCCGCGCCTGCTCCATGTCCGCCGCATTGGCGTCCAGGATTTCAGCGGCATGGGCGCGGATCGCCGCGGCCATCGCATGCAACGCCTTTGTGCGATCGTCCGCGCTCGCCTTTTGCAAAGCCGGGAGAGCAGCCCGCGCACGCGTGCCCATGTCGAGCATCAAAGCGGGAATGTCGGCGGTCGCAGGCGCGTTCATGAGTGCGTCCCTTCTGGTCCAGACTTCGGACCTAACAAGCGAAAATTCAATGCGCAGTCAAAACCAAATCGTCCGCATGCACCAAAGCCGCGCCGGATGCGTAGCCCAAAGCCGCCTCGATGGCGTCCGACTTCAGGCCGCGAATGGTGCGGGCGTCTTCCGCGTCATAGCGGGCCAGCCCGCGCGCCAGCTCGGCGCCGTCCGGCGCCAGAATGCGCACCGCGTCGCCCTTGCCGAAATTGCCGGACACCTCGACGACGCCGGCCGGCAACAGGCTGGCGCCCTTCTTCAGCGCATTCACGGCGCCCGCATCGATGGTGATGGCGCCCTGCGGCGCCAACGATCCGGCGATCCAGGCTTTGTAGGACTGACGCGCTTCCGACGTCGGGACGAACCAGGTCGCCTTCACGCCTTCAAGCAGACGCGTCAGCGCGCGCGGGTCCTCGCCCCTAGTGACCGCCGTGGCGCAACCGCAGGAAAACGCGATTTTCGCCGCGTCGATCTTGGTGCGCATGCCGCCGGAGCCGACGCCCGCATCGGCGTTGACGCCGCCGCCCATGGCCTCGATGAAAGGCGTGATCTTGCGCACGATCGGCACATGCTTCGCGTCGGGATTGCGGCGCGGATCGGATTCGTAGAGCCCATCAATATCGGACAGCAAAACCAGTACGTCGGCGGAGATCATCTGCGCCACGCGCGCGGCCAAGCGGTCATTGTCGCCGAAGCGGATTTCCTGCGTCGCGACCGTATCGTTTTCATTGATGATCGGAATGGCGCCCAGGTTCAACAGCGTGTCGAGCGTGGCGCGCGCGTTGAGCCAGCGGCGGCGTACCTCGGTGTCGTCCGGCGTCAGCAGCGCCTGCGCCACCGGCACGCCGTGCGGGCTGAAGGCTTCTTCCCAGGCGCGCATCAACCGCGCCTGCCCCGCGGCGGCGGCGGCCTGTTTTTCCTCCAGGCGCAATTTGCCGGAAAGGCCGAGCGCGCGGCGCCCCAGCGCCACAGCGCCGGACGAGACGATGGTGATCTTCTGTCCGCGCACGCGCGCAGCGGCGATATCGCCCGCCAGCGCGCCGAGCCAGGCGCGCGCGGGTTCGCCGGTCTCCCAATTCACCAACAGCGCCGAGCCGATTTTCACGACCACGCGCTTGGCGTCTTTGAGAGGATTCAAGGCGTCCATTCGGCGCCCTCCTGGTCCTCGTCCTCGCCGGCGCGCGCTTTTTTCACCGCCTTGAAGATCGCAAACAGCGTCTCGCGCACATTCTTGCCGGTGGCGCCGGAAACCAGCAGCGGCTTTTTCCGCGCGGCCTTTTGCAGAGCGGCGGATTTTTCCTCGATCTCTTCCGGCGTGAGAGAGTCGATCTTGTTCAGCGCGACCAGTTCGGGCTTTTTATCGAGCCCTTCGCCATACGCCTTCAGTTCGCGGCGCACCGTCTTGTAGGCGCCGGCGACGTCGTCCTGCGTGCCGTCGATTAGATGCAACAGACACGCGCAGCGTTCGATATGGCCGAGAAAACGCGTACCGAGGCCCGCGCCGTCGGCGGCGCCTTCGATCAGACCGGGAAGATCGGCGAGAATGAACCGCGCATCGCCGGCTAGTTCGACGACGCCCAGATGCGGATGCAGCGTGGTGAACGGATAATCGCCGATCTTAGGCGTCGCTTGCGATGACGCGCGCAGGAAAGTGGATTTGCCGGCGTTGGGAAGTCCAATGAGACCGGCGTCGGCGATCAGTTTCAACCGCAGCCAGATCCAGCGCTCCTCGCCTTCGAGGCCCGGATTGGCGCGGCGGGGCGCCTGGTTCGACGGGCCTTTGAAATGGGCGTTGCCGAAGCCGCCATTTCCGCCCTTGCAGAGCAATACGCGCTGACCCGCGACATTGAGGTCGGCGATCAGCGTTTCCTGGTCGTCCTCGAAGATCTGCGTGCCCACGGGCACTTTCAGAACGATGTCGTCGGATTTGGCGCCATGGCGGTCGCGGCCCATGCCGTCATAGCCTTTGCGCACTTTGAAATGCTGCTGATAGCGATAATCGATCAGGGTGTTCAGGCCCTCGGTCGCTTCAATCCAGACGTCGCCGCCGCGGCCGCCGTCGCCGCCGGCGGGCCCGCCCTATTCGATGAACTTCTCGCGCCGGAACGACACGCAGCCAATGCCGCCGTCGCCGGACCGCACGAAGATCTTGGCCTGATCGAGGAACTTCATTTCAACGCTTTAAAAACAGCCGGCCCGCGCCAAGCGGGGTACGATCCTCGCTTAGCACGTCCAGTTTACATTAGGCGAATGGCGCAGGGTTAATCGCCCTTTTACTCCGCCGCCCAGATTCCGGCGGCGCCGGAATCCGCGCAGCGCACATAATCGACGCTCTGGATCCGTGCCAGACGCGCCAGGGAATAGAGCTGCCGCCCTTCGCCGGTTGGCTTGAAGCCGACCTTCTCCAGCACGCGGCCCGAGGCCGGGTTGTCGATGAAGCGCGCAGCCGAGAGGCAGCGCACCTTCATGCTTTCATCCCACCAGGCCAGCAACGCGCGGGCCGCCTCGGTGGCGAAGCCCTTGCCCCAGAACGGCTTGCCGATCCAATAGCCGAACTCCCACTTGTCGGCGCTGTGCGCGTGAAAACCCGCGGCGCCGATCAGCCCTTCTCCCGGCAGATCGATGGCGAAAGGCATGTCCTTGCCCAGAGGCCGCGCCGCCTCGGTGAGCATGATATAGCCCTCCGCCGACAGGCGCGGATAAGGGTGCGGCACCGAAGAGGTCATCTTCGCGACGTCGAAATCGCCGGCCAGTCGCGACAGGTTCGCCGCATCTTCGGGGCTGTATGCACGTAACGCGAGACGGTTCGTCTCGATCCTCGGGGTCTTCGACCGCATGACGGCCTCCTTGTGCACGATCGCGTATTGGTGCCCAATCGATGGGTC
>CAYNCS010000143.1:0-7769 GCA_964395875.1 uncultured Caulobacteraceae bacterium | reverse complement strand
GCGGTGCGCAGGGCGCTGGAAGCGGACGGCCTGCAGGACACGATGATCCTGTCTTACGCCGCCAAATACGCCTCGGCGTTTTACGGCCCCTATCGCGAAGCTATCGGCAGCGCGACGGCGCTGAAGGGCGACAAAAAGACCTATCAGATGGATTACGGCAATTCGGACGAGGCGCTGCGCGAAGTCGCGCTCGATCTGGCCGAAGGCGCCGACATGGTGATGGTGAAACCGGGCCTGCCCTATCTGGACATCATCCGCCGCATCCATGACGAATTCGCGGTCCCGACCTTCGCGTTCCAGGTCTCGGGCGAATACGCGATGATGAAAGCCGCCGCCGCAAACGGCTGGCTCGACGAGAACCGCGCGATTCTGGAGACGCTGGGCGCCTTCAAACGCGCCGGCTGCGCCGGGATCATTACCTACGCGGCGCCGCAAGCCGCGAGATTGATGGGCGCTTAAAGCGATTTCAGGCCGACCGGAATCGGTCGGCCTGTTCGATAATCGCGTTCAAAAAGACTTCCGCCTAAACTGAATGTGCGTCGGCGTTTCCGGCCGCGCCACGCCGCCGAGCTGACGCGACGAAGGCTGAGGGTCCGAAAATTTCGGCTCCATCTCGAAGCGGTCGAGAATGGCCGCCACCACGATCTTGCACATATGGTGCGAAAAACGCTGCGCCGGACAGGCGTGTTTTCCGTGCCCGAACGTGCTGACGGTCTCCTTGCCCAGAGGCGTCAGGCCCTGCGGCAGCGCGTTGCGCACATAATGATCCGGATCGAAGCGGCGCAGCTCATCGGTTTGCGTGTTCGTCACCGACAGCATGGTGGTGATGTAAACGCCTGGCGGCACTTCATAGATTTGCGCGCCGTCATCGAAACGCACCGGCTGCAGCACCCGGCGCAATGTGATTGAGCGCTGCGCGATCCGTACGCACTCCATCAGCAATTGTTCGATAAAGGTCAGCTTGTTCAGAGCGTCGATTGAAGTTTCGATTCCGCCAGGAAACACCGCGCGCTGCGCCGCGATCTCCGCCGCCGCCTTCGCACGCAGTTCCGGAAATTGCGCCAGCCGCAGCACGACCCAGCCGATGGCGGCGTAGAGGTTCGACAGAAACCCTTGATTGGCGTTGATCGTATTGTGCGCCAGCTTACGGAAACCATCCTCACCGCCGCCGAATTTCGCGCGCAGACGATCAATCGTCGCCTCTTCTTTCGAGGGGTTCGCATCGTGCGCGGCGGCGATCTCCGTCAGGAGCGCCTTAATGTCGGCGATGGCCGCGCGCTCGCGCGCCTTGCCGCTTTTGATGGTGGCCAAGGTTTCCTGCGGACTGACGAAGGACCGCTCCTGATCCAGAACATCGAACGCCGCCTTCAGCTTGCGCCAATAAGGCTCGGCGGCGGCCTCGCGGCAGATCCAAAGACCGAAACCGATGCGTTGCGACGAGGTGCGGATGGCGTCGAAGACGTCGAGCGGCGCAGATACGTCCCAGGCGTCGAGAGACTCGGCCGCAATATCCGCGATGAGACGCAGATAATCGGCCATGCGTTCATGTTTCATGAGTTCGTAAAACAGCGCCGGATCAGCGTCGGCGAAAATCTCCGTCGGCGTCTTGAAGCTGGCGAGGTCGAACGTGGCCAGGCCGAAGCTCGCATCGCTTTCTTCGAGAGCATAGAGGCTCTCAAGCCCCTTCGGCGAAAACGTCATCAGCAGGGGAAAGCCGAACACATCGACGAAGAAGGTATCGCCATAGCGCTCGCGCAGCTCGATCAGATAATCCGTGGGCCCATCAAGAAAGCGCAGCCCGGCGCCGACGTGCGGCAAGTCTTCGTGCGCAATCGGCGGTGCGGGATTGATGCGAAGATCGAGCATGTGGGCCTCCCTTGAAGCATTCGCGAGATCGGCGCCGCAAGCGGCGCATTCTCGTCTTTGCCTCAGTTAGACCATTGCTCGGGAACAGGCGCAACGCCGCGCCTACTTAACGGGATCGATCCCAAGGCGCGCGATCAGGCTGGAGGTGTCCCAACGCCCGCCGCCCATGGCCTGCACTTCGCTGTAGAATTGATCGACCAGCCGCGTCATCTCCAGCGCCGATCCGTTGCGCGCCGCTTCCTCAAGCGCGATGCCCAGATCCTTGCGCATCCAATCGACCGCGAAGCCGAACCTGAACTCGCCGGCCACCATCGTCTTCCAGCGGTTCTCCATCTGCCAGGATTGCGCGGCGCCCTGCGAGATCGCGGCGATCACTTTGGCCGGATCGAGATCCGCCGCCTTGGCGAAAGCGAGCCCCTCGGCCACGCCCTGCACCACGCCCGCGATGCAGATCTGATTGACCATCTTGCAGAGCTGGCCGGCGCCCGGCCCGCCAATCAGCGTCGCCGCCTTCGAATAAGCGGCGATCACCGGCGCCGCGCGATCGAACGCCGCCTGCGCGCCGCCGGCCATCACCGTCAGCTTGCCGTTTTCCGCGCCCGCCTGACCGCCGGAAACCGGCGCGTCGACGAAGTGAAGGCCCAGTCTCTCGGCCTCGGCCGCCAGACGCTTGGCGATATCAGCCGAAGCGGTGGTGTGATCGATCAGGATCGCATCGCGCGTCATCGCCGGAAAAGCCGCGGCGGCTACTTCCGCAACGTCTTTGTCCGCGCCGACGCACATCATGACGAATTCCACGTCCTTCACCGCCTCGGCCACAGTTGGCGCGGCGCGGCCGCCATGCTCTTTGGTCCACCGGGCGCTTTTTTCGGAATTGCGATTGAAAACAGCGACCTCATGACCGGCCTTGACGAGATGACCGGCCATGGGAAAGCCCATCACGCCCAAGCCGATAAACGCACATTTCGCCATAGTTTCCTCAACAGACCGAGATTTTCCGGCAAGCACGCGCCTCTCGCCGCCGGGTTCAAATAAATTCGAGCGCTTTCAATGCCCCAACTCGACGGATCCTTCCAAATGGAAACGCCGTCTTAACCTGCCGAGTCGATTATCCGGCGACAAAATCAGAGCGCTCATGGCCGGCAACAATCAACAACCCATCATCATCAAGAAGGTGAAGAAGGTCTCGGGCCATGGCCACCACGGCGGCGCATGGAAAGTGGCCTATGCCGACTTCGTGACCGCCATGATGGCGTTCTTCCTGTTGATGTGGCTCATCAACACCACCTCGCCTGAACAAAAACGCGGCATCGCCGATTATTTTGCTCCAGCCAGCGTGTCGCAATCCACGTCCGGGTCCGGCGGCATTCTTGGCGGCACGGCGATGTCGGCAGACGGCGCGCAAAGCGCAGGCATGGACTCCATGATGCCGAATATTTCCTCGGCCGCCGCCAAGACAACGCCCAGCCAGGACTCCGGGACCGAGCAATCGGCAGCAAGCGACGAGGATGTTTCCGAGGAAGCGCTCGACAAGGCCCGAAGCCTGCGGGAGCAGGCGGAGTTCGCCGCCACTGAACAATCTATCCGGCAAGCCATGCAGTCGATGCCGGAGCTGGCGGAACTGTCCAAGCAATTGATTATTGATCAAACGCCGGAAGGTCTGCGGATTCAGATTATCGATCAGGAAGGCCGGCCCATGTTCACCGGCAACAGCGCCGATCCCACGGAGCGCGCCAGGAAATTGTTGAAAGCCGTCGCCGGCGTCATCGCCAAGCTGCCGAACCGCCTCTCAATCAGCGGTCATACGGACGCCACACCGGCGCCCGCGGGCAAATCGAACTGGGAAGTGTCGAGCGCCCGGGCTGATATCGCGCGCCGCCTGTTGCAAGCGGGCGGCATCCCTCAGGACCGGATTTACCAGGTCGCCGGCAAGGCGGAATCCGAGCCGCTTTTCCCCGACGATCCCTACCTCCCAGGGAATCGCCGCATTTCCATCGTCTTGTTGCGCGAATCTCCTGTGCTTCCTTCGGATGCGCGGCCGTGATGAATTGCAGACGCCGCTTGGCCCGCGAAAAAAGCCAAGGCAAGATAGAGCCCAAAGAGGGCTAGGAGCCGAACGACTAAGGTGACGCGCCAGTATTTGGATATCCAGCAGCGGCTGCGCTTCTATCTCACGACGCCGGGGGTCTGTCCGTATTTGCCGGACCTCGACGAGCGCAAGGTGTTCACCAGCCTGGAAGAAGCCTCTGATCCATCGGCCCTGAACGATTCCCTGACCCAGGCGGGCTTTCGCCGCTCCCAGCGCATCGCCTACCGCCCTGCCTGCGACGGCTGCAACGCCTGCGTTTCCGCGCGCATCCCGGTCACGGACTTCGAGTTCGGCCGTCAATGGCGGCGGGTGCTGACCAAAAACTCGAATCTCTCCGCCCGCCTGACCCCCGCGAAAGCGACTGAGGAACAATTCTGGCTGTTGCGCCGCTATCTGGACGCACGCCACCTCGACGGCGGCATGGCGGACATGACCATGCTCGATTACGCCTCAATGGTGGAGGAAAGCCCCGTCCGCACGTTCGTCATCGAATATCGCGATACGCAGACCGGCGACCTGGTGGCCGCCGCCCTGACCGACGCGCTCGGCGACGGATTGTCGATGGTCTACAGCTTCTACGATCCGTCCGAAGCGCGCCAGAGCGTCGGCTCCTTCATCATCCTCGATCACATCCGGAAAGCAGCGAAGGCCAACCTGCCCTACGTTTATTTGGGCTATTGGGTTCGGGACAGCGAGAAGATGGGCTACAAATCCCGCTTCAAGCCATTGGAACTGCTGACGCCCGCAGGCTGGCGCGAACTGGATCCGGACGTTCACGGCCGCTAATTACGCCGCCCCCAGGGTCCCTGCTTTAGCCCGGCGCTGCGCGGCCCCCACGGCCCCAATAGTTTCGGGCTCATCCCGGGCTGCAAGGGCGCATCCCCAACGGGCTCCGCAACGCTCATCGCAGGCGCCGGCAGATCGTCTCGTCCGCCCGCGAACGTCACCAGCGCCTCGATCCGCTTTGAAATGGGCGGGTGCGTAGCGAACAGCCAACCGAAGCCGCTGGGCGGATCGTCGAGCATCATTTCCTGAACCGACGACGGCGCCGTCGGCATGTCCGAATGCCCGTCGATCTTGCGCAGCGCCGAAATCATGGCGTCCGGATTCTTGGTGAGCTCAACGGCGCCGGCGTCCGCAACGAACTCGCGCGAGCGCGACAGCGCCAGCCGGATCACCACGGAAAAGAGCCAGGCCAAAAACGCGATCGCCAAGGCCGCCAGGATCACCGCGATCTGCCCGCCCCCGCCGCCTCTGTCATCCGAGCGTCTGGACCGGCCGCCGCCAGACGAACGAAAGCCAAACCCGCCATTGGCCATCCAGCGCCACAGCAATTCGCCCGTAAAGGAGATGATGCCCGCAAAGACGGCGGCGACGACCATCGTCCGCACGTCGCGATTCATGATGTGGGTCAGCTCGTGCGCCAGCACGGCTTCCAGTTCTTCCTTGTTCAACGCCTCCAGAAGTCCGCGCGTGACTGTGACGGCCGCCTTCTTTTCCGAAAGCCCCGAGGCGTAAGCGTTCATGATCGGCGTATCGATGATCCGCAGCGACGGCATCGGCAGCCCGCGGGAGATCGCGAGGTTCTCAAGGAGATTATAAAGCTCGGGCTGTTCCTCGCGGCTGACGCTGCGCGCACCCGTGGCCAGATCGATCAACGTCTGATGCGCGAAATAGGCGATGATGAACCAGGTGCCCGCGCCGATCAAAGCCGCGGCGGCCGCACCGGGAAAGGCGTCATTGGCCATGGCGAACGCCGCGCCGGGGCTGACGTCATTGCTGATCGACATGCCGACGAACAGCAACGCCCCGCCATAAGCGAGCAGCAACAACAAGACCGGAAAGCCGGCAAGCAGAAGCGCCGAGCGCAAATTGTTGTTGAGGATGTGGGTCCGCAGCCCGAAGGCTTGCACGATAAACCTCTAGATCTTCACCTGCCTAGAACTTTACTTGCACCGGCGCGTCCAACGTTTCCCGCGCGGCTTCGCCGACATCGAAAGAACCGCGCTCCTTGAAACCGAACATGTTGGCGAACAGCACAGCCGGGAATTGCTGGATCGCCGCATTGTATTCCTGGACGGCGTTGTTGAAGAACCGGCGCGCGGCGGCGAGCTTGTTCTCGATGTCCGACAATTCCGCCTGCAGACGAAGAAAATTCTGGTTGGCCTTCAGGTCCGGATAGCTTTCCGCCAACGCGAAGATGTTTCCCAACGCCGACGTCAATTGCTGCTCCGCCTGCGCCTGACCGGCCGGCCCGCGCGCGGAAACCGCCGCGTTGCGCGCGCTGATCACGGCGTCGAGCGTGGACTTTTCGTGCGTGGCGTAACCCTTCACGGTCTCGACGAGATTTGGAATCAGATCGTGCCGCTGCTTCAGCTGCACGTCGATGTCCGCGAAGGCCTGGTTCGTCGAAGCGCGAAGGGAAACGAGCCGGTTGTAAATGCCGATCGCCACCAGCGCCAAAACGGCGACGACGATCAGTATAATAATGGAAGGGCTCATTACGCGCTCCTGCTCTGCCGGGGCGTCCGGCGCCCGCGTTCATGCGCCTTGTATCATCCCATACCGCACATTGAAATCGGGGCGGACCACGACGCGGCGCGAGACCGCGTCAGAATCCCTCAGGCGAGAAGCGGTTCGCCTTCGGGAAGCCGTTTGGCACGGTCTTGCCGGACTGCGACCGCTTGCCGACCCAGGATTTCCATTCCGGACATTCGCGCGAACGCCCTGCTGCGTCGACCCAACCGAAGCCAGACGCCTTTTCGAAGGTCAGCACGTCCGCCAGTCCGCCGCTATTGTAGGTCTGCAAGCGCACGCCCTTCCCCTTGCTCATCTCCGGCAACTCATTGAGCTTGAAGATGAGCAGCTTCCGGTTGTCGCCCAGCACCGCGACGTGGTCGCCGACGGCTTCCACAACACGCGCCGCCTTTGCATCGCCGGACACGTTCAACACCTGCCGGCCGCCGCGCTTTTGCGACACGCAATCGTCCGCCTTCACGATGAACCCGTGGCCGTCGCTCGATGTGATCAGCAACTTTTCGTCCGCACGATAGGCGAACATGCCAATGGGTTCGTCCTTCTCGCCCAACTCCACCATCAGACGCACCGGCTCGCCGAGACCGCGTCCGCCGGGCAATTTATCGCCCGCCAGGGTGAACACGCGGCCGTCCGAGGCGCACAGCAATATCTTGTCGGTCGTATAGACTTTCGCGGCGAAGGCCCCCTCGTCGCCCTCCTTGAACTTGAGGTTCGACAGGTCGTCGACGTGCCCTTTCAGAGCCCTGATCCAGCCCTTCTGCGAAAGCACAACCGTAATGGGCTCCTTCTCGACGAAGTGCTCAACCGAGAGATCGACGTCCGCCGGCGCGTCTTCAAACAGGGAGCGCCGCTTGCCGATCGCCGTGCCCGGGCCGAATTCCTTCTGCACGCCCTTGAGTTCGCCAGCCACCGTCGTCCACTGACGGCGCTCGGAGCCGAGCATGGTCTCGATCTTGGAGCGTTCCTGATTGAGCTCGTCGTTCTCTTTCTTGATCTCAAACTCTTCGAGGCGGCGCAGAGACCGCAGACGCATGTTCAGGATCGCTTCGGCCTGCACATCCGTGAGGCCGAATTTCTTCATCATCACGGGCTTGGGCTCATCCTCTTCGCGGATGATGCGGATGACTTCATCGATGTTCAGATAGGCGATGAGATAACCGCCAAGAACTTCCAGGCGGCGTTCGATTTCCTGCAGCCGCTTCTTGGAGCGGCGCACGAGCACTTCGCGTCGGTGATCCAGATAAGCCTGCAGCGCTTCGCGCAGGCTCATCACGCG
>CAYNCS010000142.1:0-8023 GCA_964395875.1 uncultured Caulobacteraceae bacterium | reverse complement strand
CGACACCATCGTCTATGTCGGGGCGAAGACGGGCCGCGACGGCATTCACGGCGCCACAATGGCGTCGGCCGAGTTCGACGACGCATCCGAGGAAAAGCGCCCAACCGTTCAGGTCGGCGATCCGTTCAAGGAAAAACTGCTGATCGAAGCCTGCCTCGAACTGATGCAGGAAGACTGCATCGTCGCCATTCAGGACATGGGCGCGGCCGGCCTCACCTCCTCGTCCGTCGAGATGGGCGGCAAGGGCAATGTCGGCGTCGAACTCAATATGGACGCAGTGCCGCAACGCGAAACAGGCATGAGCGCCTATGAGATGATGCTCTCCGAATCCCAGGAGCGCATGCTGGTCATCATCAAGCCGGGCCGCGAGCACATCGCGCACGCCATCATGGAAAAGTGGGGCCTCGATTTCGCCGTGATCGGCAAGACGACCGACACCGGCAATCTGGTGCTGAAGCACAAAGGCGAAATCGTCTGCGACATCCCGATCGCTCCGCTGTCGGAAGACGCACCGCTGTACGACCGGCCATTTGTCTACAAGGACAAGCGCCCGATCATCGACGCCGCCAGCGTCCCGGCGCCGGAGGATCTCGGCGCAGCGCTGACGAAATTGCTGAGTTGCCCCGATGTGGCGTCCAAACGCTGGATCTGGGAGCAATATGACCGCACCGTGATGGGCGACACGGTCGCCGATTCCGGCGGCGACGCCGCCATCGTGCGCCTGCACGGCACGAACCGCGCCTTGGCCACCTGCACGGACGTCACGCCGCGTTACGTCTCCGCCGATCCATATGAGGGCGGCAAGCAGGCCGTGGCCGAATGCTACCGCAACCTGTCGGCGGTCGGCGCCACGCCGCTCGCCATCACGGACAATTTGAATTTCGGCAACCCCGAGCGTCCGGAAATCATGGGCGAGATCGTGGGCGCGATCGAAGGCATGGCGGAAGCCTGCAAGGTGCTCGACTTCCCCGTCGTGTCCGGCAACGTCTCGCTCTACAACGAGACCAATGGCGCGGCGATCCCGCCGACCCCTGCCGTAGGCGGCGTCGGCCTGATCGACGATTTGTCGCAAATCGCCACCTACCGCGGCATGAAGTCCGGCGATCACATTCTGCTGATCGGCGATACAAAAGGCTGGCTGGGCGCGAGCCTGTACTTGCGCGAGTTGCACCAACGCGAGGAAGGCGCGCCGCCGCCAGTCGACCTGGCCGTCGAGCGCAAGCATGCCGAATTCATCCGCACCCAGATCAAGGCCAAACGCGTCAGCGCATCGCACGATTTGTCCGACGGGGGATTGCTGATCGGGGCGGCCGAACTCGCCATGGCCAACGCGGTCGGGATCACGCTCGAAGGCGCCACAGGCATTCCGCCCCACGCCTTCTGGTTCGGCGAGGATCAGGCGCGCTATCTGATCGCCGCAAATCCGGACGCCGCCGCATTGATCGCCGCGGAGGCGGCGAAATCGGGAATTCCCTGCGCGATGATCGGAATCGCCGGCGGCGACGCCTTGCGCGCCGACGGTCTCAACGCCTTAGTCGCGAGCCTGAAGAGCGCGCACGAGGGCTGGATGCCGGGTTTCATGTCGGGTGCGGATTAAGCCGCCAACGGTAATTCGGCGTTCTCTGGGCTTCTGAAATCCCTTAAGTATCGTGGCGCTAGTCCCTTATTGGGACTGCCCGGCGCCGCAACACGAGGGTATAAGCCCACCATGCCTATGTCCGCCCCAGATATCGAAAGCCTGTTGAAGGCCGCGTTTCCAGACGCCGAGATCGAAATCGAGGATCTCGCGGGCGATGGCGACCATTACAAAGCACGCATTCGGTCGGATGCTTTCGCAGGCAAGTCCCGCGTTCAGCAGCACCAGCTTGTCTATGCCGCTTTGAAAGGCCGGATGGGCGGCGAGCTGCATGCGCTCGCCTTAGATACGGGCGCGAAGGGAAAATGAGCGGGAACGAAAAACCCAAGGCGGTGGTGTTCGACTGCGCCGAGCTGCTTGGCGAAGCGATCGCAGCGGAATTTCTTGCGAAGGGCTTCACAGTCGTCGCCGGCTTTTCAGATCCGGACAGTCCGGCTGCAGGCCGTCTGCGCGACGCGGGCGCGCAAATTGAAACGATGATCTTCGGCGCGCGGGACGAGTCTGCGGAACGCACCCTCAGCCACCATGCGACCGGCGCCGAAGCCGTGGCGTTCTCTTCGATCCGTGACGCAAGTTCCAAGGTGCTGACGGCCCTGGAACGCGGCGATCCCAAACGCTGCGTTTTCGTTTCAGCCAACGATGCGGGCACGAAATCGGCCAACACCCGTTTTTCCGGATTCGCCAGCGGCGAAGCGCGCGTAACTGTCTCGACCCTGCCCTGGACGATCCTGCGCCCGACGCTCACCTACGGCCACACCGGAGACGCCAATCTGTCGGTGCTGGCCCAACGCCTGAAATCCGGCCGCAAGACGATCGTGCCGGACGCCGAGGAAATCGCTTTTCAGCCCATCCATTTCCAGGACGTCGCGCGCGCCGCCGCCGCTCTGTCGATCTGGGAAAAGGGCCTGAAGCGAGTCGTGCCGCTGGGCGGACCGGACAAGCTTTCGCTGGCCGACCTATATGACGCGGTGGCCGACGCCGTGGAAGCGCCCCGCCGGCCCAACCGCATCTCGATCCTGCGCCTGCGCATCGCCACCAAGGCCGCGCGCATGCTGAATCTGAAGACGTCCGGCGGCATCTCCCGCTCCGGCCGCGTGCAGCGTCCGCGCACCGCCTCGACCCCGCTCGACATCCCCAGCGAGGCGCGGCCCAAAATTGATCTGAAAACCGGGCTCGAACTGCTCGCGAAGGACCTTTCCCGGCTTGACGGAACGCCCGAGGGCGCCCAGCTTGCAGACAGACCTGCACCGGAGCTGCCTCTATGAGCGAACCCGCGATTTTCGCCGATATCCGCAAGGCCCTGGCCGACCATGATGTCGTGCTGTTCATGAAGGGCAGCCCGCAAGCGCCGCAATGCGGCTTCTCGGCCACGGTGGTGAAAATCCTGGACGTGCTCGACGTCGACTACGCCAGCGTGAACGTGCTCGCGAGCAACGAAGTGCGCGAAGGCATCAAGGCATTTTCCGACTGGCCGACGATTCCACAGCTTTACGTGAAGAGCGAATTCATCGGCGGCTGCGACATCATCCGCGAAATGTACGAATCCGGCGAGTTGCAGGAATTCCTGACGGAAAAGGGCGTTAAGACAGCGGCCTGATTGCACCGGCAAGTTTGAAGTTCAAAGGGCGGCCCTCAGGGCTGCCTTTTTCGTTTGCGCACCCCCTCCCAGGAACTCTGTCGCGCGCCAACCAAACTTGCGCACGCGGATCGGCGACCCGCTTCGCCCCGCTGGACGGCTACCCCCAACGCTCTATGGTGGTGCGAAAATAAGCGCGCCGCCCAGGGCGCCAATAAGAGGGAGCTGCACCATGGACCTGTCACGCCGCGACGCGATAGCTGGCGTCGCCGCCACAGCCGCGGCCGCGGCCGCGAATGCGTCCGCCGCCAAAACCAAGACCTCCGTGTTGGATGGCCGCGATTCTACGGATCTTGCGGCTCTCGTGAAATCAAAGCAGATCTCCGCGACCGAACTCCTGGAAGCCTCCATTGCGCGCGCAGAGGCGCTCAATCCCCGCTTCAATTTCATGGCGCAAAAGCACTATGACTTTGCGCGCAAGAGCATCGCAAACGGCCTGCCGGACGGTCCGTTCACCGGCGTGCCTTGGCTGTTGAAGGATCTGAGCACCTATATTCAGGGGGAGCTCACCGAAGGCGGCAGCCGCTTCTACAAGGGCAATCGGGCGGCGGTCACATCGGAGCTGGTCAAACGCATCCAGCGCGCTGGATTCGTCATTTTCGGCAAAACAACCTCGCCGGAATTCGGCCTCACCCCCACGACTGAGAACAAACTCACTGGCGATACGCGCAATCCGTGGAATCCGAAACGCATCACCGGCGGCTCATCCGGCGGCGCGGCGGCGGCGGTGTCGGCCGGGGTTCTGCCGGCGGCGCATGCGACGGACGGCGGCGGCTCCATTCGCATTCCAGCTTCGTGCTGCGGCCTGTTCGGCATGAAGCCAAGCCGCGGGCGCATCCCGATGGGCCCCTTGCGCACCGAGGGCTGGGGCGGTCTTTCCGCACACCACGCCGTCAGCTGGTCAGTACGAGACAACGCCGCAATCATGGACGCCACGCATGGGGTGGAGCCAGGCTCGCGCTATGGCGCGCCAACGCCCGATAGCTCCTTCCTATCTCAAGTCGGCAAAGCTCCCGGAAAGCTTCGCATCGCGCTCCTCACCGCCTCACCTTATGGCGGCCCCGTCGATCCCGAGGTCGTCAGCGCCGCACGCGATGCGGCAAAACTTTGCGAGACATTGGGCCACCATGTCGAAGAAGCGGCGCCCAAATACGACGCGCCGCAATACGGCGCCGCCGCGTTCGTGATCATGGCGGCCTCCGTCGCCGCCGACATCGACGACCGCGCAAAAGCGACGGGGATCAAGCCTGGGCCTGACGTCCTTGAGGACATCACGCTCACCGTCCTGGAATATGGCCGGAAAATCTCCGGCGCGGATTACGCGCGCGCCAACAACGCCCTCCAGACGCTCGCCGTCATCATCAGCCGTTTCATGGACGATTACGATGTCGTGCTGGCGCCGACGCTCGCCGCGCCGCCGCTCGAACTTGGCAAGATCGGCCTGTCTACCGGCGCCGACTACCAGACCTGGTCCCAGCGCGCTGGCGGCTTCTCGCCGTTCACGCCCTTGGCGAACTACACCGGCCAGCCCAGCATGTCCGTGCCGTTGGGCATGTCGAAAAAGGGCCTGCCAATTGGCGTGATGTTCACCGGCCGTTATGGCGACGAAGCGACCTTGTATCGCCTCGCCGGCCAATTGGAGCAGGCTGCGCCATGGCGCGGCCGCCATCCAAAAACCTAGCGCAGACGCGACCTGCGCCTCAGACGGCGTTCTGCAGCAGACGGCTCCGCATCGCCGCCAACTCGGATTCAGTGAGGCCCAGCCTCTTGATGAGATATCCATCAACCGAGCCGTATTGCGTTTCAATCTGCTCCAGGGCCGCTTCGATGTAGGCCGGCTCCGAGCGGAAGATCGGCATGACGACGTCGCGCGGCAGCTTTCGGAGCGCATCGAATGACGCGCTGCCGGAAGTTCCGGCCGGCGCATCGAGCAATGCTGCGTAATTCACGATCTTATCGGACATCGCATAATCCTCGATCACGGTTTGGCGCGGAACGCCCAGCGAGGTCAGCACCAGCGCCGCGGCGATTCCTGTGCGATCCTTGCCTGCGGTGCAATTGAACAGAACCGGCGCGTCCGAGTTCGCGAGCTTTTTAAACAAAACCGCATATTGATCGGCGTATTGCTCCGGCAGCTGGCGATATAAGGCGATCATAGTCGCGCGCACGCTCTCCGGCGTAGCGCCGGGCGCCGTCAGCGCCTTGGCGAAGGTTTCACTGTCGCCGCCGCCCGCGCTGTTCGCCTTGAACACAATCTCCGGATGTCCGGCGCGCCAGTTCGTTGGCTCTGCTGCGCGCTCATAGTCGATCCGGAAGTCGACGACCGTCTGAATTCCAAGCGGCGTCAGCGCCGCGTAATCCTTCTCCGTCAAGCTGGCGAGACTACCGGATCGAAACACCTTCTCCCACTTAACCATGCGCCCGTCTGCGGTGCGATATCCGCCAAGGTCCCGGAAATTTCGCCCGCCTTCCAGCGGCAGGACGCGCGCATGCTCAACGGGCGCCGCAATCGAGGCGTGCGGCTTTTCGGCGACCGGCGTGCTGGCGCATCCGATGGCCATGAAAAGCGAAAGCAGAGATATGGATATCTGAGAAACGAGACGCATTGAATTCTTCTTTTTATAACGTCGCCGAAGCGATCTGATTACGCGCGTGCTCCCGACACGCGCGTGCACCTTAATACGGCGACGGCGAAAATAAAAAGGGCGGCCCGACCAGCCGCCCTTTTCGCAATCGGTGCTTGATCGGAACCGTTGGCCGATCAGCTCGCGTAATATTCGACGACCAGGTTCGGCTCCATGCGCACGGCGTAGGGAACTTCCGCCAGACCCGGCACGCGCAGATATTTCGCGGTCATGCCCTTCGGATCGACTTCCACATATTCCGGCACGTCACGTTCAGCGCTTTCGACGGCTTCCAGAACCAGCGCCATGCTCTTGGCCTTCGCGCCGAGTTCGAGCTGGTCGCCCGGACGGCACTTAAAGGAAGGCACCGTCACACGACGGCCGTTCACCTTCACGTGGCCGTGGTTCACCAGCTGACGCGCGGCGAACACAGTCGGCACGAACTTGGCGCGGTACACAACCGCGTCCAGACGACTTTCCAGGAGGCCGATCAGGTTTTCGGACGAGTTGCCCTTCAGGCGCGCGGCTTCTTCGTAGATCTTGCGGAACTGACGCTCGGTGATGTTGCCGTAATAGAAGCGCAGCTTCTGCTTGGCGGCGAGCTGGGCGCCGAAATCCGACACCTTGCCCTTGCGGCGCTGACCGTGCTGGCCCGGGCCATATTGCCGCTTGTTGACGGGGCTTTTCGGACGGCCCCAGATATTTTCGCCGAAACGGCGGTCAGTCTTGTACTTAGCGCTCAGGCGCTTGGTCATGGTCTCACCTTTGACGGGCCGGGCCGCGCCCCGTGGCGCAGCGATGAAAATGGCCGGAAGCCGTCTCCCATAATCGCCGGGGACGCCCCGAAGGGCCCTCGCGCGAAGCGGCGGAACATAGTCAGGAACGGGCTAAAGTCAATTCGAGTCCGAAATAGCCCTTCAAACGCGAAAAAGCCGGCCCGAAGGCTGGCTTTTCCCTGAAACAGCCGATCGCTTACTGGTTCGCGAGGATCACGCCCAGGATCGCGCCGGTGGCGATGCCGACAAGAAGGGTCTCGCCGCGGTCGTCACGGACATAATGGTAGCCGCGCGGCGGCTCACGAAGACGCGACGAACGCCAGTCCACTTCCCGATACCGCTCCCGGTAATAGACCGGCAGGCGATCACCCTTGCGCCAGCCGCGATATTCGTAAACCACGTGGTCACGGCGATATGACGGCGGCGGGCCATAGTAAAACTTGCCCTTGTACCGGTAACCGTTGTCACGGGAATCGTCCCACTTGTCGTGGTCGTGACCATGATCGTCATGACCGCGATCGCCACGGTCATAAACTTGCCCGCCATATGGCGCCGCAGACGCCAGACTCGGAATGGACAGGGAGCTGGCCGCGACCAACAGCGCCATGGCTCCCACAGCTATGCGTTTCATTGTGAAACTCTCCTCAAATTCTCTCAGCTAAGCGCTGTATTGCGCCAGAGATAACCATTGAACGGAGGAGACGTTCCGGCCCGTCGCGATTTTAGGAATCCATAGGCCGTTGTTTTCAATTCATATTATGGAACGCGCTATCAAGCGGAGCGAACGCGCGTTTTGCATTTTGATGACGAAGTTCCATATAGCATAGAATAATCCGACGCCGCCCGGCCGGGCGGCGAAGACACAAATGACGCCAGGGAAGAAGGGCCTATGAGCAAACCGAGCCAAGCGGACGCCGAAGCCGCCGTCCGCGTATTGATTGAATGGGCCGGCGACGACCCCACTCGCGAAGGCCTCATAGACACTCCCGCTCGCGTGGCTCGGTCCTACAAGGAACTTTTCCAAGGCTATAATGCCGATCCCCGCGAATATCTTGAACGCACGTTCGAAGAAGTCGGCGGATATGATGAGCTGGTCGTACTGCGCGACATCCGCGTCGTCAGCTTTTGCGAACACCACATGCTGCCGGTCACCGGCCGGGCCCATGTCGGCTATCTGCCGGACAAGCGGGTCGTGGGGATCTCCAAGCTCGCCCGCGTCGTCCAGGGCTTCGGCCGCCGCCTTCAAATTCAGGAAAAGATGACCGCCGACATCGCCCAGGCGATTCAGGAAATCCTGCAGCCCAAGGGCGTCGGAGTCGTCGTGGAGGCGGAGCATTCCTGCATGACCCTG
>CAYNCS010000141.1:7560-8104 GCA_964395875.1 uncultured Caulobacteraceae bacterium | reverse complement strand
GCGCTTTTTGACGATCGCCTTGTAGGTCTCGACCAGCGCGGTCCAGTCCTCGGCGCCCAGATCGGTGTCGAGCGTCAGATCGTGATCGGTTTTGTAATTGGTCAGCGCGTCTTCGAAATGGTGATGGCCGATGCCCAGCACGACGCTGGAATACATCGTGATGAACCGGCGATAGGAATCGGCGGCGAAGCGGTCGCCGGCCAGAGCCGCCATGCCCTTCACCGTCTGGTCGTTCAGTCCGAGATTGAGCACCGTATCCATCATGCCCGGCATCGAGGCGCGGGCGCCGGAGCGCACGCTAACCAGAAGCGGGTTGGACGGATCGCCGAATTTGCGGCCCACAATGCCCTCGACCTGCGCCAGAGCGGCGTCGACCTGCGCCTTCAGTTCGTCGGGATACTTTTTCCCGCGCTCGTAAAAGACGGTGCAGACTTCGGTCGAAATGGTGAAACCCGGCGGGACCGGGAGACCGAGCGAGGACATTTCCGCCAGATTGGCGCCCTTGCCGCCGAGCAGATTCTTCATGCTGGCGGCGCCTTCGGCC
>CAYNCS010000141.1:0-7550 GCA_964395875.1 uncultured Caulobacteraceae bacterium | reverse complement strand
GCGACAAGTTTTCCACTCCACCGGCCTCTTCCAATAGACCCATTTGGCGGAGTTTCCGGCCATATCGTTACCCTAAACTCTGAAACGACGCCGGAAGGAGGAGGAATCCGGCGCGTTAACCTTCGATCTGCGAGAAGTCGGCGACTCGCTCAAGGGCCGCACGCACCTTCGACAATAACAAGAGCCTGCTGCGGCGCAACATCGGGTCCGGGTCGTTCACCAGGACTTGATCGAAAAATGCGTCGACAGGCGCCCGTAAACGGGCCAACGCCCCCATGGCGCCGGCGAAATCTTCTGAATTCAAAGCATGTTGCGCTGCAAGGTCCGCGCCATCCAGCACTTCGGCCAGGGCGCGCTCGGCGTCCAGTACGCCATTGGTCTCAACATTATTAACCAGGTCGGCGGCCAGAGACTCGGCGAGGCCCGCTTCCTTCTTCTCCTCGGCGCGCAGGATGTTCACCGCCCGCTTGTAGCCGGCCAGCAGGTTCGCGCCGTCGTCGGTCTTGAGGAAGGCTTCCACAGCGTCGACGCGGCGCACGATGCGGACGAGATCGTCGTCCAGCGCCCCCCCCGGCCGCAAAGCGGCGTCCACGAGATCGTGGCGCTTGCCCTGATCGCGGAGCTGGACCTTGAGGCGGTCGGTCAGGAACAGCAGAAGGTCGAAGGCGGTCTCATAGGCATATTCGCCAGCGTCGTCGGTGAGGCCGGCCTCGAATGCCGCCTTACCATATTCGGCCAGGAATGCCTGACGCACACGAATGGGCATTCCCATGATTGAATTAAGCTGCGCCGACATTGCATCGACCTTCACTCGGTATTCGGCATAGGCCGTGCGCGCAAACGGACGCGACAGGACGCCCAAAATCGGCAGGCGCACATCGTTCGTCAAAGCGATGCGGGCAACGCCCAACGCCGCACGGCGCAGCGCGAACGGATCTTTCGAACCTGTCGGCTTTTCATCGATCGCCCAAAACCCAACCAGCGTATCGATCTTGTCCGCCAAAGCGAGCGTCACCGCGACCTTGTCAGCGGGCACGCGATCATTCGGCCCAAGCGGCCGGTAATGATCCTCGACCGCAATCGCCACAGAGGGATTCTCGCCTTGCCACTCAGCGATCTGCCGCCCGATCTGGCCCTGCAATTCGGGAAACTCACCGACGACTTCCGTCACCAGATCGCATTTGCTCAACACCGCCGCACGATCCACCAGAACGGGATCGGCGCCCGTAACGGCGCACAGCTCTTTCGCCAGCGCGCGAACCCGCTCCACCTTGTCCCAGACGCTGCCGAGCTTCTGGTGGAAGACGATCTGTTTCAGCTTTTCGATGCGTTCAGGCGCGTCGAGCTTCTTCGGCTTGGTGCGCTCGATCGGATCGTAGAACCGGTCAAGGTCCCAGAAATAGCGCGCGTCGTTCAAGCGCGCCGAGAGCACGCGCGCATTGCCCGCCGCGATGGCCTTGCCGCCGTCGACCGCGTCGATGTTCGCCACGGTGATGAAGTTCGGCGCCAGCTTGCCAGTCGCCGGATCGCGCACTGCGAAATATTTCTGGTGCGTCCGCATCGACAGACGAATGACTTCCGCCGGCAGATCGAGAAAGGCCGGGTCCATCTTGCCGAGCACCGGCACCGGCCATTCGACGAGGCCCGCGACCTCGTCCAGCAGGCCCGCATCCTCGACCAGTTCCAGGCCCGCATCCTTGCAGAGCTTGTTAGCGCGCTCGAGGATCAGCGCCTTACGCTCGGCCGTATCGAGCACGACCCACGAAGCGCGCAGCTTGGCCGCGTAATCCTCGAAATCCGAGACGTCGAAGCTGGACGGTGCATGAAAGCGATGGCCGCGCGTCAGGCGCCCGGCTTTGATCCCGCCGATCTCGCACGGCACCACTTCATTGTTGAAGATCGCCACGACCGATTGCAGCGGCCGCACCCAGTAAAAATCCTGCTCGCCCGAGCGCATGCTCTTGGGCCAGGGAAAGCTCTTGGCGACCGCGGGCAGCGCCTCGGCCAGGATGTCCGCCGTCGCCCGGCCCGGCTTGTCGATCCGCGCCACGTAAAACGCGCCTTTCGGATCGTCCTGCACCACGGCTTCCTCGATGGAAGACAGTCCCGCCGCTTTCAGAAACCCGGCCAGCGCCTGTTCCGGCGCGCCGACCCGCGGGCCCTTGCGCTCTTCCTTCAGATCCGGCGTGCGCTCCGGCAGACCGTCGATCACCACCGCCAGACGGCGCGGCCCGGCGAAGGCCCGGGCGCTCTCGCCTTTCAGGCCCGCCGCGCTCAGCTGAGCCTCCAAAAGCCGCAACAGATCCTCCGCCGCGCGCGTTTGCATGCGCGCCGGGATTTCTTCGGAGAAAAACTCAATCAAAAGCTGCGGCATAAGAGGTCCAATTCAGCCTTAAGCTGATTCCGTCGCGCGCCTTTATAAGGTTGCAACGCGGCCTGACCAGCCGCCCGGACCGGCTTTTTACGAAAAACCGCCCGAAAACCGGCCACACCCGGCTCTCACGCGTCCCCGGCCAAAATGAATCCGGTCCAATTGCGCCGGCGCGCCCGCCGGGCTTAGCTTGCGCCCGCCATCAGACCGGGGATTGAACGGTGAATTTGAAAGTCGACGCGGCCATCTTCAAAGGCGGTGAGAACCTCTATTCGGGCGATCTGTCGGACGTGCCTGCCCGCGCCGCCGCCATGGAGGCGCTGGGCGTCGACGGCGTCTTCACGCTCGACGCCACGATCGATCCGTTCCTGGCGCTGCTGCTCGCCGCCGAACACACGGAACGTGTCGAGCTGATCACCGGCGTCGCCATCGCCTTCGCCCGCTCCCCCATGACCACCGCCATGCAGGCCTGGAACATCCAGCGTTATTCCAAGGGCCGGATGATTTTGGGGTTGGGCTCGCAGGTGCAGGCCCATATCGAAAAGCGCTTTTCCATGCCGTGGGGACCGCCCGCCGCGAAGATGCGCGAATATTTGCAGGCCCTGCGCGCCATCTGGGATTGCTGGGGCCGCGGGACGCCGCTGAAATTCCGGGGCGATTTCTACACCCACACCTTGATGACGCCGACCTTCAATCCCGGTCCGCACGGCTTTGCCGATCCGAAAATCTATCTCGGCGCCCTCGGTCCGAAAATGGTCGAGGTGGCCGGCGAACTGGCGGACGGCCTCTACGCCCACCCTTTCACCACCATGCCGTTCGTGCGCGACGTGCAGCTGCCGTCGCTGCGCCAGGGCCTGGCGAAATCCGGCCGCACGTTGAAGGACTTCGACATGCCCGCGATGATCATGACCATCACCGGCGAGAGCGACGAGGAATTCGCCCACGCCGACCGCTCGATCCGCAAGCTCATCGCCTTCTATGGTTCGACGCCCGCTTATTACACGGTGCTGGAGCACCATGGCTGGGGCGACCTCGGCCCGCGTCTCAATCTGATGTCCAAGGACGGCAAGTGGGACGAGATGACCAACCTCATCACGGATGAGATCGTCGACGCCTTCGCCGTGCGCGGAACGCCCGCGCAAATCCCCGATCTGATCGAAAAACGCTGCGAAGGCCTGATCGACCGCGTGACGCTCTACACGCCCTATGCGATCTCCGACGAAATCCTGCCCGGCATCATCGCCGGCATTCGCGCCAAGCCGGGCAAGAGCGTCGTCGAATAGGAAGGTCAGCCGCGCATCTGAGCGCCGCCGTTCACGTGCCAGACCTGGCCGTTGACCCACGCGCCGTCATCCGACGCCAGGAACGTCACAGCCGCGGCAATGTCTTCGGGTTGGCCGAGGCGCGTATGCGGCACGGCCTTCAGGCCGCGTTCGACATATTCGTCGGTGAGATGCTGCTTCACGGCTTCGGTCAGAACGAGGCCTGGACAGATCACGTTGGCGCGCACGCCCTGTTTGCCGAAGCGCGACGCCACATGGCGCGCCAGCGCGTGAATTGCGTTTTTCGTCATGGGATAGGCGACCTGCCAGGCCGCGCCGCCCGTCGCCGCGCCGGACGACGTGTAGATCATTGCGCCGCCCCCGCGCTCGATGATTTTCGGCAGCGCCGCCTGCGACGCCAGAAAATGGCTCTTGGTGTTGATGGCGAAACTTTTGTCCAGAACCTCGGGCGGACAATCGAGAATGTCGATGTCGCCTTCCGTGCCGCCCGCAAGGTTGGAGTGATAAAAATCCAGACCGCCGAAAATCTCGACGGCCTTTGCGACAATCGCGGCCTGGGACTCGGCGTTGGTCCCATCCAGCGCCATGCCCAGCGCGGAGCCGCCTTCGGCCTTGATCTTTTCCGCTGTGGCGAGCGCCCAATCGGCCTGCAGATCGCCGATCACGACATGCGCGCCTTCCGCCGCCAGACGCCGCGCGGTCGCCGCGCCAATGCCACGACCGCCGCCGGCGACGATCCCGACTTTCCCTTTCAGCCCTCGCATCTGCGCGCCTCCCCTCAATCTTGGTTTGGAACCTGATTTTAAGCGGGCGCAGCAAGCCCGCAAGCGGCCGCCTCTTCAACGTCCAATACTTGCGGCAGGCGTGCGTACTTGCGAAGAGCGCTCCCCGCTTGGGCGGCCGATCGGCGGCGCCGTTTCAGGGAACAGCGCCCGGGCGTCCGCGTTGTGTCAGTCACGGAGAGAATCGACCATGACTGCACGGATCAATCCAAACGCGTTTCTGCTGACCGGCGCCCTGATCGTTTCGGCGGTCTGGCTCACGCGGAAAATGATGGCCGAAGACAAGGCCTACGACGACTTTACCCGCGTGCGCGACGCGGGACCGGAAAACATGCGCTATCCGCCCGACAATTGGGACAAGCTCGACACCCGCGTCGACGAATCCTTCCCCGCGAGCGATCCGCCCGCGACTTACTAAGGCGCAGGGAGGCGGCGCCCTCAGATGATCAGACGCCCTTCGCCGAACACCAGTGACGCAGCCTCACTATTGTGCGGCCCCTTGAATCCGCGCAGGCCCAGCGCCTTGCGCGCGTCTTCCGGCGGCAGATGCAAGATCGTTTCGTATTTGGCCGTAAACAGACAATCCGATTGCTGGCCCACCTCATAGCCGTGGCTTAGATTATGCCACATGGCCGGCCAGGCGGCCGGATAATGCAGCTGGCAGCGCATGAACCACGGAAAGATGGTGAAGGTGTTGATGGTCAGCAATTCGCCCGCCAGCTCGGGACTGATGTGCCTGTAGATGTTTCCCGTACGCAGGCCAGTTGGGAAGATTTCGGAAATGACGTCAAAGCCGACCTCGCCCAGAAGATGGTCGAAATCATGCGTCTGACCTGAGCGCAGATTGAAGTATTCAATGTCCAGTTCCGGCTTCCAATCCGGATTGGCCTGCACGCGCGGATCCAGCTCGGTTTCCAGACCAAGCTTGTCCATGTGCTCAAACAGCAAACGCCCGACGGAGCCCGGCGGATTATCGGCGAGGTCGTTCTTTGTATAGGTCGAGATGTGCCTTTCTTCGAACCAGCGATCGAGCGCCTTGTTCTTTTTCCGCTCCGCCTTGATCAGCGACTCTATGCGATCGTTATCGCGGGTTTGATCGATGGCCTGAATCGCTTCGGGAAAGCCGAATAGCAGCGGATAGTCTTCGCCGTTGCGGCGCAGAGTCTCGTTGGACACCCATTCGCGGATGCGCGGCTCGTTGAGCCAGCGCGAGGAGCTGATCAGCGTGCTGCTTTTGGTGCGCAGAAGCTTGCGTCCGTTGAGATACGGGACCGGGCTGCCGGAGGTGATCTCCACCGTTTCGTCCGCACCGGGGCTGTTGCGAATGTCGTCCATACGGCCGTTCCTCATTTCGTTTGGTTCATACGGAGCCCGCGCTTGTCAGGCGCCCTAGCACGATTAACACAGCCCGGCTTTGCTTTCCGGCCCTTCGGATTTTGGTCTAAAGCCCGATTTTTGCGATGGATTGCAGGGTTAAACGCCAGCCTTTGTTGTCGCGCCTAAATTGGTGCGCCATACTTAAAGAAAAATCGGGAACCCAGGGATGGAATGCGCAGCGGCCGCGGCCTCGATCTTGTTGGAGAAACGCTCTTTTCACCGGGAACTGCACGTGCCGGCGGAGGATGACAGCCATATCCTGACGTTCAACGTCTCGCGCACGCCTTGGCGCATCTGGGGCAGCTACATCACGCCCACAGAAGCCAGTCCTTACCGCATGATCGGCGACCTCACGCTTTTGCCGGCGGGCGTCGGTATGAACGTGGTCGGCGACGATTCCGGCGCGGACCTGTTGTTCTGCCGCTTTAACGCCAAGCGCTTTTCGGAAACGCTTGGGCGCCTGTCCTCGTTGCAGGCCGAACGCATCAGCGCCTGCATCGACATCCGCCACCGCGACATCGTGCGCGGCGTCGAGCGTCTGTGCGAAGAGGTCGCGCGTCCGCGCTTCGGCAGCGAAGCCCTGATCGAAAGCCTGGTGACGACGCTGGCCATCGATCTGGCTCGCCTGCCGCAAATCGATCATCGCGATGCGCTGTCGGATCAGCAGATCCATGCTCTGGACGACTATCTCGCCAAGACCCTGGCCGATCGCCCGACTCTGGCAGCCGCGGGACGCGCCTCCGGCGTGTCGCCGCGCCGGCTCGGCGCCGCGCTCAAGGCCGCAACCGGATATTCGTTCGGCGATTATCTGGCGGAGTTCCGCGTGCGCAACGCCCGCACGCTGCTCGACGGCTCGAACCTCCCCTTGAAGGAGATCAGCCATCGGAGCGGCTTCAGCCACGTCAGCAGCTTCACCACGGCGTTCCGCCGCGCGGTGGGCATGACGCCTGGCCAATACCGGGCGCGCAGCCGTCAGGCGGATTAAAGCTTGGTGTGCGCGCCGTCGCACAAGGGCGCATTCGCCGAGTGCTTGCACTGGCAGAAATACACCGTCTTGGATTCCTCAGCCTTCCACGGCATCGGCGTGAAGGACGTGTCCTTGTGCGCGCCGTTGCAGAACGGCTGGTTCGCCGACTTGCCGCAGGTGCACCAATAATAGGTCTTGCCCGCCTCAACGGCGACGGGCTTCGGCGCCTTTTCGGCGATGATCGGTTGATCGGTCATGTACGCTCCCCCTTTTCCCACGCTTCGGCGCACCCCTTCGCCAGGGTGCGCACCCGCGCAATATAAGACTGACGCTCCGTCGGGCTGACGACTCCACGCGCGTCCAGAAGATTGAACAGGTGGCTAGCCTTCAGGCAATAGTCGAAGGCCGGCAGCGGCAAGGGTTTGAAGTTCGGATCTTCATTGCCGCCGTCGATGCCCAGCAGGCGCTTGCATTGCGCCTCGGCGTCGCGGAACCAGCGCTCGACCATTTCCGGATCGGAGCGCTCGAAATTGAAGGTCGAGCCCTGGCGTTCGTTCTCCAGGAACACATCGCCATAGGTGACCGGTGAGGCGCTGTCCGGATCGTTGAACGGCATATCGTAGACGCGGTCATAGCCCAGCACATACATGGCCAGACGCTCCAACCCGTAGGTCAGTTCGCCTGAGACGGGGCGCACGTCGAGGCCGCCGACCTGCTGGAAATAGGTGTACTGGCTGACTTCCATGCCGTCGCACCAGACTTCCCAGCCT
>CAYNCS010000140.1:0-8320 GCA_964395875.1 uncultured Caulobacteraceae bacterium | reverse complement strand
AGCCCGTGATGCTCCAAGGCTCCTGTCATTGCGGCGCGGTGCGGTTTGAGGCCGCCTATGCGCCCAGCGAATTGCGCGACTGCAATTGTTCGCTGTGCCGCCGCGTGGCGGCGCGCTGGGCCTATTACACGCTGGACGAGGTCACATGGTCCGGCGCGACCGAAACCTACATCCAGGGCGACCGCACGCTGGCCACGCATCGCTGCGCCACCTGCGGCTGCGTCATGTTCTGGCTGCCGCTGCCCTCGCCCGAGGACACGGAGCCCTACAATCGCATGGGCGTGAACACACGCATGTGCGATCCGGCGGATGTGGCAGGCATCCGCGTCCGCCTGCTGGACGGCGCCGATACGTGGACCCTGCTGGATTAGGGGCGCTTCCGGACCGATCTTGCCGCCCGGTTCTTGCTGCTTTGGGAAAATCACGTCTAATCGCCGCAGGGGAGCGGCGCATCGTGAACAAGGACAGGTCGGACATCAGCACGCGCGCGCTGCTGCGGGCGTTTCAACGGGCGCGCGCGGCGCAGAAATCCAGCGCCGAGGCGGATGCCTTGTTCAAGGATCTGGAAATGGTCCGCCATCTGGACACGGACCTCTCGATCAAGTCCGGGGCCCTTCTGGCGTTTCAGGGGCTTATTCTGATGGCGGGCATTAATCCCATCGCCGCCTCGCCTGGCGCGCCCCTGAGCGTAAGCCCTGTGGACGCCCCCGGCGTGGTGCTGGTCACGGCGCTCGGCGTAGCCCTTCTGGCCTGGGCCGCGACCTTTTGCGTCCGCTGCATCATGATCGGCGAACACTTCGACGATTCCGGGCTGGAGGACGACCCCGAAGGCGTCGCGGTGCGGATGCTGGCCGCCCACTGCGCTGCAATCGACAAGGAAAAGACGCTGCTTGCAAAGGGCGTGCTTTGGACTTACGCAGGCGGCGCAGCGATGGTCGCGGCCTTCTTTTGGGCCCTGATCGGCAAGTGGATTTAAGGCATGGCTGACAAACTCACCTTCTCTCTCGTGGCACCTGAGCGCGAATTGTTTCACGGCCTCGTGGATCAGGTCGTGGCGCCCGGCGAAGACGGCGATTTCGGCGTTCTGCCTGGGCACGCGCCCTTGATGTCGACCCTGCGCCCCGGCGCGATCCGCGTGCTGGACGGCGGTTCCGAGCGCAAGATTTTCGTTTATGGCGGCTTCGCCGACGTCACGCCCGACGGGCTCACCATTCTGGCGGAAGAAGCCGTGGACGTCGCCGAGATCGATTCCGCGAAAGTCGCGGCCGATCTGAAGGACGCCGAGGAAGATTTCCGCGACGCGAAGGACGACCAGAAGAAGCTGGAAGCCCAGCGCAAGGTCGAGCGCCTGCGCGCCTTGCAGGCCGTGGCGGCGTAAGCGCGGCGACGCCCTTAAACGTTCAAAACGCCCTGGCCTTCGCCGGGGCGTTTTCATTTCCGCCGTAGGCTGATTGTTTTACGCGCCCGCGCCGAACAGCACGCGCGGCTTCACTTTGCGGCCGCTGCGCCCCATGCTCAGATCGTCAAGCCATTGCAGGCAGGTGTCCGCGATGCGCTCCCAGCCCGGCTCGGCGACGAGCCAATGGCCCATGTCCGGCATCTCGATGAAGGTCGCCTGGGTCTGCGGGAAGCGTCCCGCCACGCGTTTCACCGTCGCTGGCGGCGTCAGACGGTCGTAGCCGCCCGCAATGGCGAGCACGGGCGCCTCGATCAGAAAGGCGGGCGCCGCCGCCGCCATGGAGATGTCGCGCCACCAATGAATGGTTTCGAAAGCCGCCTTGCCCGAATCCGGTACGAAGCGCGCGAAGATCGCCCGTGCTTCCTCCCGGGTGAAGCGTTGCAAGGCAATGCTGCGCGCCGTGTTGTAATCGGTGTCGATCGTGCGGTTCCAGAAATCGCCGAGCGCGAAGAGCGTGAGGTTTGCGGCGGTCTCGTCCGCCGTCGTCGGCCCGACGCCCCAGGGCGCGGCGGGCGCCAGCAGGATTTTCGCGGCGACGGGCCGGCGCGACGCCACGATCTGCGCCAGCAATCCGCCCATGGAATGGCCGACGAGAATGGGGCGCTGCAGATCCGCGATCGCGCTTTCGACGGCCGCTGTGTATTCGCGCAGACCGCAGGCGGCGAGCGCCGTCATGTCCGCGCCAGGCTGATGATGCGGCAGGTCGATGGCGCGGACGCGATAGCCCGCCTTCTCGAACGGCTTGCGGAACCGGTCGAAACTCCACGACGCGACAAACGAGCCGTGGATGAAAACGAGATCATTGCTCACGAGGCGCCGAAAGCCTTTCTAACTGCTCAGGCCCAGTCATCAGCGCCGCTTCGCTCCCGTTTATTCCAACGGCCGCGCATAAGGCGCGAACCGCCGGACGATCTCTTGGTAGATCGCGCGCTTGAAAGGTATGACGAGAGTGGGGGCTTCCTCAAGGGCTCCCCACCGCCAGGCGGCGAATTCCGGATGCGCCGTCTGGATCTGAATATCGCGATCAGCGCCCAAATAGCGGAACGCAAACCACTTTTGTTTTTGGCCGCGATATTTGTCCCGTTTTCCGAGCCTGCTTTGGATTTCAGGCGGAAAATCGTAATAGAGCCAATCCGCCGTCTGCTCGAGCAAATCGACAAGCCCCGCGCCGATTCCGACCTCTTCCTCGAGTTCGCGCAGGGCCGCTTCGGCGGGCGCTTCGCCCTTGTCGACGCCGCCTTGCGGCATCTGCCATTGAAACGGCGGCGGCGTTTTCAGACGCTGGCCGAGAAACACGCGCCCGTCCTTGCCGAACAGCGCCAAGCCGACATTCGGGCGATACCGCTCCTCATCGTGCGTAGGCTTGTGCAGAGGGTGCTCCCTAGTGTTTCGCCGAACGCGCTTTGACGATGGCGGACGCCGGCGCGAGCACATAGCCCTTGGCCGCCAATCCACCCGCCCACGCCGCCGCTTTCTCCACCGTCAGCGGATAAGCGAACCCGGCGCCGAATGATGAACCATTCTGCAGAGCAAGCGCTTCAAGCGTCAACAATTGTTGGTCGATGGAGGCCTCGGCCGGTTGGGCGTCCACCACTCGGTCTGCGCCGGCGAACGGAATTTGCGCCGTCCGCGCGACGTTCGCGAAAGCCGGCTTAGATCCCGACCCATCCTGCACGAAGGCGAGGCCGCGCCCGGCCAACGCCGTCATGACGGAATTGGCGGCGGGCGAGGAGGCGAATTTCGCGCCCTGATAATTGACGACGCCGAAATAGCCCTGCGCCCGGCCCATCAGCCAATTAAGCTTCTGGGCGTTCTCCTCGGGCTTTGCGGAGGCGAGCAGCGTCTGCGGGCCAGTGTCGTTGTCCGGGTAGTCGAACGGCTCCATAGGCAGCTCCAGCATGACCTCATGGCCGCTCGCGCGGGCGTGGTTGATCCAGGTCTGCAGATCCTTGGCGTACGGTACGAAGGACAGCGTCACTTCCGGCGGCAACGTCTCGATCGCGGCGTTCGTGGTCTGCGCGTTCAGCCCCAGTCCGCCCACGATCAACGCGATCATCGGCTTGCCGCCAGCGTTCGCAAACGGCCTGGAATAGACCTGCATAGGCGTGCGGCCATCCGACGCGATGATTGGCAGCGGTCCGTTGGGGCTGGGCTGGAACAGTCCCGCGACCGGCGCCTTCACCAGCGCCTTGCGGGCCTCCTTCTGCGGCTGCTCGTCGCCGTGCGGCGCAGCGGCCTCCTCCATCGCGTCGTGAACGCCATATTCGGCCATCGCCCGCGGATCGGACAGATCGAGAATCTCGGCGTCCGGCGGAATGGGTTCGGAATCGATAATTTCCACTTCCTCGCCGGCGCCGCCCTTTTTCAGGCCGACATGGGCCGGCGCCTTGCGAAACAAAGGCTGGACCAGGGTCGGCGAGGCCGCGTGGGGGTCGCCAAAAACCGCAACAGCGCCAATGGTCAAGCCCGACAGCGCCACGAGCGCCGCCAGACTGAACAGCACCGGGTTCACTGGGCGCGCGGCGCGCATCACAGCCATCGAAATTCCTTCCGGAGTCGTCAGGCGGCCAGGACGCGGAAGCGCCCGGAATCATTCGCCGGACAAAGTCGGGCGAAATTTGCGGCGGTCATGGTAAACAAGGAGCAAACGTCCTAAATGAGCGCCGCGTCAGGTCCCGATCCGGATCGCCTCATTCGCAAGCCGGACGCGCTCGCGCATCAAGCGGCCGAGCAAGCTTGCGAAAGTTGGCGAGTCGGGGCTTGGAGTTCATGTCGCCGCCGCTTAAAGTCCTTACGTAGTCGTTTAACGTTAACCCGGAGCCCGAGGGGGTCTATGGCCACGCTCGCCCTCGTCGATGACGACGAGAACATTTTGAACTCGCTGAAAGTGTTCTTCGAAAGCGAAGGACACGTGGTGAGAACGTTCAATGACGGCGCGTCCGCCCTCACCGGGTTGACGGAGCAGCCGCCTGATCTGGCTATTGTCGACGTCAAGATGCCCAAGATGGACGGCATGGAGCTGGTGAAGCGCCTCCGCCAGAACACCAACCTTCCGGTGATCTTCCTCACGTCCAAAGACGAGGAAATCGACGAGGTCGTTGGTTTCAATGTCGGGGCCGACGATTACATTAAAAAGCCCTATTCCTCCCGCCTCTTGTCCGAGCGCGTGAAGGCGGTGCTGCGGCGCGCCCGCGGCGGTCCTCCGGGAACCGTCGAGGGGGATCAGAAGTCTATCGTTCGCGGCAAGCTGACGTTGGACCCGAACCGTCACACATGCGCCTGGGACGGCAAACCTGTACGGTTGACCGTCACGGAGTTCTTGATTCTACAGGCGCTCGCGACGCGCCCCGGTTTCGTAAAGAGCCGGGATCAGTTGATGGATGCGGCTTATGACGACCAAGTCTATGTCGACGATCGCACCATCGACAGCCACATCAAACGCGTCCGCAAAAAATTCCGCGAAGTCGATACCGAATTCGATGCGATCGAAACCCTCTACGGCGTCGGCTACCGCTACAACGAAATCTGACCTGGAGCGGTCGAACCCGCGCTCCTCGGCGTTTCTGTCGCGTATCGGACGTTTCATCTTCCTGATGAATCTGACCGCCGTCGGTATTCTTGCCGTCGGCGCTTTGATCCTGTCTGAGTTGCGCGCTGGCCTGATCCAGGCCCGGGTCGAAACCCTGCAGAGTCAAGCGCAGATCATCGCCAACGTGATCGCCGAAGCGGCTACCGTCGGCGAACCCGAACCGGCGCTGCGCACCAATCAGGCGCGGGAAATCCTGTTGCGCCTGCACGTTCCGACAGACGTGCGCGTGCGCCTCTACACCACAGACGGCCGCCAGATCACCGATTCGCTGCTGCTCGCCGACAAGGTGATCCAGCGGCCGCTGCCGCCGGTGGGCGAGCCACGGCACGTTCTGGGCAAGAACGGCCAGATCGACATGTTCCTGCAAAACATTTCCGCCGCCTTGAACCGGCGAACGCCGGGCATGGCCATGACGCTGCGCCAGGAATTGTCGATCGCCGCCTTGGGCCGCGCGGCTTCCGGCGAGCGCACCGGCGAGAACGGCGACCGGCTGGTGAGCGTGTCCGTGCCGATCCAGCGCGTGAAAGCGGTGCTGGGCATAGTGACGGTCGAATCCCGCGACGTGGACGAGATCGTGCGCCGCGAACGCCTGGCGCAATTGCCCTTTATCGGCGTGGCCTTTCTGGCCACTCTGGCGGCGTCGGCGGCGTTGGCCATGACCATCGCGAACCCGATCCGCAAATTGGCCTCGCAGGCGGAGGAGGTGCGCGCCGGGCGCAAGAACAAGCTCGAAGCGCCCGACATCGCCAAGCGTCCGGACGAAATCGGCGCCCTCGCCGTGGCGCTGCAGGACATGACCAGCGCCCTCTCCGACCGCATTCAGGCCAATGAGCGCTTCGCCGCGGACGTCAGCCACGAGATCAAGAACCCGCTGGCCTCGATCAAGAGCGCGGCCGAAACCATCCACGCCGTCCGCGACAATGCCGAACAGCGCGAAAAGCTGCTGAACGTGATCACGCAGGACGTGCGGCGCCTTGACCGCCTGATCACCGACATCGCCAACGCCTCGCGCATCGAAGCCGAGTTCGCCCGGGAAACCCTCGAGCCGGTCGATCTCGCCAAGCTTCTGGGCGACATGACGCGCTCCTTCGCAGCCAGCGTCGATCCCGAAAAGGCGACGGTGCTCTATGTCCAGGAGGGGGACGGCGCCGCAGTGGTGCTCGGTCGCGAGAGCCCCCTTGGCCAGGTTTTCCGCAATTTGATCGACAACGCTCTGTCCTTCACGCCGCCGGCCAGCAGGGTCACCGTGCGCTTGGACATCGAACGCCGCCGTTCGGGTCGCGTGGCGCGGGCCATCGTCGAGGATGAGGGCCCGGGCATCCCCCCCGCCAAGCTGGCGGCGATCTTTGAGCGTTTCTATACCGACCGCCCGAAAGGCCGCGCCTTCGGGGCCAATTCCGGCCTCGGCCTCTCCATCGCCAAGCAGATCGTCGAGGCCCATCACGGCCGCGTCTGGGCGGAAAATATTCCCGGGGACGAGCCATTGCGCCCCGCCGGCGCTCGCTTCGTCGTTGAATTGCCGTTGGTCGGTTAAGCTCCGACGCGTCGGCCAGGACACACTCGTCCGGGAATTCGCTGCTTTTTACCCGCTAAAAGCGGTTTCCACTTTTGAGAAACCCGCTTTAGGTTATTGCATATAGAAAGCGGTCATGGATGACCGGCGTCCCAAGGACCACCAAGCTGCCCCACGCATGATCGGCATCGTGATCGTCACCCATGGCCGTCTGGCCGAAGAATTCATCTACGCCGCCGAGCATGTCGTCGGTCCTCAGCGGGACATGACCCCGATCTGCATCGGGCCGGACGACGAAATGGAGACGCGGCGTCAGGATATTCTGAGCGCGGTCAATGCCTGCGACTCGGGCTCCGGCGTCATCATCCTCACCGACATGTTCGGCGGCACGCCCTCGAACCTGTCGATTTCCACGATGAAACGCGGCGGCGTCGAAGTCGTGGCGGGCGTGAACTTGCCCATGCTCATCAAACTTGCTGAAGTGCGGTCGAAGGTTCAGCTCGACCAGGCCGCCCTGATGGCCCAGGAAGCCGGACGCAAATACATTTCTGTGGCTTCGGTGGTCCTTGCAGGCGGGGCAT
This sequence comes from uncultured Caulobacteraceae bacterium, assembly GCA_964395875.1. Classification (GTDB taxonomy): domain Bacteria; phylum Pseudomonadota; class Alphaproteobacteria; order Caulobacterales; family Aquidulcibacteraceae; genus JBEVJO01. The sequence continues at coordinate 1,178 of CAYNCS010000140.1, read as the reverse complement.
GAGCGAAACGGCGCGAGCGCATCTTCTCATTGAAAACCAACGCGGCCTGCATGCGCGGGCCTCGGCGAAGTTCGTCGCCTGCGCCCGGCAATACGACGCCACGGTCACCGTTTCGCGGGACGGACAGGAGGCGGACGCTTCCTCCATCATGGATCTTCTGATGCTCGGCGCCGGCCCAGGTTCGGAGATCGAGCTGCTGGCCTCCGGCCCGCAAGCGCGCGAAGCCGTCGCCGCTTTGTCCGAACTGGTCAAAAGCCGCTTCGGCGAGGAATGCTGACCGCCTGTAACGGCCCGCTTGCAAAGACGGCCTATCGATTCTAAGGAGCCGGGGTGCGCCCGGAGCCCTGGTCCCGCACCCTTCTCAAAACAAAATCGAGGTCTCCTATGAGCGCGAAGAACGACTATGTCGTCGCGGACATCAGCCTTGCCGACTGGGGCCGCAAGGAAATCGCCATCGCCGAAACCGAAATGCCGGGCCTCATGGCCGTGCGCGAGGAATTCGGCCCTAAACAGCCGCTGAAGGGCGCACGCATCGCCGGCTCGCTGCATATGACCATCCAGACGGCCGTGCTGATCGAAACCCTACAGGCCCTGGGCGCCGAAGTGCGCTGGGCCTCCTGCAACATCTTCTCCACGCAGGATCATGCGGCCGCGGCCATCGCCGCCAAAGGTACGCCGGTCTTTGCCTTCAAGGGCGAAAACCTCGCGGAATATTGGGATTACGCGCACCGCATCTTCGAATGGCATGACGGCGGCTATCCCAACATGATTCTCGATGACGGCGGCGACGCGACGCTTCTGTGCGTGCTCGGACCGAAGGCCGAAGACGATCCGGACTTCATCGCGCACCATTCCAACGAGGAAGAAGAGGCGCTGCACAACACGATCCGCCGTTATCTGAAAGAGAAGCCCGGCTTCTACCGCGCCATCCGCGAATCCATCAAAGGCGTTTCCGAAGAAACCACGACCGGCGTGAACCGCCTGTATCAGATGGCGCAGAAGGGCGAGCTGCCCTTCCCCGCCATCAACGTGAACGACAGCGTCACCAAGAGCAAATTCGACAACCTCTATGGCTGCCGTGAATCGCTGGTCGACGCCATCCGCCGCGGCACCGACGTGATGCTGGCCGGCAAGGTCGCCGTGGTTTGCGGTTACGGCGACGTGGGCAAGGGCTCGGC
>CAYNCS010000139.1:0-8323 GCA_964395875.1 uncultured Caulobacteraceae bacterium | reverse complement strand
ATATCCCGGTGGTGCCGCCTGGGTGACTTGAACACCCGACCTACGCATTACGAATGCGCCGCTCTACCAGCTGAGCTAAGGCGGCCCGCCACCAGATCCCAGTAACCGGTTGGGATAAAGATTTCCTGACCGGGGAGGGCTCCAAGGGTGCGGAAACTAGCCATGCGCCCCGCAAACTGCAAGCCCGCCGCAAAAATAGAAGCGGGCTAATTCAGCGCAGTCGTCAACCTCTGCGGAACCAGCTGAGAACCGAGCGCTTTTTGTCGCCTTCGTCGTCGAAGTCGGCCTCTTCCTCCTGCGAAGCGTCCTGCATGTCGTCCGCGATTTCGGCCTCCATCACATGCGCCAGACGCGGAACGTAATCGCCGGCGCCGCCTGGCCCCTGATAGGCGCCAAAATCCACGGGCGCTTCGGCGAATTGCGAAATGCGCGCGACCGCCGGCAGGAGCGTCGCGGACGGCGTCGGCAAGGCTTCAGGACGATACCGTTCATAGCGCGGGTGAATCATCTGGCCCGAATCGCCATAAACATGGACCAGCCGCGCCCAATCGTCGTCGGTGAAGGCAAACGGCAGCCCGTCGGGCTCGACGTCGGACCAATCCGGCTCTCGCGGGGCCGTCGCAGCCAGCACCAGCCAGTCCCGCGCTGCGGCTTCGTCGCCATGCCCCTTCGCCACCGCCGCCATCAGACTGCACAGGCGCGACGTGGCGCCCTCCTGCAGCAGCAGCTCCAACTCGTTTTGCGCCGCGTCCCATTGGCCTAGCGCCATGCGCTGCTCGACCCGCACAAATCGGCTTTCGCGGTGTGCAGGGTTGAGATCCGCCAGCCCCAGCATCCGCTGCGCGCGATCGGCTGCGGTCTCGCCCGGCCGCAAGTCAGAATAGAGCAGCGCGAGGGCCGGATGCGGCGCGACTTCCCAGGCGGACTGGATGGCTCGCTCCGCATTGGGAAGATCGCTGGCGCCGGCGAATTGGCGCGCGGCCAGCGCTGCAGCAGGCGCGAAGCCCGGCGCCAACGCGGCGGACTTCTGCGCCAGATCACGGGCCTGCTCACGGTCGCCCCGGCGCTCCGCATGCGATGCCGCTGCTGCGAGGATCACCGCGCGGCGGCGACGCACCGCCTTGCCGCTGATGAACTTCCGATCTTCACCGTCCTGCAGCGCGTCGAGCGCGCCTTTCCAGTCGCCCGCCGCAAGCCGGTGCTCCAGCAAGGTGTTGAAGGCCCAGGCCGCAGACTTTGACATTTCCAACGCAGCGGCCGCGTGTTCAGCGGCGCCGGAATAATCCTTCCGGCGCGCTGCGGATTCGGACAAACCGCGCCGCGCCAGCAATCCCGCCTTCTTGTCGTGCAACAGACCGACATAGGCGCGCTCAGCCGCTGCGATGTCGCCGGAGGCTTCAGCCGTGCGCGCGGTGAGCAGCGTCATCAAGCGCTGATCGTCGAGATAGCGCGCCGCCTGCTGCGTCAGTTTTTTCGCCGCCGGAACGTCGCCGCCTTCGGCCGCCAGGAACGCCTGGGCGAACAATTCGCGGCCCTTTTTCGTCCGGCTGTTCTTGCGTACGCGCGCGATCTTGCGCGGCGCGTCGAAGAGCCAGGCGATTACGCCCCAAACAACCGCCAGCGCCACTGACAAAACAGCGAAAGCGATCAGCAGGAAAAAGGTCGTGGTCTCCAGCCGCCAGCCAAGCCACTCAACGTCCACCGATCCCGGGCGATCCGCCACCCAGGTGGCGCCGAGCGCAACGGCGGCCATCAAGAGGAGCAGCAGGAGAAGCCGGATCATCCGCGCTGCTCCTTGGCGCGATCGAGCCGCACCTTCAGCGCACCAACAGCATTGTCGATCGCCAGACGCGCCTGAGCCTGCTTCAGCCAGGAGGAGGCGGCTTTCGCAGGCGCGCCGGAGAGAGACGACACATCGCCCACAGCGCCTGCAAGATCGTCAGCCTTGAGACGATCGTGCGCACGCGACATCGCCGCCTCCGTCGGCGTCATGGCCGACACATCGGATTTGCGCACGGTAACAAAGCGCGACAGCAAGCTTTGCGCCGCCGCAACCGCGCCCGTCGGGGCGCTGGTCGACGCAGCGCGGTTGGCGGCGAGTTCCGCATCGACGAAGCTCGCCTTCAGGGATTCCAGAGTCGGCGCGCCAATATCTGCATATGGCTGCAGCGCCCTGACATTGGGATCGTCCGGCAAGGTGGCGGCCAGCGCAAGATACGCCTGGCCAAAAGGCTGGCCTGCACGCGCCTGATTGATGACGGACTCCACCGCGAATATCGCGGACGGCGTCATCGCAGCGTTGAAGCCGCCTTCACCGCGCGCGGCTTGTTCCTTCAAGGATTCCACGTCGGCGCGCAGCGACGCGGTGTCCGCCGCGATCAGGCTTTTCGTGCGGCGCGCCTCTTCGCCGGCGACTTTATCGAGATCGCTCAGGCGGCCTTCGGCGGCGGCAATGCGCGGTTCCGTGAACAGCAGCGCGCCCCCAACGCCCAGCACACCGCCGAAAATGGCGCTGGCCACCGCCACGCCGATGACGCCGCCCCAGCCGGGTCCGGGGCTGCGCACCGTCCGGTAGGCCGTATCGATGGGTTCGGCGCGCCCGTAATTGGCGCTCGATTGTTCGGCCGAGGCTTGGCTCATGGCCTCAATCCTTCTCACAAGATCGCGCGAAACAAGCGCCCCGGTAGAATGCGGCGCTGATCCCCCACCGCGTTCCTCACATTGCACTGTACCTTCCGAGCCCGCTTTGTCTCAAGCGTTCGCAGCAATAATGGAGAGCAGAGCAGTTTCATTGGGCGACGAGGCGATGCGAATGGCGCGCCAAACGCCGGAATCCAGCGGTTCGGCCGCGCGGGCGGAGATAGCGAACGCCGTCATCTTATTGAAATATCCGGTCAAAGCGGAGTCCGCCGCGAGGCTTAGGAACGCTTGCGTCCCGGCCTGTGAATGAAAGACGACGCGCGTGACTTCGCCTGCGCGGATAGCCGAAATCGCCCGATCCGTGAGCATCGCCGCACGCGATGCGCGGTACACAACAAGCGATTGCGTCGCAAAACCACGTGCGGCCAGTTCCGCGGCAAGGTCCGTCGCGACATCGCCGCCGCGCAAATAGACCAAGCGCCCCGCTCCCGGAGGCAATCGTCCAGCCAGATCCAGCAAATCCGCCGCATCGCCATGGGCCGACTGAACATTCGAAAACCCGGCGTCACGCAGAGCGGCGGCGGTCTGATCGCCCACCGCGAGCACAGGCAGACTTTTGGCGCTTTCATAGGATCGCACGGCGCCGGCCGCCGCGGCGCTGGTGACCAGCAAGGCCTGCACACCGGTCCAGTCAGGTTCCGCCGGCGCACAGAATTCCGTGACCAGAACAGGCGACGAAATGGCCGGCGCGCCCCTATCGCGCAGCGCGGCGACAGTCGCATGATCGCCCGGCGCGGATCGCGTGACCAACACCGTCATCGCGGCTTAGTCCTCCAACGGAAGAAGGTCGCCCGCTTCATCGCGGATTTCCAAGCCCGCCGCCAAACCCACCGCCCGCGCGAGATTGGTCGGGCTTTCACCCGCCAGCAGATCGGCCTGGCGGCGCCAGCGCTGCGCGCCGTCCAGCGTCAGCGCCTCGCCCAGAAACGTCAAACGCCCCGCGTGCAAGCTGGCGAACGCCGCGATGGGAGTGCGGCACGAGCCGTCCAGGGCTTCAAGAAACGCACGTTCCGCCGTCGTTTCGATACGGGCGGCGTCATCCTCGATCGGCGCCACAAAAGCGCGCGCCGCATCGTCGTTCTTGCGCGCCACCACCGCCAGAGCGCCTTGTCCGCCAGCGGACGGCATCTCGAAGGAATCCACCAGATGCCCGTATTCCGTGCTGCGCCCCAGCCGGTTCAGGCCGGCGGCGGCGAGAAACGTGGCGTCCACCTCGCCGCTCAGAACTTTGTTCAGCCGGGTGTCCACATTGCCGCGCAAAAGCACCACTTTCAGGTCCGGGCGCAGATGCAGCGACTGCGCCTGACGCCGCGCGCTCGACGTGCCCAGAACGGCGCCTTGCGGCAAATCGCGAACGCTTTTTGCTTTGGCTGAGATAAAGACATCGCGCGGATCCGCGCGCGGCGGCACCGCCGCCAGCACCAGAAAGTCCGGCAGGATCGTCGGCACGTCCTTCATCGAATGCACGGCGATATCGATGCGGCGGTCGGCCAGCGCTTCGTCGAGCTCTTTGGTGAAGAGGCCTTTGCCGCCGGATTCGGCGAGCCGGCGGTCCAGAATCTTGTCGCCTGTCGTGTTGATCGGCACGATGGGCAGAGCCTGTTCCGCTTCGGCGCCCGAAAGACCATGCGCTTGGGCCAGAACGGCGCGCACAGTACGGGTCTGCGTCATGGCCAGAGGCGAGGTTCGCGAACCCAGTTTGAAAAGAATGGCCGTCAAAGTGCGCCTGACTCGAGGAAAGATAGCAAAAAAGCGGTTTACCGGCGCGAATCGAAGGCGTCCATGGGCTGTGCGTCCGCACGCGAAACCCATTATAAGCCGCCGCTTCCTGTAATCGGATCTATATACAACACCAAATGTCCGCCCGCCCGCTCACCATCCTGGGGATTGAATCCAGCTGCGATGAAACCGCAGCCGCGGTGGTGCGCGTCGGCGAAGGGGCGCCGATCGTCCTGTCGGACGTCATTCGCAGCCAGAACGACGATCACGCCCCGTATGGCGGCATTGTGCCGGAAATCGCCGCCCGGGCGCATGTTGAGGTTGTGGACCTGGTCGTGAAAGCCGCCATGGATCAGGCGCGTCTCAGCTTTGCGGATCTCAACGGCGTGGCCGCCACGGCAGGACCCGGCTTGATCGGCGGCGTTATGGTGGGTCTGACGGCGGCGAAGGCCATCGCATTGGCCGCGAACAAGCCCCTGATCGCGGTAAACCACCTTGAGGGCCATGCGCTATCGGCGCGCCTTTCCGGAGATTGCCCTTACCCGTTCCTGCTGGTTCTCGCCTCCGGCGGCCATTGTCAGATTCTGGAGGTGGCGGGCTTGGGTGCATATCGCCGCTACGGCTCCACTTTGGACGACGCCGCGGGTGAAGCCTTCGACAAGGGCGCCCGGGTGTTGGGGCTGGGCTTCCCCGGAGGCCCGGCTCTGGAGCGCGCGGCGGCGGGCGGCGATCCCCGCCGCTACGACCTGCCCCGCCCGCTGCTGGACCGGCCGGGTTACGATTTCTCGTTTGCGGGGCTGAAAAGCGCCGTGGTCCGTCTCGCCGAAACGGAAAGCCCGCTCGACGAAGGCGCCATCCGCGACGCGTCCGCCAGCCTTCAGCAGGCGATCGCGGAGATTTTGGTCGATCGCTCGTCCCGCGCCATGGACGCCTTCGCCGAGCGTTTCACCGATGAACCGGCGCTGCGTTTCGTGGCGGCCGGCGGCGTGGCGGCCAATCAAACGATCCGGAAGGGTCTGGAAGCGGCGGCGGCGGCGCGGGGGTTCCAATTTCTGGTCCCGCCGATGCGCCATTGCACCGACAACGCCGCGATGATCGCGCTCGCAGGCGCGGAGCGTCTGGCGGCAGGCCAAATCAGCCCCTTGGACGTCGCGGCCCGACCGCGCTGGCCTCTGGATGAGCTTTCGGCCGCTCAGGCCCCGACGCATGCGCCCGGGCGGAAAGGCCCGAAGGCGTAAGGCTCAGAAATTCAGGCAAAGAAAAAGCGGACGCGACCCACTCGCGTCCGCTTTAATTTCTCGCGTTCTCAATCCGAGGACAGGACCCAATCACCACGAGAAAACAGTCATGAAGAAGGTCGCCAGCGTCGCCGCGGAAAGCGCGAGCCAAGTCGCGTGGCGGACCGCTTCATTTTCAAAAGCGTGTTCAAAATTCGACATGTAAGCCTCCAACACAAACACCGGAGGAGAAAAGACGAGGCGGGGAGGAGAGTGCCTCGGAGACCAGGACCTCCGCCTTGATCACCCTCCCCATATAGGCCCCATTTCGCAGATGCGCAATGAATATTTTTGGATTTATTCAGCGTTCTTCGTTCAATATTGCCAGTCTGCTATGCAAAATTTCATTGCGAAGGTCCTTGAAATCGCGCCAGGCCTGCCAGAACCAGATCCAGAACAGCGCCCAGGTCCCGGGTCAGCTCTTCCGGCGTCATTCGGATGACGAAGCTTGGCGTCCTGAACTTGTAGATGGCCGATTGAATGCTATCCGCCATTTTATCAACGTCTTGAATTGGTCCGAAGTCGCCCTTTTCGACCCCTTCCTTCAGGATCTCGCGCAGATAGACGCGCTCTTCAGCCAAGCTGTCCGCCCAAAACCCCGGTCGCTCGCGGGCGATGATGTCGGAGATTTCCACTATGCGCGGTTGCTCGGAGGTCGTCGCCTGAATGCGCTGCGCGTCACTCATCAGCGCCAGCTTCAGCTTCTCTCGCGGGGTGATGTCGCTGCGCTGCACAATTTCCGCATAGATCTTGAATTCCTTCTCCCGGCGCTCCTTCGCCAGGGCTTCCGCGATGTCGAGCTTGGACGCGAAGAAGCGGTACAGATTGCCGGCCGACATGCGCAAATCGGCGGCGATTTCAGCCATTGTGGTTTTGGAATATCCGAAATGCTGAATACGCTCAGAGGCGGCTTTGAGAATTTTATCGCAAGTATCGTTCGGAGCTGCCATGGCGCCTGAGGGCTGTTCTTTGCTAAGGATCGGCGGTGAGGGCCGCCGCATGTGCGGAATGAACTACCGATAAATATCTTATGATCCGTTCACTCATCAGCTTTCTAGGCGCGTGCGCAATATGAGTCCAACGATTCAACGCATAAGCGTCGTCGGCGCTGGCGCCTGGGGCACCGCGCTGGCCATTGCGTGCCATCGCGCAGGCCGCGAGGTGATTTTGTGGGCACGCGAGCCCGAAGTGGTCGCTTCAATTCAGAACGTCCGCGAGAACACGCTATTTTTGCCGGGCGTCAAAATCCCCGAAAACGTCGCGGCCACTGGCGACATCGCCGAAGCCGCAAAGGCCGACGCCATTCTCGCCGTTACGCCCGCCCAACATACACGCAGCGCGCTGATGGCGATTGCGCCGCATGTCCCCGCAGGTTTGCCGGTGATCCTGTGCGCCAAGGGCGTAGAACGCGGCAGCCTGTCCCTAATGACGGAGGCGCTTTCACAAACGCTCCCCGCCGCGACGGCGGCGGTGCTGTCCGGTCCCAGTTTCGCCAAGGAAGTCGCGATGGGCCTGCCCACCGCGGTTACCCTGGCCTGCGCCGATCGCGCCACGGGCGAACGGATCGTGCAAGCGATCTCGTCCTCCACATTGCGGCTCTATTATTCCGACGACCTGATCGGCGCGGAGATCGGCGGGTCGGTCAAGAATGTGCTGGCCATCGCCTGCGGGGTCTCGGACGGCCTGGGCCTGGGCGATTCCGCCCGCGCCGCGCTGATCACGCGCGGCTTCGCGGAGCTGACGCGATTGGGCGAAGCGCTGGGCGCGCGCCGCGAGACCCTGACCGGCCTGTGCGGCCTCGGCGATCTGATCCTCACCTGTTCAAGCGCGCAATCGCGCAACTTTTCGCTGGGGCGCGCACTGGCGTCGGGTCAGAGCTCCGCGGACGCGCTCAGCGGCAAGCGCTCCATCGCCGAAGGCGCCGAAACCGCGCCCGCTCTGATTACGCTCGCACAGAAGGCCGGTGTGGAGATGCCGATTTGCGAGGCGGTCCTCGCCATCTTGCAGGGGCGCATCACCAGCCAGGAGGCTGTGACGGCGCTTCTGTCCCGTCCGCCGCGCGCGGAAATCTGAGACGCGAGCGCCAATCGCCCCAATAGACGCCGCGTACGACTTCAGGCGCATGGATTTTCGCGTTCGGCCGGTTTAAATCGCAATAATAAGATTTGGAGGAAACCATGACCGATCATGTCCTACCCGTTCCGAAGGAATGGGCGGAACGCGCTTATGTCAATGCGCAGAAATATGAGGGCATGTATCGAGCTTCCGTCGAGAATCCGGAGGCGTTCTGGGCCGAGCAGGGCAAGCGCCTCGACTGGTTCACGCCCTACACCAAGATCAAGGACGTCTCGTACAAGGCCGACGATTTCCGGATTCGCTGGTTCTATGACGGCGTGCTGAACGTCGCGCACAATTGCCTCGATCGGCATCTGCCCGCGAAGAAAAACGACGTCGCTTTCATCTGGGAAGGCGACGATCCGGCTGTTTCCAAGAACGTCACCTATGGCGAATTGCACGAAATGGTGTGCCGCACCGCCAATGTGCTGAAGGCGTACGGCGTCAAGAAAGGCGACCGCGTCACCATCTACCTGCCGATGATCCCGGAAGCGGCCGCCGCGATGCTGGCC
>CAYNCS010000138.1:0-8413 GCA_964395875.1 uncultured Caulobacteraceae bacterium | reverse complement strand
GCATCGAAGCCCGCACCGACAACATCAAGGCGGCCATGGAGCGCTCGCTCATGCTGGTCACGGCTTTGGCGCCGAAGATCGGCTATGACAACGCGGCCAAGATCGCCAAGACCGCGCACAAGAAGGGCACGACCCTGCGCGACGAAGCGGTCGGCGGCGGCTATGTCACGAACGAGGAATTCGACGTGCTGGTCGACCCGAGCAAGATGATCTCGCCGGGCTGATCCGGCGCGATCGCCGCATACAAGAATTCACCGGAGGAAAGTTTTATGTCGAACCTGAAGCGCGCGCAGGAATTCTGCGACGTATGGGCCACCCTGGACCTCGAAAAGATCATGGCGTTCCTGACGCCGGATTGTTTCTATCACAACATCCCGATGGCGCCGCTGGTCGGCCATGACGCCATCCGTCCGTTCTTCGAACCGATGATCGCGGGCTCCTCCAAGATCGAATATATCGTGCACGCCATCGCCGAGACGCCGGACGGCAAGATCCTCACCGAACGCACGGACGTGATGGTGATGGGCGGCAAGACGGTCTCCATGCCGGTCATGGGCGTGTTCGAATACAGGGACGGCAAGATCTCAGCCTGGCGCGATTACTGGGATCTCGCCGACTTCCAGCGTCAGATGGCTTGAGGCATTTCGTTCTTTCCCTCCCCCGGCGCCGTAAATCCGCTACGATGTTGCGGTTGGATTTCGTCGATTCGTGCGGTCCTACCGCCGGCGCCCTGGGGAGTTTGCGTATGAAAATCGCGTCCGTTTTTGTGCTGAGCGCGTCCATAGCCGCTCTTTGTCTTTCTGCGCCCGCAGCCTTCGCGGCCCCGGCCAAGACGCCACCTGCCGCTGCGCCCGCGCCGATGCCGTCGCTGGACGACGCCGCCAAGGCGCTGAACGGCGACGATGCGCCTCAACCCACCAAACCGACCGCCTGCGACGCCTATCAGCCGGACGCCAAGTCAAAGCTGGTCGGGAAATGGAGTTTGAAACAGCGCGACGACGGCCAGGACTGGTCCGGCCCATGGGACATTGAATTCCGCGCCGACGGCACCTGGTCGCAAATCGGCGGCGACGGCGGTTACTGGTGCCAGACCGGCAAGTCGATCTTTTTCGGCTTCCAGGACGACCCGCATACAACCTATCGCGGCGAATTGGGCGGCGACAAAGCCACCGGCACAGAAAGCTGGAACGGCGGCGGCACCGGAATTTTCGAGATCAAGCGCGCCAAATCGTAAGGCCGCTCACTCCCCCGCGCCATGCGGCGCGACGACGATCGCCAGAGAATCCGGAACGATCGCGGCGTCCGCCGCGCCTTCGAGCAAAGCGGACGAAAGCGCGCGCTTCGGATCGAAGTGGATCGGCACATTGACCTTGCCCCGCTTCGGCAAAGCCTGTCCGTAGCGCTCGAACAAAGCATCGAGGATCGTCTCGGGCGACGGCAGGCCATGCGCCAGATCGGCCAGCAGCGCATAGCCGGTGCGCACGCAATAGGCGCCGCCCGCTTCGGTGAGCTGGCCACTGCGCAGATCCGTCATATTGCCCATCAGGATGAAGTCCACGGCGGGGCGCTCGACGATGACGTGGCTGTCCGGCGAAACCTTCAAATCCTCCGGCAACCAGCGCCAGGCCGTGACGACGATGCTGCGCGCCTCCTCGCGCATCGAGAACGCCGCCGAGCGCAGGATCGCGACGATCTCCGGCAGATCGGAAAGCGAAGGCGTGCGTCCCGCCTGCGGCAGGCGCGTCATGGCGTCCTTCACCCGGGGCAGGCGCCCAGAGGCGGCCTGCGCCTCCATGCCCTTGACCAGCGCGAAGCGGGCGAACTCATCGCACAGCGCTTCGTCCAATGCGTTCGCCATCGTGTCGAGCGCTTCCGCCACTTGCGCGCACGGCCCCGCGAGATCGCGATTGAGCCGGTCCTGCTCGTGCGCCGAAAGACCGGTCATGCCGTAGACGTATTGGCGCTCGTAATAACGCGCGCGGTCCTCCACCAGCGCCGTCGCGGCGTACAGCCGGTTCATGCCCGAAGCGATGCGTGAAAAATGCGCGGCGGCGCGGTCGATGCGGTCCGCCGCGAAGGTGGAGGTCTCGCGCTTTTCGGAATCGAGCGATAGACGCAGGGCGATGTTGGACAGGATCACGCTGGCGATGGCGCCGCCCGCCGTCGCCGCCGTTCCCACCACAAACGACAACAGCGACACCAGATCGCCCGCCTGCCCGCCGATCGCGGCGCCGATGGCGGTTTCCGGCGGCCGGCCCAGATAAATATGCACGAGATAAATGAAGCTGATGGCGCACAGAACGCCCACCAGGATCGTCGTGATGACGAACGAACTCATCCCCCGCATGACGTCCCCCATTTACGCCTGCCCAACGCGTTGACGCGACGGGACTTTGCCAGCGTCTCCATACACGCGACGCTGCATCTGGTCGATTAAGCTTGCTTTAGCACATCTCAAGGCCGAATTTGGACGCAGCTGGACGCTAGTCCTAAATGCATGCGGCCGGAGGAGACGCCGTGGGCGAAGTGATCAATCTCAACAAGGCGCGCAAAGCGCGGGAGAAGGCCGCCGCGGCGGCGGAAGCCGGCGCAAATCGCGTCAAGCACGGCCGCACAAAGGCCGAGCGGTCCCTGGAAAAAGCCAAGGCGGAAAAGGCCGAAGCGCATTTGACCGGCCATCAGCGCAACCGGCCCCAGGACGACGAAGACTCGTCATCCTGAAAACCGTCATTTTTTTGCGTCCGCGCATAGATTTGTGCGGTCAATTCGCCAAAAGGACCGGCGGCCTTTTTCGCGGAGTGTTTAATGTCTGACGCCGATCCTGTTTCCAACGCAGCGCCGCGCGGCCCCCTGCATGGCGTGCGCGTGCTCGATCTGACGCGCGTGCTCGCCGGCCCCTACGCCACCTTGTGGTTGTGGGAGCTGGGCGCGGAAGTCATCAAGGTCGAGCAACCGGGCCATGGCGACGACACCCGCGCCTTCCCGCCGATGAAAAACGGCGAGAGCGTCTATTTCGCCTCCGTCAATCGCGGCAAGAAATCCATCGCGCTCGATCTGAAGAAGCCTGAGGACCGCGAGATTTTCGATCGTCTGCTGCTGGAGGCGGACGTGCTTGTCGAGAACTTCCGCCCCGGCGCGATCGACCGTCTCGGCTATGGCTGGGACGCGGTGCACGCAAAGAATCCAGGCCTCGTCTATTGCTCCATTTCGGGCTTTGGCCTCAGCGGCCCCTATAAGAGCCTGCCCGCTTACGACCTCGTCGTGCAGGCGCTCAGCGGCCTGATGAGCCTCAATGGCGCGGAAGGCGGCCCGCCGACGCGACTTGGCGTTTCCGTCGGCGACCTGGGCGCCGGTCTCTTCGCCGCCATCGGCATCTGCGCCGCACTAACGGATCGCGCGAAAAGCGGTCGGGGCCGCCTGGTCGATATCGGCATGCTGGATTGCATGGTGGCGCTGCTGGAAAACGGGCTTGTGCGCTATCTGTCGACGGGTGAAGTGCCCGAACCGCTGGGCTCGCGCCATCCCTCCATCACGCCATTCGACGCCTTCCGGGCAAAAGACGACTGGCTGGTCATCGGCGCCGCGAACGATCACCTGTTCGCAACGTTGTGCTCTGCTTTGGGGGCTCCCGGCATTTGCGCCGATCCGCGCTATCGCTCGATGCAGACGCGGCTGGACAATCACCTTCAACTGAAGGCCGACATTGAAGAGGCGCTTTCCGCCGCGACCGCGCAGGAATGGGTGGCGCATCTCACGGCCGCGGGCGTGCCCGCCGCGCCGATCAACAAGATGCCGCAAGCCGCGGAGAACCCCCAGATCGCGGCGCGCAACATGATCGTAACGCTGCACGACCCTGAAATGGGCGAGTTGAAAGTGTGCGGCAACCCCATCAAAGTCTCCGGATATCCAGACCCGATGGAACGTCCGCCCGCGCCAAATCTTGATGAACATCGGCCCGACATCCTGCGCGCGCTGGGCGAGGAGGCCGAGGACTTTCAACGGGTCAAGGTCCCGCGCGCGCCGAAACATGCGATCTGGTGATGGATGGATTGGTGAAACGCTCCGTAACGCTCGACAAGCACCGCACCAGCCTGGCGCTTGAGCGGGAGTTCTGGAGCGCGCTTGAAAACGCGGCCAAGGCGCGGGGCCTCACGCTGACCGGCCTTCTCGTCGAAATCGACGCCAATCGCGGCGAGCGCCCTCTGGCGTCGGCCTGCCGGGTTTTTGCGTTGCGCGCCGGCGACGCCGCAGGCGCGGAAGGCGCCTGAAGCATCGGCTTCCATCAGACGATCGGGCCTACGTAAAAACGCATCGCATACGCAATCGCGCCTTGCGCCGGCGCATCCGGCCCCGCCATATGCAAACGGATTTGCTTTCCACCGGCGCGGATTTGAATTTCATGACAATTTTTCAACTTAACCGCAGGCGGAGCGTCGCGCGCTGATGGAGAATGCGGCGCACACAACATCGCTGCTGCGCGACGGGTTCGTCTTGCTCGCCGCGGCGCTGGCGTTCGTTCTGTTGTTTCGCCGGCTTGGGCTCGGGGCGACCTTGGGATTTCTCACCGCCGGCGCCGTCGTGGGGCCGCAGCTATTGGGTCTGGTCGGCGACGCGGAGGCCAAGCTCGGCGTCGGCGAACTCGGCATCACCCTGCTTCTGTTCGTCGTAGGGCTGGAACTGAATCCGGCGCGCTTGTGGCGCATGAAGCGCGAAATTTTCGGCGTGGGTCTTTTACAGGTCGCAGCGTGCGGCCTCGCCATCACCGGCATGCTTCTGGCCTTCACATCGTTTTCGCCGCAGGCCGCCTTGGCGTTGGGCCTGCCTTTGGCGCTGTCCTCCACGGCGCAGGTGCTGCCGATGCTGCGTTCGGCGGGCCGCCTGCGCACGCCGTTCGGAGAAAGGGCGTTCGCCGTCCTGCTGTTTCAAGACCTGTCGATCATACCGCTCATCACCATCGTCGCCGCCATGAGCCGCAATCCGGCTGATTCCGCGGGCCCGCCAGGCTGGCAGCTAACGCTCTACACGATCGGCGCGGTGGCCGGACTGATCGCGGCGGGCCGCTTCATCATTCGTCCCCTGTTCCGGCTGATCGGCGTGCTGGGGGAGCGCGAGATGTTCGTCTTCGCGGGCCTGTTCACGGTGATCGCCTCGTCCGCGGTCATGGAGCATTTCGGTCTGTCGACGGCGTTGGGGGCATTCATCGCCGGCGCCATGCTGGCGGACTCGCCCTATCGCCACGAACTTGAGGCGGACGTCGAGCCGTTCCGCTCGATCCTGCTCGGCCTGTTCTTCGTCACCGTCGGCATGATGCTGGACCTGCACACGATCGCGGAGCGGCCCGTTTACATTCTGTCGATGGCCCTTGGCGTCATCCTGGTGAAGAGCGTGGTGATCTTCCTGATCGGCATGTTGTTCAAAATGGACTGGCGCAACGCCTTGGCGCTGGGATTGCTGCTGAGCCAGGGCGGCGAATTCGGCTTCGTGCTGTTCGCCAAGGCCGCCGACGCGTATTTGATCGCGCCGGAAGCGGCGAACATATTCGGCGCCGTCGTCACCCTGTCCATGGCCACCACACCGTTTCTGATGATGGCCACCCGCAAATTCCGCTAACCGCCGCCGAAGAAAGGCGTCGAGGAACGCGATGGACCGCAGGCCGACGGGGCCAACGCCATCGTGGTGGGCTATGGCCGCTTCGGGCAGACAGTGGCGCAGATTCTGCTCGCTAGCGACGTGCCCGTGACGCTCATCGACAGCGACATCGAGATGATCGACGTCGCCAGCCAATTCGGCGCCAAGGTCTATTTCGGCGACGGCAAGCGCGTCGACCTGTTGCGGCAGGCTGGCGCCGAAGAAGCCGAGGCGATCCTGTTCTGCTCGGAAACCGATGAATTGACCCCCGAGGCGCTGGAGGCCGTGCACACCGCCTTCCCCCGCGCAGAATTGTATGTGCGCGCCTATGACCGGCGCGCCTTGATCCGGCTCACCAACGCGCCGGCGACGCCGGTGCGCGAGGTCTATGAATCGGCGGTGAAAATGGCGCGGCTGGCGCTGGAAGGCATGGGCGTGGGCCTGCAGCAGATCGACCGGGCCGAGGATATGTATAGGCAACGCGATCGCGAGCGTCTCAGCAAACAGATCGAGGCCAACGACTATCACGCGGGGCGGGACCACATCATCACCCAGCGCGAACGCGGCGCGCGTTCAGCGGGGGTCGCCCCCGACGGCGACGCGCGCGACCTTGCGTAAAGCGCGGCGCTGCCCAGCAAAAAAAGGCGAGGCGCGCGAACGCCTCGCTTCCTCCTGCAAATGCCCGCCTGTTATTGCGCGGGCACGACGACCTGGCTGCCGTCCGGTTGCGTCACCACGGTTGAGCCGTCGGGCGTCGTCGTCACGCTCTGACCGGAGCTCGGCGCAACAACCGTGGTGTTCGTATCCGGGGGCACGACGACCGTCGTTTCCTTCTTGGTGGTGCCGCACGCAGCGGTCCCGAGCAAAGCGGCGGCGGCAGTCGCGGCGATGATAATGCGCATGTGAACCTCCATTAATGCTGCAGTTCAAATGAGCGGCGGCGGCGGTTGTTCCCGCGCCCAGGCGCGCAGCGCAGCGCCGGCGCGCGCCGGGAACCGGCGAGCCTGCACTTGAAGGTGATGAAACGGGGATGAACTTCTCCGCCGTATTTCAAACACTTGGGTGTGATCGGATTGGGTCAGAGCGCACAGGCATTTGCCGAGGCGTTCCCCTTCCGTGCTAAAAGCCTATATGGAACACGCCGAATCGATGGCCGATCAACTTCCCATATCCGAACGGGCCCGCGCGCGGCCGGCGATGGCCGCGGGCTATCTGCAGGGTCTGAACCCTGAGCAGAAGCTTGCGGTCGAAACGACGGAAGGCCCTGTGCTGGTCCTGTCCGGCGCCGGCACCGGCAAGACGCGCGTGCTGACGGCGCGCGTGGCGCACCTGCTGGCCACCGGCAAGGCGCGGCCGTGGGAATTGCTGGTCGTCACCTTCACCAACAAGGCCTCGCGCGAAATGCGCGAGCGCGCGGCCAATCTGCTGGGCGAGCACGCCGAACCCCTGCCCTGGCTCGGCACGTTCCACTCGGTCTCCGCGCAGATCCTGCGCCGCCACGCCGAACTGGTGGGGCTGAAATCGAACTTCACCATTCTCGACGACGACGATCAGCAGCGTCTGCTGAAGCAGATCATCGAAGCGGCGAACCTCGATCCCAAGCGCTGGACGCCGCGTTTCCTGCAGGCGCTGATCGACGGCTGGAAAAACCGCGCCATGGGACCGGAGCAGATCAGCCCGCGCGACGCCTTCGCGTTCGCCGAGGGCCGCGGGGCCGAACTCTACGCCACCTATCAGGAACGTCTGAAGATTCTGAACGCCTGCGATTTCGGCGATCTGCTGCTCCACAACATCAAGATCTTCACGCGCCACCCGGACATCCTGCAGCAATATCAGGACAAGTTCCGCTACATTCTGGTCGATGAATATCAGGACACCAACGTCGCCCAATATCTGTGGCTGCGGCTTCTGGCGCAGGAGCGCAAGAATCTCTGCGTGGTCGGCGACGACGACCAGTCGATCTATGGCTGGCGCGGCGCCGAAGTGGACAACATCCTGCGCTTTGAAAAGGATTTCCCGGGCGCTGTCGTGATCCGGCTGGAGCAGAATTATCGCTCCACCGAACATATTCTGGCGGCGGCCTCCGGCCTTATCGAGACCAATAAGACGCGCCTCGGCAAGACTCTGTGGACCGATGCGAACGGCGGCGAAAAGGTGCGCGTGCGCGGCCTGTGGGACGGCGAAGCCGAGGCGCGCTTCGTCGCCGACGAGATCGAAACCTGGCGCCATCGCGGCCGGCCCTATTCGGAATGCGCCGTCTTGGTGCGCGCGTCCTGGCAGATGCGGGCCTTCGAAGAACGCTTCATCATGCTGGGCCTGCCCTATCGCGTGATCGGCGGCCCGCGCTTCTTCGAACGCGCGGAAATCCGCGACGCGCATGCGTATTTGCGTCTGATCCGCTCGGAAGACGACGATCTGGCGTTCGAGCGCATCGTCAATCAGCCAAAGCGCGGCATCGGCGATTCCAGCGTGCAGAAACTCGCCATCGCGGCGCGCGCGCAAGGCGCGACCCTGGTGCGGACGGCGCGCATGCTGGGCGGCACGGATGAAATCCGCGGTCAGGCCCGCACGGGGCTGAACGCGTTCCTCAACGACCTGGAGCGCTGGCGCCACCAGAGCACGGTGATCAAACACACCGACCTCGCCGAGCAGGTGCTGGACGAAAGCGGCTACACCGACATGCTGCGCGCGGACAAAAGCCCGCAGGCGGCAACGCGCCTTGAGAACCTGAAGGAACTCATCAACGCGATGGCGCAGTTCGACAGCCTCAACGCCTATCTCGAAC
>CAYNCS010000137.1:0-8562 GCA_964395875.1 uncultured Caulobacteraceae bacterium | reverse complement strand
GAAGACCAGCTCACCGCCATCGACGCCGTCATCGAGGATTTTCAGAAGGGCCGTCCGATGGACCGCCTGGTCTGCGGCGACGTCGGCTTCGGCAAGACGGAAGTGGCGCTGCGCTCCGCCTTCATCGCGGCGATGAACGGCAAGCAGGTGGCCGTGGTGGTGCCGACAACGCTGTTGTCGCGCCAGCATTTCTCCACCTTTCAGCAGCGCTTCAAGGGTCTGCCGGTCAACATCGCGCAGGCCTCGCGCATGGTGGCCAAGAAGGAGCTCGACCAGGTGAAGGCGGGTCTCGCCTCCGGAGACATCGACATCGTCGTTGGCACTCATGCGCTGCTGGCGGGTTCGATCAAGTTCCGTGACCTCGGGCTGATGATCATCGACGAGGAGCAGCATTTCGGCGTCAAGCACAAGGAGCGCCTGAAGGAGCTGCGCTCCGACGTGCACGTTCTGACGCTGAGCGCCACGCCGATCCCGCGCACTTTGCAGCAGGCAATGTCCGGCATCCGCGAAATGTCGATCATCGCCACGCCGCCCGTCGATCGTCTGGCGGTGCGCACTTACGTCGCCGCGTTCGACCCCGTCGGCGTACGTGAGGCGCTGCTGCGCGAAAAGCATCGCGGCGGCCAGAGCTTCTTCGTGACGCCGCGCGTCGCCGATCTGGCGGACCTGGAGAAGTATCTCGCCGAATACGTGCCGGAAATCCGCTACGTCACGGCGCACGGCCAGATGGGGGCGCGCGATCTGGAAGACATCGTTTCGGCCTTCTATGAGGGAAAATACGATGTCCTGCTCTCGACCACGATTGTGGAATCCGGCCTGGACATCCCGCGCGCCAACACCTTGATCGTCAACCGGGCGGACATGTTCGGCCTCGCGCAGCTCTACCAATTGCGGGGCCGGGTGGGGCGCTCCAAGATCCGCGCCTACGCCTATTTGTTGACGCCGTCGGACCACAACATCACGCCGGCCGCCGAACGCCGGTTGAAAATCCTGCAATCGCTCGACGGTCTCGGCGCTGGGTTCACGCTGGCCAGCCACGACCTCGATCTGCGCGGCGGCGGCAACCTTCTGGGCGAGGAACAATCCGGCCACATCCGCGAAGTCGGCGTCGAGCTGTATCAGAGCATGCTCGAGGAGGCCGTCGCCTCGCTGAAGGGCGACGAGACGATCGCGGACCGCTCCTGGTCGCCGCAGATCGCGGTCGGCGCTTCGGTGCTTATCCCCGAATCCTATGTGCCCGATCTGACGGTGCGTCTGTCGCTGTACCGCCGCCTCGGCGAACTTGAATCCGACGCCGAGCTCGACGCGTTCGCGGCCGAACTCGTGGATCGCTTCGGCTCACTGCCGGAGGAAGCGGAACACCTGATCGCCATTGCCGGCGTGAAAATTCTGTGCCGCAAACTGGGAATCGGGAAGCTGGATGCGGGCCCGAAAGGCGCCGTCATCACGTTCCGCGACGGCGGCAAGGTTGATCCACGGCGCATCGTGGGCCTGGTTCAATCGCACCCCAAGGACTTCAAATTGCGCCCCGACCAGAAGCTCGTCGCCATGGGCGACTGGGAAACGCCGGTCGCCCGGCTGCGTGGCGTGAAGGGCGCATTGGAGCGCCTGACGCGTGCGGCGCTGCAGGCGGCCGCCTGAGGGCTAGATAAAGGCCTCTCGCGCAGCGGCGCGCAGCAGGAATGTCCCGCCGGTTTCTCCGGCCTGGAACTGGGTGGCGCTGCCGACGATGTCCAGTTCCCCGAAAGTGATGCGGTCGGGCGCCAGCACCGCCGCATCCAACGCCGTCTTGAAGCGTCGCGTTGCGGCTTTTGCGTTGTCTTCTGTGGCGGCGGGCAGCAACACCGCGAACGTGCGCCAGTCCAGCGACCCGGCAGTGTCCTCAAAGCGCAAGATGCGGCCCAGAGTGGCGGCGGTCCTGCGTGCGGCGATTTCTGCATTGACGTCGCCCGCGACCGCGCCTTGCAAGCGCAGGATGGCGGCAGAGAGCGGCCGGCCGCTCGTCTCCGCGACGACCACGTGCCGGTGCAGACGTTTTGCAAGAACGTTGGAATCAAACAGTCCTGTTTCAGCGTCGCAGGGCATGCCAGTCAGCTGCCGCCGGTAGAATGCCCGCATTGAGTCCTGACGCCGCTTTCGATCGACGATGCGTTCAATCCGTTTGGCGATGTCCCTCGGGGTGCTCGCCGAACTGATGATCTCGGTCACGCCGCGCGTCATGGCATAAGACACGCGATCGAAATCCGCCGGCGCCAGCAACACGCCGGGGGACAGGTTCAGGGCAGCGTCCGCGCGCATGCCCAAACAGAATTGCAGCGCTTCATCGGACGTCTCCGTACCGTCCGCCAGAATCAGATCCACCTCGTTGGACCGGGCGTAATCGAGCGCCGTCCCGGTGAAGGGCGTGGATTCCGTCGCAATCCCGACATTCTTCAGGGCGTCCTCTATCGCGAGATAAGCGGCGTTGGGCCGGCCGACGAATAGGACGCGGCGCGGCGCGTTGCCTTGCTTCGGCATGTCGCTAGGGGAGGAGCGAACCCCGAACAGATCCCCGCGCGTGTGAATTTCCTCTTCGATCAGGGCCGCGCGAAATGCAGCGCGTAGTCGCGGCGCGGCCACGTTCGCCAGCAATTGTTCGGGCAGGCGATCATCAACCATATCCAGCGCCGGACCGACGCTGTTGCTCGAGCAGAGAATAGGGAACGCCCGCTCTTCGGCGGCTCTGCGCAACTTTTTGATTAATTGGACGTCGAGCGCATCCGTCAGGAGCAGCGCGGCGTCGGCGGTATAAGCGGCCGTTGGCGCATCGCCCGGAACGCACGGCTCGGCGGCGCATCCGACTTCGCGCAACGTCTGGGCCCACGCCGCGGCTGACGCCGTGCGTTGTGAAACCACCAAAACGCGGGGGGAAGTCGCAGAAGCCTTGAACACTCACCACTCCGCCACACGTCCGCGACCTTGATTCGCCGTCAGCGTGCATGGCCGGCGGAAAGCGCGCAACGTCCTTGGACATCGCGTAGACGGCGCCGATCTGCATACGTATAAGCGCCGCCTTGCGCTGGATGGGTGGCCGAGCGGTTGAAGGCTCCAGTCTTGAAAACTGGCGTAGGGGAAACTCTACCGTGGGTTCGAATCCCACCCCATCCGCCAACCATAATTGGCGCAAAAAACTCAAGAAAATCTGCCGAAAGACTCTGGCTATAAACCACTCGAGCGGCCATCCATCCCCGAAAAACCCTTGGTTTTCCTCGTGTTTGGGCCCCAGGCGAGGCAGGGGTCCGCGCACTTCAAAGTTAATGAACTGGCGGAATTGCCGTCTATCGCTGCACCAAATCTTGGAGCCTGTCCGGGCATAACCTTCCCATGACGCGGGGATACCCGTGCACCTCCGGCCAAAACGGCTGGAGCGATAAGGGAAGAATTTCATGGTTTGGGGTTTTGGCGGCGTCCGCGCCGCGCGCACCGTTATTTTGCCCGCCGCGATGGTTCTGGCGGCCGTGATCGCGCCGCAGATGGCGCAGGCCGGCGCCCGTGGCGGCGTCGCCGAGGTCGCGTATTACGATCCCACGATCATCAACACCCAGGGCCGCGCCGCCGCTCTGGCGCCGCGCCGCGAAGCGCGCGACGATTTGAACGCGCCGCGCGAATCCTATCCCGAATCCCGGATGGCCTATGCGCCCGCCGCGCCCAAAAGCACGCCGCAAAGCGCGCGCCCCGTGCGGCTCGACCCAAAGGATTTCGTGAAGATCGGCGCGCCCTACAAGCAGAACGGCATCTGGTACGTGCCGGCGAACGAACCCGATTACAATGAAACGGGCGTCGCCTCCTGGTACGGCGCCGAGTTCCACGGCAAGACCACGTCGAACGGCGAAACCTACGATATGGAGGCGATTACCGCCGCGCACCCGACGTTGCCGCTGCCGTCGATCGTCGAAGTCACCAATCTGGAAAACGGCAAGACGCTGAAAGTCCGCGTGAACGATCGTGGGCCGTTCGTGAAGGGCCGTTTGATCGATCTGTCGCCGCGCGCGGCCAAGCAGCTCGGCTATTACGGCAAAGGCAGTGCGAAGGTCCGCGTGAAATATGTCGGCCCAGCCGATCCGGTGGACGGCCCGCTGACGGCGCAGAATTCAGCGCCGCAATACGGCCTGCAAAACATTTCCTATAGCGCGCCGGTTTCTTACAGCGCGCCAGCCCCATACCGCACAGCGCCGGTCGTCGCCGCGGCGACCTTGCCGCCGGTGAAGCCGGCGGCCGCGGCGAAGCCCGCTGCGCCGAAAGCCGCCGCCAAGGCTGGACGTTACCTGCAAGTGGGCGCGTTCTCGTCGGCCGCGAACGCCGACAAGATGGCGTCCAAGGTAAGCGGCGCGGCCCGGGTGGCTGCGGTGGAGCAGGGCGGCGCGACCTTGTACCGGGTGCTGGTTGGCCCGCTGCCGGACGAAGCGGCCGTGGCCCTGGCCAAAAGCGAAGCAATGCGCCTGGGCGTGGCGCAGCCCCGCACGGTAACGCTCAATTAAAGTTTTGAGTTCGGAGGAGGGTGGGGGAGGCCGTCAACGGCCCCCTCATACCCTTTTGAGGGTGGCGAAACCCTCGCGCAGCCCCTAAACCGGTCGGTGCAATGTCTGCACGCGGCCGGTTCATCACGTTGGAAGGCGGGGAAGGGGTGGGGAAAACCACTCTGGCCAAACGCCTGCAAACGCAGCTCGAAACGCTGGGGATCGAGGTCGTGCTGACCCGCGAGCCAGGCGGCTCCCCGGCCGCCGAGCTCCTCCGCGAAACCCTCTATGGCCCTGGCGCGCCACACTGGGCGCCGATGCCGGAAACCTTGCTGCTCTTCGCCGCCCGCGCAGCGCATCTGGATGAAACCATCCGCCCGGCGCTGAAGCGCGGCGCATGGGTGATCTGCGACCGTTTCAACGATTCCACTATCGCCTATCAGGGCGTTCTGGGCGGCGTGGATCAGAGCTTCCTGTCGGCCCTGGCGGCGAAAGTGATCGGTGCGGATCATCCCGACCTCACGTTCATGCTCGATCTTGATCCCGCGACCGCCAGAGCGCGCGCGGAACAACGCGGCGAGCATCTGACCCGCTACGACAGCTCGCCGCCGGAATTTCACACAGCGTTGCGTGCAGCGTTTCATGACATCGCCAAGGCGCATCCAAACCGCTGCCAGATCATCGACGCGTCGGCGCCGCCGGAGAGCATCGCCAAAGCCGCCTTCGACATTATCGCGCAACGCTTCAACCTCGATCCGGCGGCGGCGCAATGAGCGCGGCGGTCGCCGATCTGGCGGAGCCGCTTTCGCCGGCGAGCACCTTCGACCTCATCGGTCACGAAGAGGCGGAGTCCGATCTCGCCGCCGCGCTGAGTTTCGGCAAGGTCCATCATGCTTGGCTGATCACGGGCCCCAAAGGCGTGGGCAAGGCGACCCTGGCGTATCGCGCGGCGCGCATTCTGTTGGGCGCCCGGCGCTTACCCGGCGAGCGCCCGCTGGCGACGCGCCCGGACGATCATGTGGCCCGGCAGATCGCCCAGGAAGCGCATCCGGACATGCGCGTGCTGTCGCGCAGCGTCGATGAGAAATCCGGAAAACTGCGCACGGAAATCAGCGTGGATGAAGCGCGGGCGTTGACGGCGTTCTTCAGCCTCAGTTCGGGCTCCGGCGGGCGGCGCGTGGCGATCATCGATTCCGCCGATGAACTCAATCGCAACGCCGCGAACGCGTTGCTGAAAACTATCGAGGAGCCGCCGCCGGGCAGCGTGTTGTTCCTGATCTGTCATGCGCCCGGCGCCATACCGCGCACCATCATTTCCCGCTGCCGGCGCTTATCCTTGCGAACGCCAGCGCCGGATCAGGTGAGCGGCTGGCTCGCGGCGAAAGGTTTCGCCGACGAAGATGTTCAGATCGCATCGCGACTGGCGCGGTTTGCGCCTGGCCTCGCGCTCACTTACGCGCGCGGCTCCGGGCCGGCGTTGTACAAGACTTTCTCGAACTACATGCAGCTGGTCGGCGCGCCGCGGAGCAACCTGGTCGCGCAGGGTTTGATCGACGCAGCCGCGGCCAAGCCGGTGCAAGGCGAACTGAGCACGCTTGATCTTTTGTTCGATTTCGCGCGCGACTGGCTCGGGCGCGCCGCGCGCCTGCGCATCGGCCTGGAGGCGCAAGAGGTGCTTGACGGCGAACTGGATGCGATGCGCAAAGCCGCAGCCGCCTGGGCGCCAAAGACGATGTCGTCCACCTTCGCCAGCATCACCGAATTACAGGAAGCGTCGGACGATTTGAATTTCGACCGGGCGCACACCGCCGTCGAGCTGTTCAGCCGGCTCTCCAAACTTCCCACGGCGAGTTGACGGCCGTGTTCATCGATAGCCACGTCAATCTGCATCACGAGCAATATGCCGACGATCTGGAGGCGACGCTAACGCGCGCCCGCGACGCCGGCGTCGGGGCGATGCTGACCATTTGCGACAAACTGGAAAACTTCCCGCGCGTGCAGGCGATCGCTCAGGCGCACCGGGACATCTGGTGTTCCGTCGGCGTACATCCGCATTACGCGAAGGACTATGCGGACCTGACGCCGCAGACTTTGATCGATCTGGCGCTGGCCGAGCCCAAGGTCCTCGGCGTCGGCGAATGCGGGCTGGACCGCTATTACGAATACAGCCCGCTTGAGGCCCAGCTGCCGGTCTTCCGCGCGCATGTCGCGGCGTCGCGCGAAACCGGTCTGCCCATCATCATCCATACCCGCGACGCCGACGACATCATGGGCGACGTGCTGGAAGAGGAATTCGCCAAGGGCGCATTTCCGATTCTGCTGCACTGCTACACGTCCGGCCCGGAGCTGGCGCGGCGGGCGCTGGCCCTGGGCGCGTATTTCTCGATGTCCGGCATTCTGACCTTCAAGGCCGCCGAAAGCGTGCGCGCCGTCGCGCTCGAATTGCCGCTGGACCGGCTCATCGTGGAGACGGATTGCCCATACTTGTCGCCGATCCCATATCGAGGGCGGCGCAACGAGCCGGCTTACGTGAAGGAGGTTCTGGCTTTCCTCGCGGAGCTCCGAGGGCTGTCCTTCGACGCCGCGGCGCATCAAACGACGGACAACTTTTTCCGGCTGTTCCAACGCGCGAACGCGAAGGTCGAGTGATGTCCCTGAGAGTGACCATATTGGGATCCGGGTCGTCGGGCGGCGTGCCGCGCATCGGCAACGATTGGGGCGCCTGCGACCCGCGGAACCGGAAGAACCGGCGCTTGCGCTGCTCGATCCTGATCGAGCGTTTTGGCGGCGGGCCGCGTCCGACGCGCGTGCTGATCGACACGTCACCGGACATGCGCGAGCAATTGCTGGCGACGGGCGTGGGAGAACTGGACGCAGTCTTGATGACGCACGACCACGCGGACCAGACGCACGGCCTGGACGACCTCCGCGCCGTAGCGTTTCGCATTCAAGCCCGCGTGCCGGTCTATATGGATGAGAACACGAGCGCCCATCTCAACAAGCGCTTCGGCTACTGCTTCTCGGCCCCTGAGGGCTCGCCGTACCCGCCGATCCTTGAAGAGCGCCGCTTGCCGGCCCCAGGGGAGCCCCTGACGGTAGAGGGGCCGGGTGGGGCGGTGACGGCGGTACCGATCTATCAGCGTCACGGCTGGACACATTCGCTCGGCTTTCGCTTCGGCGGTTTCGCCTACAGCAATGACGTCTCCGACATGCCTGAGGAAAGCTTCGCGCAATTGAGAGGGGTTCACACCTGGGTGCTGGACGCGCTGCGCTACACGCCGCATCCGTCGCATCTGCATGTCGAGAAGGCGCTGGAGTGGATCGCCAGAATTGGGCCTGAAGCCGCGTATCTGACGAATCTGCATATAGATCTGGATTACGAGCGCTTGAAATCAGAGCTGCCGGCAAGCGTTGAACCTGCTTTTGACGGTCTGAGCTTCGAAGCGCCGTATTAATTGGGCTGGATGCTTACGTTCTTCCCATAATACATATTATGCGACATTCGTATTTGGGCGCATTTGCTCACCTCCACACGGCAATTGACGCCGTAACGCAGATTGAGGCCGTTCATGGATCAGACTGAAAACGCTGGCCTGACCCAAAGCTTTCTGGCGCTTGTCGAGCTGATGCGCCGGCTGCGCGATCCGGTTTCTGGCTGCCCATGGGACGTCGCCCAGACCTACGAAACGATCGCGCCATACACCATCGAGGAAGCCTACGAAGTCGCAGACGCCATAGGCCGCAAGGACGTCGCGCACCTGAAGGAGGAACTCGGCGACCTTCTCTTTCAGGTAGTTTTCCACAGCCGTATCGCCGAGGAAGCCGGTCACTTCACGCTCGAAGAGGTCGTCAGCGGTCTGGTCGAGAAAATGACCCGCCGCCATCCTCACGTCTTCGGCGATCAACCGCGTCACAACGCCAGCGACCAGCCCGCAAATTGGGAAGCGATCAAGGAGGCCGAACGCAAGGCGAAGACCGCCAAGAGCGATAGTGTTCTCGATGCGGTTCCTGTCGCCGCCCCTGCTCTCATGCGCGCCGAAAAGCTCACGAAGGCCGCGGCGAAGAT
>CAYNCS010000136.1:255-8592 GCA_964395875.1 uncultured Caulobacteraceae bacterium | reverse complement strand
GGTTGGCCCAGATCGCGCCATTGGGTTCGCTCGCCGCGAGTTCTTCGGCGAGGCGGCCGGAATAGCGCGCATAATGCATCGGATTGGAATAGGGGACGGCGTCCACCTCGACGAGCCTGGCCCCGAGGGATCGGATGGCGTCCTTCTTTTCCTGGGACTGGGTGCGCGGCAGCACGATCACGGTCTTGTAGCCCAGCGCATTGCCGACCATCGCAAGGCCGATGCCGGTATTGCCGGCGGTGCCTTCGACGATCGTGCCGCCGGGGCGCAGCGCGCCGCGGCGTTCGGCGTCACGAATGATCCACAATGCGGCGCGGTCTTTCACGGACTGGCCGGGATTAAGAAACTCCGCTTTCCCGTAGATGTCGCATCCGGTCAGGTCGGACGCGCCCTTAAGGCGAATAAGCGGGGTGCCGCCAATCGCCGCCAGCACATCGCCAAATTTTCGCTTCGAACCGCTCATGCCCATTTCTCTCAATGCGCGGAAACCTAGCGGATCGCCGGGCCCTCCCGCCAGTGTAAGATCGGATGAGCGTCTCTAAATCACCACATTGGCGGCTGGATTTTTCACAGAACGGTCAGACCCCGTTCATGGAGAGTCCGCCAGTTAACGACCATGAGGACCAAGCGATTCAATCTTAACTGGCTGCATGCGGGGCTGAAGCGGCTGGCTGTGGCTGGCGCCGCGCTCGCGGCGGCGGCGCTGAGCGGCCAGTCGGCGCAGGCCGAGACCCTGAAATTCAAGGTGCTGCAGAACGGCAAGCAGCTTGGCACGCACATGGTCAGTCTGGCCCGGCAGGGCGACGCCACCTTTGTGAAGTCGGACCTTAACCTCGTCTACAGGGTCGGCCCGATCACCATCTTTCATTATCGCAGCGCTTGCGCGGAGACCTGGAAGGCGAACCGCCTCGACCGAATGTCCTGCAAGATTGACAGAACCGGTCAGAAGACCCGCATCGACGTGGCGCGCGCCGGCGACAAACTCGTCATCACCCAGGACGGCAAACGCACCCGCAATGAGCGTTCGGCCGTGCCGGTCAGCCCCTGGAACATGGTGGCGATGAAATCCAGCAAGGCCATCGTCGCCGATAACGGCTCCGTTGCGCCGCTGCAGACCATCGTTCTTGGCAAGGAAAAGATCGATTTGGGCGGGCGCCGGGTTGACGCGGTGAAGGTTCGATACAAATCCGCTCTGGTGGTGGATTCTTGGAGTGATGCGAAAGGCCGCTGGTTGAAGGCGACCTTCAAGACTCTCGGGAAGAACATCGAGATCAGACGCGTGTGAGGTGACCCATGTCCCGACTTCCCGCCAGCCCAAGCCACGGCGCCGCTTGGGTCACGGGAGCGTCCTCCGGGATCGGGCGCGCGATCGTCCTTGAATTGGTGCGGCGGGGTTGGCGGGTCGGCGCTACGGCGCGCCGCGTCGAAGATCTTGAAGCGCTCGCCGCCGAAGCGCCCGGATCCATCACAGCGGCGCCGGCCGACGTGTCCGACGAAGCGCAGATGCGGAACGCAGCGGCGGACGTGGAAGCTGCTTTCGGCCCTATCGGTCTGGTGGTTGCGTGCGCTGGAGTTTATCTGCCGGTCTCGGCGGAAGACCCGGACATTTCCGCGTTCCGCAAGACCTGGGACGTCAATCTGATGGGCGCCGCCCATGCGTGGTCGATCGTTGCGCCGTCCATGGTCGCGCGCAAGCAGGGGCATATCCATCTGGTGTCGTCCGCCACTGGGTTCGGGGGCATGCCGACCGCATCCGCCTATGGCGCATCAAAAGCCGCTCTGATCAACATGGCCGAGTGTTTGCGCATCGAGCTGGATCGCTACGGCGTCGGCGCATCGGTGTCGACGCCGGGTTTCGTCGACACACCCGCTCAAAGCGAAACGCCGTTCCCCAAGCCCTTCATGGTGTCGCCGGAGCTTGCGGCGCAGCGGATCGTCCGCGGCCTTCAGCGTGGCCGGTTCGAAATCACGTTCCCGCGCAGGTTCACCTGTATGCTGAAGCTCATCTACGCGCTGCCGAAGGAAGCTTACCTTCCTTTGGTGCGTGTACAGACCGGCTGGAACAGGAAGTCCTGAAGCGCGGGCTTTACGCGGCTTTGCTCAGCGCGAACTGGCCGACGTCGATGCGGCCGGATTTGAAGCCCGCTTCGCAATAGGACAGATAGAAATTCCACAGGCGGCGAAAGCGCTCGTCGAAACCCATCTTCCGAATCTCGTTCCATTGCTCGGAGAAACGCTGCGCCCACTCCGCTAGCGTGCGGGCGTAGGACTGACCGAACTCGGTCGCGCCCTGCCACAAAAGACCGGCGTGCGCCGCTTCTTCCTTCAGGCGCTTCACGCTGGGCAGCATGCCGCCTGGGAAGATGTAACGCTGGATGAAATCGGCGCGGCGGCGATAAGAGTCGAACAATTCGTCGCGGATCGTAATGATCTGGAGATTGGCGCGCCCGCCGGGCTTCAGCACCTGCGCGATTTTCGAGAAATAGGTCGACCAATAGCGTTCGCCGACCGCTTCGAACATTTCGATCGAAGCTACGGCGTCGAACTGTCCCTCGATGTCGCGATAATCCCGCAACAGAATTTCGACCTGATCGGAGAGGCCGGCTTTCTTCATGCGTTCGGTGGCGAAGGCGAATTGCGCGTCGGAAATCGTGACGCCGGTCACTTTCACGCCGTACGTGCGCGCGGCGTATTCGGCGAAGCCGCCCCAGCCGCAACCGATTTCCAAGACATGCTGCCCGGGTTTCAAGGCGAGGCTTTCGGCCAGAGTCTGGTATTTGCGCGCCTGCGCCGCTTCCAGCGACTGGGCCTCTTCATCGAAGCGCGCGGACGAGTACGTCATCGAGCCGTCGAGCCACCGCTGATAAAAATCATTGCCCAGATCGTAATGCGCCAGAATGTTCCGGCGCGATCCCTTTTTGGAGTTTCGGTGCATCGCGTGGCGCAGCATGTTCACGACGATGGCGGAGAACTTGCCCGTGAACGCTTCGGCGAGATCCTCGATGTTCGCGGTGAAGACCCCCAGAACCGCCGTGAGGTTCGGCGTGTCCCATTGGCCTTTGAAATAGGTTTCGGCGAGGCCAATGTCGCCTTGCATCAGGACGCGGCGCGCGAACCGATAATCCCTGACCACCATGATTCCGTGGGGGCCGGGATTGGCGCCGCCGAAAGTGAGCTTTTCGCCGGAGGGAAGCTCCACCTGCAACGAGCCGTTTCGCAGGCGCGAGGCAGCCTTGAGCAAAAGCTTGAAAGAGCCGGGCAATCCCTTGGTCTGGGGTTCAATCGACATATCGCACACGCCACCAATCGCTGCGGACGCACGTCAGCCCCAACTATGTATGCGTGAACAACGTTCCGTCTAGTGCGTCATCCATTTGGCGCAAGCAGCGCGCGCGTCGCCGCTGCGATGTCAGCCTGGCGCATGAGGCTTTCACCCACCAGGATGGCTTTTGCCCCGCAAGCGCGAACGCGGGCGACGTCCTGCGGCGTGAACAGGCCGCTTTCAGAGACCAGGAGACGATCCGGCGGCGTCATACCCGCCAGCGCTTCCGTCGTCTCCAGCTTCGTTTCGAAGGTCCGCAAGGAGCGGTTATTGATGCCGATCAGCACGGCGCCGAGCGCAATGGCGCGCTGCATTTCTTCGGAATCGTGGACCTCCACCAGCGCGTCCATGCCATGTGCGGACGCGGCGCCGAGAAGTTCCGCAGTCAGATTATCATTTGTTGCCGCTAGGATGATCAGGATGGCGTCCGCTCCCAGCGCGCGCGCTTCGGCGACCTGATACGGATCGATGGTGAAGTCCTTTCGCAAACAGGGCAGCCGGCAGGCTGCGCGGGCGGCGACAAGATACGCATCGGCG
The DNA here is from genome assembly GCA_964395875.1 of uncultured Caulobacteraceae bacterium. Classification (GTDB taxonomy): domain Bacteria; phylum Pseudomonadota; class Alphaproteobacteria; order Caulobacterales; family Aquidulcibacteraceae; genus JBEVJO01. The sequence goes on along the minus strand of CAYNCS010000136.1, from coordinate 4,733 downwards.
CCCTGAAAGCTTGGCGTATCGGTCAGCACCGAAAGACATGCGGCGCCGCCTTCTTCGTAGGCCGCGGCGATGGACGGCGGATCGAAATCCGGACGGATAAGGCCGCGGGATGGGCTGGCTTTCTTGACTTCGGCGATCAGCGCGATTCCGTCTGTAGCGGAGCGGACTTTGAGCGCGTTGAGGAAGCCGCGCGGCGGCGAGGCTTCGGCTGCCCGCGCCTGCATTTCGATCAGAGGGATCGCAGCCTTGCGCGACGCGACTTCCTCGCGCTTGTAGCTGAGAATTTTTTCCAGAACGTCGCTCATGCGGGCGCCTTAGTGGCGAGGATCAGCGCCTCGAGGGCGGCGAGCGCATTGCCGGAGCGCAGGGATTCATCGGCGAGCCTGGCGCCGTCGCGCAGCGTCTCCGCTTTTCCCGCCACCACGAATGCCGCGGCGGCGTTGAGCACGACGACGTCGCGATAGGGATCGTCAACGCCTTCCAGCAAAGCGCGCAGCGCCCTGGCGTTGAAGGCGGCGTCGCCGCCCTTGATCGCTTCGGCCGGGGCCCGCATGAGACCCGCGTCTTCGGGCGCGATCTCGAAGGTGCGGATGTCGCCGCCGTGCAAATCCGCAACGAGGGTGGGGCCGGAGATGGAAATCTCGTCCAGGCCCTCGCGGCCATGCACGACCATCGCCCGTTCGGCGCCGAGATCGCGCAGCGCCTGCGCCAGAGGTTCGACGAGCTTTGCGCTGTAAACGCCGACCAATTGCCGATGCGCGCCGGCGGGATTGCTCAGGGGGCCCAGCACATTGAAGATGGTGCGGAAGCCCAGCTCCTTGCGCGCGCCCGCGACGTGACGCATCGCCGGATGATGAGTTTGCGCGAACAGGAACGCCACGTTGGCGCTTTCCAATACGCGCGCGAGCTGATCGGGCGAGGCGCTAAGCGTTACACCCAGGGCTTCAAGAACGTCGGCCGCGCCGGATTTTGACGACATGGCGCGATTGCCGTGCTTGGCCACGCGCACGCCGGCGCCCGCGAGCACGAACGCGACCGCGGAGGAAACGTTGAGGCTGTGCGCGCCGTCGCCGCCCGTGCCGCACACGTCGATGACGAGGCCGCTGGCGGGCACCGGCACCATCGCCTTGCGCATGGCGCGCGCACCCGCGGCGATCTCGATGCTGGATGCGCCGCGCACCGCCAGCGCCGCCAGAAACGCGCCGATCTGCGCCTGACTCGCTTCGCCCGAAATAATGATTTCGAATGCGCGCTCCGCTGCGTCGGACAGCAGCGTTTCGCCGCTCGCCAGAGCGGCGAGATAGGGCTTCAGGGCCTCGCTCATGCTTGCGTCTTCGTCGGATTTCTCAGGCGCGCCAGTTCCAGGAACTTCGCGAGCAAAGCGTGGCCATGTTCGGAGGCGATGCTCTCGGGGTGGAATTGCAGGCCGTAGCTGGGGCGGCTGGCATGGTGCATCGCCATGATTTCGCCGTCGTCAGTTTCGGCGTCGACGACCAGATCCTTCGGCAGCGTGTCCCGATCAACGGCCAAACTGTGGTAACGGGTCGCCATGAATTCGGGCGGCAGGCCGGCGAACAGGCCGCCGCCATTGTTCGTGATCTTGCAGACCTTGCCGTGCATGATCGCCTTGGCTCGGATCACCTTTCCGCCATAAGCCTGGCCCATGGATTGATGACCCAGGCAGACGCCCAGAATGGGCAAATTTTCAGGGGCCGTTTCCAGCAATTCCAGGCAGATGCCCGCCTCGTTGGGCGTGCAGGGGCCGGGCGACAGCACGATGGCGTCCGGGTTCAGCGCGATGGCTTCGGCCGCCGTCAGGGCGTCGTTGCGCTTGACCAGAACGTCTTCACCAAGCTCTTGCAGGTAGTGCACAAGGTTGTAGGTGAAGCTGTCGTAATTATCGATGACCAAGATCATGCCCTTGCCTTACTCCGTCCCGGGCATTTCGGGAAGCAGGCCAGCTTGGATCGCTTGCCGATCCAAGCCGCTGTTTGACGCCTTCGGCCGTCGAGCGGCCGAGGGCGCCGGGATTAATTCTGCCGGGGACTGCTGATGTGCGAATTGCTGGGGATGAGCGCGAACATCCCGACGGATATTCGCTTCAGCTTCGCCGGGCTGGCGCAGCGCGGCGGAAATACCGGGCCGCACCGCGACGGCTGGGGCATTTCGTTTTACGAAAAACGCGGTTGCCGGAGTTTCCACGATCCGGCGCCCAGCGCCAGTTCGCCGATCGCGGCCCTGGTCCGGGACTACCCCATCAAGAGCCGGATCGTCATCGCCCACGTCCGCAAGGCCAATCGCGGCAAGGTGGCGCTGGAGAACACCCACCCGTTCACCCGCGAGCTGTGGGGCAGGGCCTGGACCTTCGCCCATAACGGCCAGCTGAAAGGCGTGAAACGGATGCCGCTCGGGCGTTTCTCGCCCATCGGCACGACGGACAGCGAACACGCCTTCTGCGTTATCCTCGGCCGGTTGAGCGCCAAATGGGATGATTATCCTTCCGCCGCCGCGCTTGATAGCGAGGTTCGCACGCTGTTTGCGGAGATGCGCGGGCTGGGCGTGTTCAATGCGTTGCTGACGGACGGCCGCTCTCTCTATGCGAGCTGCGGCAAGCGGCTTTGCTATCTGACGCGCCGTGCGCCGTTCGGCAAAGCCTCGCTGCTGGATGAGGACATGCAGGTGGACTTCTCCGCGGAGACCACGTCCAGCGATGTCGTGACGATTATCGCGACGCGGCCGCTGACCAAGGATGAAGCCTGGACGACCATCGAACCGGAAACGACTTTGATCCTGCGCGAGGGCGAGGTGAAAGCTTGACGGTTAGAGGTCCAGATCGCCAGCGAGCTTCGCGTTCTCCTGGATGAACTTGAAGCGCAGTTCCGGCTTCTTGCCCATCAGGGCTTCGAACAGATCGTCGAGGCCGCTGTCGTCCGCCGGCATGACTACGCGCGCGATGGTGCGCGTCGCGGGGTTCATGGTGGTTTCTTTCAATTGCGCGGCGGTCATTTCGCCAAGACCTTTGAACCGGCCGACTTCCACCTTGCCCTTGCCGGAGAAGGTCGTCTTCAGCTGCATCTCAAGGTGCGCCTGGTCGCTCGCATAGCCCGTCTTGGCGCCCTGCGTGATCCGGTAGAGCGGCGGCATCGCCATATAGAGGCGGCCGGCTTTCACCAGCTCCGGCATCGCGCGGTAGAAGAATGTGATCAGCAGGGCGGCGATGTGCGCCCCGTCGACGTCGGCGTCGGTCATGATGACAACGCGCTCATAGCGCATGTCTTCCAGCTTCACCTTGCCGGACACCACGCCCAAAGCGAGCGCCAGATCGGACAGTTCCTGGTTGTTGCGCGCCTTGTCGCCGGTGGCGGAGGCGATGTTCAGGATCTTACCGCGCAGCGGCAGCACGGCCTGCGTGGCGCGGTCGCGCGCCTGCTTGGCGGAGCCGCCCGCCGAGTCGCCTTCCACGATGAAAAGTTCCGTGCCGTCGGAGCCGGCGCGCGCGCAATCGGCGAGCTTGCCGGGGAGGCGCAAGCGGCGCGTCGCGCTCTGGCGCGCGACGTCGCGTTCCTTTCGGCGCCGCAGCCGCTCTTCGGCCTGGGTGACGACCCAGTCCAGAAGCCGGTCCGCTTCCTTGGGCGCGCCCGCCAGCCAGTGATCGAACGCGTCGCGCACGACGTTTTCGACGAGTTTCGCCGCTTCCGGCGACATCAGACGGTCTTTGGTCTGGCCCTGGAATTTCGGGTCGCGAATGAAGACGGAGACTGCTCCCATCGCCGTGCCGGCGACGTCTTCCGCGGCGATCAAAGCGGCGCGGCGATCGTTCTTCAGTTCGCCATAGGCCTTGAGGCCCTTGGTGAGCGCCGTTTTCAGGCCCGCTTCGTGCGCGCCGCCGTCTGGCGTCGGAATGGCGTTACAGAAGGATTTGACGTTTTCGCTTTCGTCATCGCCCGGATCCTCGACCCAGGTGACCGCCCATTCCACCGCGCCTTCCGCATCGCCGCGCTTCACGCGGCCGGCGAACACGGCGCTGGTGATCTGGTTCTTCGTCCCGACCATGTCGATCAGGAAGTCCTTCAGTCCGTCGGCGGCGCGCAACACCGCTTCGGCCGGAACCGAATTATTGGCGGGCAGATGCGATGGGTCGCAGCGCCAGCGGATCTCCACGCCGCGATGCAGATACGCCTTCGCCTTCGCCATCTGGTACAGGCGGGCGGCCTTGAAGGTCGCGTCCTTGCCGAAGATTTTCGGATCGGGCTTGAAGCGAACATTCGTGCCGCGCCGGTTCGGGCTGGTCCCAACCTGCTTCAGCGGCCCAAGCGGCTTTCCGTAAGCGTAGGACTGCGCGTAAGCGAGGCGGTTGCGGAACACCTCGACGACGAGGCTCTCGGCCAGTGCGTTCACCACCGAAATGCCGACGCCGTGCAGACCGCCGGAGGTCGTGTAATTCTTCTCGGTGAATTTGCCGCCCGCGTGCAGCGTGG
>CAYNCS010000136.1:0-245 GCA_964395875.1 uncultured Caulobacteraceae bacterium | reverse complement strand
TATCTGGGCTACATCGTTCTGGTGTCGGCCTTCGATGACCTCGAGCGCGGACTTTTTCGGAAATTTCGGGTGGGGGTCGATCGGAATGCCGCGTCCATTGTCCGAAATGTCGAGAAAGCCGTCGGCGCCGTAGGTGATTTCGATGCGGTCGGCGTGGCCCGCGATCGCTTCGTCCATCGAATTGTCGAGCACTTCGGCGAAGAGGTGATGCAGCCCGCGTTCGCCGGTGTCGCCGATATACATGC
>CAYNCS010000135.1:0-8663 GCA_964395875.1 uncultured Caulobacteraceae bacterium | reverse complement strand
TCGCGCGCGGTCAGGCCCAATCCCACGAAGATCACCGCGAGTCCCGGCAGAATGGGCGCGAACGGGATGAACCCAAGCGGAAAGGTGATCAGGGACGCCGCGACGACCAGCAGCGCAAAGACGGAAATCCACGGCGCTCGCGAAAGAAACATCCACCTGGGCCGTATCACCTTGTCGAGGCGTCTGGTGATTCCACGTGCTTTGCCGAGGCCTTCGATCAAGGGCTGTTCCGGAAGCGCCACATTCAGCGCCTTCTCGGGTAGCCAGGGGTGTTGAAGTCCAACGGTCATTTGCAGGGCGACCAGCAATGTTAGGACCGCGAAAGCCCAGGTGGAGCCGGGAATTAATGATGCGGGGGAAATGGACAGAAGCCCTATAATCAAAAGCAGCGGACCGTAGGTGCGGCGCCCGGCCATATCCAGAATTTCGCCGATCGTAACCGACTTGGCGCCATTGCTTTCAGCGGTCTTGAGCTTGTCCGCAATCTGGTCCAGTAGGCCGGTGAGGGTTTCCTTGGTGCGCGCGTCCGCCATGATGGTCATCCAGCCCACGCGCAAAACGACGTAGGACCCCGGGCGGTTCCGTAACGCGAATGACGCAGCGAATCCAGCTCAGGATTGCGCCGCAGCCTTCCCTGCAATTGAGCCAAAAATAAGCGCCGGCCCCAACGTGCCGCCGGGGCCGAAATAGGATGGCCCGCTGAAGGCGGCAGTGACGTTGCCCGCGGCATAGAGGCCGGGGATCGGCGCGCCGCTTTCGCTCAGCACCTGTCCGGAAGTATTGAAACGTGGGCCGCCGCAGGTGCCGATCGTGCCCGGGAGCATCGGCACGGCGTAGAAGGGGGGCTTCTCGATCGTCCCCATGTTCGGCGTCGGTTTGTTGTCGCGATCGCCAAAGAAATAGGCGTAGCCGCCGCCGCCGCGATGGAATTCGTCGTCGCGGCCTTTCGCGACCGAGACATTGTAAACGCCCACCGTGCGCACCAGCGCGCCGGCCGGGATGTTGTTCGCCTCGGCGAGCGCGGCGAGGCTCGGATAGCCCTTCAACCAGGCTGGGTCTTCGCCGCCAGGCATGACGGGGCCGAACGGATAACGCTCGCGATACTGCCTGTCGAAGATGTGGAAAGCAGGCAGGTTCGGGAAGTCGCCTTTGTCGTCCTTGCGGATCATCTCCTTCAACAGGCGATGATAGGAAATGGTCTCGTCGGCGAAGCGCTCGCCCTTGCCGTTGACGCAGATCATGTGCGGCAGCAGGCGCTCGAACAAGGATGTGCGCACCAGCGGATTTCCGTCTTCCTGGGTCTCGCCGTCGAGAATAATGCTGGGCCAACCCCAGAGCACATCCATATTCCCGAGCGCCGCGCCCGCTTCGCGCGCCATGGTCAGGCCGTCGCCCACATTTGTGGGCACGGTGGCGGGCTCGATTGGGCAGGGGAAGCGCTGCGCCATTTCCTGGGCGTTCCATTCAAAGCCGCCGGTGGTCAGCACCACGGCCTTTGCGTGAAACTCCATGGGGCCCTCCGGCCCGTCGGCGCGGATTCCTTCGACGCGGCCGTTCTTCAGCAGCGCACGGCCACGCGTGTTTGGAAACAGCGCCACGCCGCAATTGATGCAGCCAGCCAGTAATCCGGCCGCCAGGGCCTCGCCCCAGCCGACAAGGCCACGGTCGATACGTTTCTGATAATCCGCCCAGTCCAGCTGCTCCGGATGGATGGTGATGCCCATCTCCTCGAATTCAGGAAAGCTGTAGGGCATCGTGCCATGCGGCGACCGGCGCGCCAGATGACGCTTGTCGCCGAGCATATTGAGATCGAAGGCGTCCGGCGCGACGGATCGGCTTTGTCCCGGCTTGGTGATCGCGCCTTCGACGTGGCCTTGATAGTCGGGCATGCTGCCAGCGGTGATTTTGATCGGGCTGACGCGCTCCAGAAAATCGATGAGGCCGGGCGCGGCGTCGAGATAGGTTTTGAACAGAACCTCATCGCCGCGTCCCTCGGCGCATTCGCGCATATAGGCTAAAACCTTCTCGCGGTTGTCATCCGCGCCTTGCTCCATCTCGTAGCGGTTCAGCGGCGCCCAGAATGCGCCGCCGGACCAAGCCGCCGTCCCGCCAAACACGGGTGAGGCTTCTAATAAGGCGACTGACGCGCCCGCGTCCCGCGCGGCAAGGGCGGCCGATAGGCCCGCCGCCCCACCGCCCACGACCACGACGTCGAATTCGTGCGTGCGCATCAGGTCTTGTGCTCCACTGAGAGCATCATGCGATCAATCGACTGCAGATTGATTGAATGATGCTCTTCACTCTTGAAGATAGCTTTTCTTGTCCGATCGACCTCAAGTCGGTTCAACCGGGAAAGCTTCTAGTAGCGATAGGTCAGCTGGAAGCGCATTTCGCGCAGGCGTTGGATCACGGCGAGTGAATCATAGGTGAACCCGCGCGTAGCGCCGAACACGGCGATCGGCTCATTGGTCAGGTTGCGCCCGATAAAGGCGGCCTTCCAATGCCCATCGGCGGTCTCGATCCCGATATTTGCATCTACCCGCACAAAGGAATCTTGAACAAGATCAGGGTTGGCGGTGGGCTCCAGCTGATACTCATCGGAATAATTCGCGTTGGCGCCGGCGCTGAACACGAAGTTTTGGATCGGCTTGCGATAATCGGCGCCCAGTTGCGCGGTCCATTCCGGCGCACGCGGAAGCGGTTTACCAGAGAGGTCTTGATCTGCGGTTATCGGATCACAGCCCTGGGCGGCCGATTGCGCTGTATAGCACGGGCCGCGCGCTTTATCGAATTCGCCCTTGTTGTAGTTCAGATTGCCGTTGATCGAGAATTCCGGCGTCACGCTCCAATTGACTTCAGCTTCAACGCCTGTCGTCTCCGCGTCGCCCGCATTGCCTGTGATGAAGGCGGCGGACGCCGGCAGATAGATGCTCGTCTGCAGATCAGTGTATTTATAATAATAGGCCGCCAGGTTGGCCGCGACCTTGCGATCGAACAAGTAGCTCTTCAGGCCGACTTCGAAGCCTTTCGCCTTCTCGCTGTTGAAGGTGAAGTCGGCCGGCGTCAGGCCGAATTGCGGCGTGCCGCCATGCGAGAAGCCGCCAGGCAGAAAGCCGGTGCGATAAGACGCGTACGCCGTGAGGTCCGGGGTAGCCTTGTACGTGACGGTGAATTGCGGCGACGTCGCGTTGTCCTTGTAATTGTCGCTGATCACCGTGCCTTGCGGCAGGAAGAAGAAGAACTGTCCAGGATTGACGTAGTCGATGACGAAGCGGGAATCCTTCTTCTCATCCGAATAACGGACGCCTGCGGCCAGTTGCAGCTTCGGCGTGAGGTCGTAGGTGACTTCCCCGAATACAGACCAGCTGGTTCCATCCTGATCCGAGTAGTGACTGTGGCTGATATTGCGGCCGTCGACGGGATCGGGCGGCGGCAGGAACAATTGGTTGGCGTTGGCGTGATGGAATTTTGAATCCTGGAAATTGCCGCCGAACAGCACGTTCAGAGGGCCGTCGAAATCGGTATCGATCCGTAATTCCTGACTGAACGTGCGGTTTGTTTCGTCTTCAGAGGCTGTGATCAAGCCGCCGGACGAAATGAGGCCAGTGGCGTAGCCCCATTCATAGCGATTCCAGCCGGTGACCGAGGTCAACGTATAATTGTCGGCCTTGTACGCCATCTTCAGCGAAGCGGCCGTGCTTTCCTGGCGTGAGTAGGGATCGCGGATCGCGACGCCTGGCGGCGCCTTGTTGACGTCGACGTTTTCGTTGAGCTTGCAGTCATCCTGCGTTGGAAAGGGCTCGATCCCGACCAGGCCGGGAACGCCGGTCTCAATGAAGGGATTTATGACGCTTGGCCCGCGGCATTTGAAGAGCTGCGAATAGGGCTGCATACCCTGATCCTTCAGGAGCCCTGCCTGCAGTTTCAGATTTGCTTCAAAGCGGTTGGTCGGCTTCCAGTCCAGCGTAACGCGCGCCGACTTGTCGTTGGTGGCCCCGAAGCGCTTATCCGGCATGCTGAGCGCTTTGTTGTTCCATGGGCCTTCGGAGTCTGACAGGCGGAAGGCGATGCGGCCGCCCAGCGTATCCGAGAGCGGACCGGAGACAAAACCTTCGGTGTAAACTTCGCGGCCTTCCGTCTCGTAACCGACGGTGGCGGCGGCTTCGAATTTGTCCGTTGGCCCGGCTGTGGTGATGTTGATGGCGCCGGCGACCGCGCTGCGGCCGAAATAGAGCGCTTGCGGGCCTTTCAGGATTTCCACCTGGGACATATCCATGAAGCCCTGGTTCACCCAGCGGGCCTTGTCGTAGAACACGCCGTCGATAACGATGCCGACCGTCTGGTCGAAGCCGATATTGGTGGAATCTGAGCTCACGCCGCGTATCGACAAAGTGGTGGTGACGCCGGCTTGAGCGATCATCACGCCGCCGCCCGCGATGCTGGCGACGTCGGTCAGCGAAGTTAGCGCGTTCTCATTCAGCTTCTGTGCACTGACGACGGAAATCGCAACCGGCGCATCTTGCAGCGACTCTGCGCGTTTTCGCGCGGTCACAATGATGTCTTGCGGTCTGACTTCCGGCGCGGATTGCGCAAATGCCGGAACGGCGGAGCCGACCAGTGCGACGGCGGATACAGCCGCCGACAGCGTGATGCGGGTCGATTCTCTCATGGCGTCGTCCTCCCCTAAAACGTCACCAGCATTTTTCTTTGTGCAGCCTGGTGGAAAATCAAAATGGAACATGTTCTAATTAGTGTCAAGCAACGGTGCATCTCGTGCTTTGGCGCCGCATCAGAGGCGCCACGCATCGCCGCGCCTGAAAGCGCTTGCGGAAATGCTGCACGTGCGTGGCGCTTTGAAAATTAACGCTGCGGCCGGCATGCAGCGTCCCCAAGGTTGAGGAGGAATTCGCGCCGGTGGTGGGAGAGTCTGCAGGTATGAGTTACGCTGATCAGTCGCCGCGCGCACAGGCCGCTTCATTGCAGCCATGCTCGGCCGAATACCCGCTCAATCAGTGGTATGTCGTGGCCTATTCCGATGAGGTGACGCGCGCGCCGTTAAGCCGCTGGGCGCTGGATCGGCCGATTGTGCTCTATCGCGATGAAGCGGGCGCGCCGGTTGCGTTGTACGACCGCTGTCCGCATCGCGGCTATCCATTGTCCGAGGGCGTGCTGGTCGGCGATGCGATTCAGTGCGGCTATCACGGCGTCCAATTCAAGCCCGATGGCGCGTGCAAGCTGGTGCCGTCGGGCGGAATTGTCGCGCCCAGGTTACGCGTGGATAGCTATCCGGTCGCCGAGCGCTGGCGCTGGATCTGGATGTGGGCGGGCGACCCGGCGCGCGCCGATGAAAGCCTCTTGCCGGACCATGCGGCGTTCGGTCTTGGCGCACACGGCTGGTACAGCGAGCCGGCAGACCGGCTCGACGTCGCGGCGAATTACCTTCTGCCGTTCGAGAATCTGCTCGACGCGACGCACATCACGTTTTTGCATAAGGGGCAGATCGATCAGGGCGGTGTCGCTGCGCAAGAAATGGAGCTGGTGCATGAGGGACGCTACGTGCGCGCCGTGCGCCGCATGCCGAACGAGCCCCAAAGTCCGCTGACCATGAAGACGTTCGGATTCACCGGCACGCATGCGCATCGCACCATTGTCGCAGAAGCCATCGCGCCGCATCTGTGCGGGATACGCGTGGATTTCGAACCCGTGGACGGCTCGGCGCCGCCGCAGCGCAATCAATTAGTCGTCGGCATCACGCCACGCACGCGTTCCTCCAGCTACGAGTTCACCGCGGTGGCGCAGACCTTTCCTTTCCTGAACCCGAACTGGAAGGCGGATGCGCGCGACCTGTTGATGGAAGACGTCGAGGCGATGGGAAAAATACAGGCCCTGTACGAGCAATTACGCCCGGATCAGAGGCCGGAAGTCGCGCTCAGCGCGGACAAGGGTCTATTTCGCGCGCGCGCCATCATCGCGAAAATGTTGCAGGAGGAACGGGTATGAGCGCAGACGTGGGCGGCGAGCGCAGTCCATCGCCCGAAGAATTGATCGCTCGCGCCATCGCGCTGCAACCCCTGATCCGCGAGACGGCCGAGGCGGCGGAGCGGAACCGGAAAGTTGCGCCCGAAGCCGTCGCCGCTATGCGCGACGCAGGCCTGTTCCGTATTCTGCAGCCGCGCCGTTGGGGCGGATACGAACTCGACCCTTGGACGTTCGGACAGGTGCAGATCGCCTTGGCGCGCGCAGACATGTCCGCCGGCTGGGTGTTCGGCATTCTGGGTGTCCACAATTTTCAGATGGCGCTGTTTGAAGACCAGGCGGCGGTGGATGTCTGGGGCGAGGATAACGGCGTGCTCATCGCCTCCACGTTTCAGCCCGGAGGCTTCGCCACGCCCGTGCCCGGCGGCTATCGCTTTTCCGGGCGCTGGAAGTTCTCCAGCGGCTGCGATCATGTGGACTGGATTTTCCTCGGCGGCACGCTGGACGGTGAATTCCTGACCTGTCTCGTCCCGCGCGCAGATTATCAGATCGTCGACGCCTGGAAGGTGATGGGGCTGAAAGCGACGGGCAGTCAGGACATCGTGGTCCAAGACATCTTTGTGCCAGAACACCGCGTGCATCGTTCATCCGACGGATTCCGCTGCGACAGTCCTGGCAACAAGGTGAACACTGGATGGCTCTATCGTCTGCCGTTCCATCAGGTCTTTATCCGCGCCATCACCAATGGCTGCATCGGCGGCGTGCAGGCGATGCTGGATGAGTATCTTGACTACGCGAAAACGCGCTTCAGCGTCATTACGGGGAGCGCGCCGAAGGATGACGGTGACGCCCAATGGGCCGTCGGATTTGCGGAATCGACAATTGACGTTCAGACGTCATTGATCGAGCGCAACTACGCCCGCCTCGCAGCTTACGCCAAGAATGGCGAGATCCCGCCCTTCAATGAACGCCTGCGCTACAAATACCAGTCGTCCTCGGTGGCGCATCACTGCCTGGAGGCGGGGCGCCAATTGTTTGAGTGCGCGGGCGGCACGGGGATATTCGACACGCACCGCTTTGGCCGTATCCTCAATGACCTGACGGCGGCGAAACAGCATGCGGCGGCGCAACATCGCGTCACCGGGCGAAGTCTCGGTGCAGTTTTGATGGGTAAAGACGTTCAAGAGTGGTATTTGTGAATCTCACGGCCGACGGGCGCGGAAGAAGCCCAGGCCGCGGGAGGAGCATATATGAACGCCGCGTCCTGGGCGGCCGATGATCTGATCGGCCAGATCTACGACGAAGTCGCCGCAAGCGATGCGCCATGGCGGCGCGCTCTCGGCGCAGTGCGCGACGCCGTTGGCGCGCAGACCTTGGTGCTGCAAATGTCGCCGGATCGCCAGCCGGAGCAGACGTTTTTCGTCGCGGCGGGCGTCCGCACAGCGCCGTCGCACATCGCCGAATGGGAAAGGCGCTCGGCCGATCAGCAAATCCACCTGTCGCTACGGCCGGGCCGGGTGATTACATGCAATGATTATCTCGAACAGCGCCCGCGCGACGGTTTCGTCGAACTCATCCGGCGTTATGACGTCGCGCGCGGCATGTCCGCGCGGGTAGCAGATTTCAATCATGCCGAATATTCGCTGCATGCGCTGCGACCGGGGCGGGATGAACCCTTCGGCGCCGGCGAGGAAGCGGTGTTCGCGCAGATTCTGCCGCATCTGGCGCGCGCCATCAGGCTGCGCGCCGAACTCGCCGGGGCGCGCTCCGAGTCGGACGCCTACGGCGAAGCGCTCAACCGGGTCGGCATTGGCATGGTGCGGGTGGATTTAGAGCGCTGCGTCACCAGCGCCAATGAGCGCGCGAGCATGATGCTGCGCGAGATCGGTCTGGCGATCGTGGATGGGCATCTGGGCGCGTGCGACCGCGCACTGAGCGCACGGCTGAAGGAAGCGCTCACGGCCGCTCTGGCGCATGATCGCGACGGCGCGTATCGTTCGGCGATTGCGCTGGCGAATGGCGCGTCGGCCCTGGTTTGCAGCTCCAGCGCGGCAGAACCAACGCTCGGCCGCGCCGTTCCCGCAGCCACGGTGCTGATCGTGGCCGATCCGGTGATCGATGAGCGCGCTGTGGATGGCCTGCGCGCGCTGTATGCGCTCACCGCCACCGAAGCGACTGTCGGCGTGCATCTGGCGATGGGCCGGAGCGCGCGCGAGATTCAGGATCTCATGCGCATCCGTTACTCGACGCTGCGCAGCCACATCTCACAGCTTTTCCTCAAGCTGGATTGTTCGCACCAGAACGATCTGATCCGCCGTTTGACCATGCTGCTGCCGGTCATTCAGTGAGCATTTGATCTAATGGGCTCCGGGGTCGAGGCCGAACATATTCGCCAGATAGCGCAGCGGCGGGTTGCGACCGACATCCGCCCACTCCATGCGGCCCTCCAGCGCCAGGCGCTGATAGACGCGCGTATTGGCGAGCGACATGTATGTCACCGCCATGCGCTGGAAATAATCGCGGTGGCCGAAAGTGAGGCCCGAGGCGCGCTCATATTCCTCATAGGTGCGCGCTTCATTGCAGAAGCCGGTCAGGCGCGGCAGCCCGGCATAGCCTTCCGCCATGACGCGATCCATCATCGCGAAAAAGGCGATGTCGAATTCAGGCGGACCGACATGCGCGAATTC
>CAYNCS010000134.1:0-8684 GCA_964395875.1 uncultured Caulobacteraceae bacterium | reverse complement strand
CATAGCCGAGGAGATGCAGCGCGCGGGCATCGAAGCCGGCCTGGGTTGCGACATGAACGAGGGCGTCGTCGCGTCCATGCGTCACCCAGACTTCCGGCGCGCCGACGTCTTGCAGCGTCTGCGTGAGTTCATTCCAGTCGGCATGGTCGGAAATCACCAGTGGAAGCTCGACGCCTTTCTGCCTGGCGCGGGCGCGGATGCGCATCCAGCCCGAAGCGGCGGCGGTCAGGGCGTCGGGGAGTTTGCGCGACCAGCGATCGTTCAGCGCACCGGGCGGGCAGAGTACGATCTTGCCGGCGAGGGTGGGCGCGACCTGCGGCGTCACGATTTCCCACGGTCCCAGATTTTTTCCCTGCGCCTGATACAATTCGACGAGCCGCACCATGGCTCCGTGCAGATAGATGGTTTCGTCATAACCGGCCGCCCGCAACGCCATCATTAGACGCTGGCATTTTCCCAAAGCATAGACGCCGACCAGATGGCAGCGTTCGGGAAATTGCTTCAGGGAGGCGAGCAATTTGGCGATCTCGTCCTCGATCGGCGGATGCGTGAACACCGGCAAAGCGAAGGTCGCCTCGGTCACGAAGACATCGCAGGGGGCCGGTTCGAACACGGCGCAGGTGGGGTCGGGACGGCGCTTGTAATCGCCGGAGAACACGATGGCGCCGCCCTGATGCTCCAGCCGCGCCTGGGCGCTGCCCAGAATGTGCCCGGCCGGGTGGAGGCTCAGCCGCACCCCGTTCAGCGACAAAGTCTCGCCATAGGCCAGCGGCGTCTCGCGGGCGGTCATGTCTTCGCCATAGCGGGCGCGCATGATCGCGAGCGTCTCCGGGGTCGCCAGCACCGCCCCATGGCCCGCGCGGGCGTGATCGCCGTGGCCGTGCGTGATCACCGCCCTATCTACAGGCCGGGTGGGGTCGATATAAAAATCGCCGGGGACGCAGTATACGCCCGCGGGCCTGATCTCGATCCAGCGGCGGGGGTGCATTTCCGTCCTAAAAGGCTAAATAGCGCAACGTGACAATCCCGGATTTCATTCCCGCGAACTTCGAGAGATGGTTCTCCGAACGCCAATGGGCAATATTGCCTCATCAGCGGGATATGACGACCCGCTATTTCGGGGGCGAATCCACGCTTTTGACGGCGCCGACGGGAACCGGAAAAACCTTGTCGGGGTTCCTTCCTGTTCTGATTGATATCGAACGCACGCGGCCCACCGGCATCCACACGCTCTATGTCGCGCCATTAAAGGCGCTCTCCTACGACATCGAACGCAATGTGCTGGCCATGATCGAGGCGCTGGATCTGAAGATCAGCATCGAGGCGCGCACCGGCGACACCGGCGCAGCGCAGCGCCGCCGTCAGCGCGAGAAGCCGCCGCAAATCCTTCTGACCACGCCTGAATCCCTGATGCTGCTCTTGTCCTATCACGATGCGGCGGATCTGTTCGGGCAGCTGCAATGCGTGATCGTGGACGAAATCCATCAGGTGGCCGCCAGCAAACGCGGCGATCTGGTGGCGCTGGCGCTGGCGCAGCTGGAAACGTACCGGCCCGGCTTCCGGCGCGTCGGCCTGTCGGCGACGGTGTCCGATCCGGACGTCTTTCGCGCCTGGCTGGGTCCGGCGGACGCGCCGGCCGGCCTGTTGGTCGCGCAGCCGGGCAAGCCGCCCGCGGTGACGATCCTGAAAACGAAAGCGCCCATTCCCTATGGCGGGTTCATGGCCGAATACGCCGTGCCGGAGATTCTTGAGCAGATCACGGCGCACAAGACGGCGATCATTTTCGTCAATACGCGCGCCCAGGCGGAAATGATGTTTCAGCATCTGTGGAACGCCAACGATTCCCATCTGCCCATCGGCATCTATCACGCCTCGCTGACGCAGGAGGTGCGCCAGAAGGCGATCGGGCTGATGAATGAAGGCGGCCTTCGCGCGCTGGTCGCGACATCGGCGCTGGAGCTCGGCATCGACTGGGGCGACGTGGATGTGGTGATCCAGGTCGGCGCGCCAAAGGGCGTGAGCCGTCTGTTGCAGCGGATCGGCCGCTCCAATCACAAGGTGAATGCGCCGAGCAAGGCCTTCCTCGCGCCGGCCAATCGCTTCGAGGTGCTGGAGTGTCAGGCGGCGATGCAGGCCATCGCCGATGGCGCGCTGGACGGCGATCTGCCGGCGCCCGGCTCGCAGGACGTGGTGATTCAGTTCATCATGAATTGCGCCTGTTCAAAGCCCATCGCGCCGGAAGAGGTGTACGCGACGATCTCGAAATCCTGGTCATACCGGCATCTGGATTGGGCGCAGTTTCAGGCGCTGTTTCGCTTCGCCGCCGACGGCGGCTACGCGCTGCGCAATTATGATCGCTGGCGCCGGCTGACGCCCTTGCATGACGGCCGCTGGGCGCCGATCAGCGATTCCATCATCGCGCGGCATCGCCAGAATATCGGCGTCATTATCGAGGCCGGAAAACTGAAAGTGAAAAAGCTGACCGGCGGGCGCGGCGGCGTGATTCTGGGCGAGCTTGAGGAGGGGTTCGGCTCGGCGCTGAGCACGGGCGACACATTCTATTTCGCGGGCGAAGTGCTGGCCTTCGAGCGCATCAACGACATGATTTTGGAGGCGCGGCCGAGCGCGGCGACCGAACCACTATTACCCTCCTATTCCGGCGGGCAGATGCCGCTGTCGACGTTTTTGGCCGACGGCGTGCGGGCGCTGCTGAACGACAAGGATTTGCGCAAGGCCTTGCCGAAGCCGATCGAACAATGGCTGGGACTGCAGGCGCGCTTTTCGCAATTGCCGAGCCCGGACCGGCTTCTCGTCGAGTGCTTTCCGCGCTCCAAACTGTTCTCGACGGTCTTCTATACGTTCGAGGGCCGGAAGGCGAACCAGACTCTGGGTATGCTGATCAGCCGGCGGATGGAGCGGCGCGGCCTGCATCCTTTAAGCTTCACCGTCACCGATTACGGCCTGGCGATCACCAGCGTGGAGGAGACCGACGCGGCGGCGCTACATGACCTGCTCTCCATCGACATTCTGGCGGACGAATTGGAGGAATGGCTGGCGGAGTCGCCGATGCTCAAGCGCTCCTTCCGGCGTGTGGCGACGATCGTGGGGCTGGTCGAGCAACAGAACAACGCCAGGCGCAAGACCGTCCGCCAGATGACGTTCTCCACCGATCTGATTTATGACGTGCTGCGCAAGTACGAGCCCGATCACGTGCTGCTGCGCCTGACGCGCGCCGACGCCGAGCGTGAATTGCTGGATCTGGACCGCCTGAAGGACATGCTGCTGAAATATCGCGACAGGGTGGATTTCCGCGCGCTGCCCAAGCCCACGCCGCTGTCCTTACCGGTCATTCTGGATGTGCGGACAGAGCGCCTGCCGGGCGCGGGGCTGGAGGCGCTGCTGGCGCAGGCGAGCCTGGAAGCAGAGGCTGAACGTCTCATCGAGGAGGTCGAAAATGGCCTCGTCCATTGAGGTCGCGTTTTCCGGCCGACGCTTCGTGCTGGATTCCGACATGGGCCTTTTCTGGCCCGAACAGCAGACGCTCGTGGTGTCCGATCTGCACCTGGAGAAGGCGACGTTCTTCGCCCAGTTCGGCTCGGCGCTGGCGCCCTATGACACGCTGGACACGTTGGTGCGCCTCGACAAACTAGTCTGCCGGTACAATCCGAAAACGCTAATTCTGCTAGGCGACAGCTTTCACGACAAAGAGGGTTGGGCGCGGCTTCCCTTTGGCGCGCAGCATCATCTATTGAATATCGCCGCCTCGGTCGAGCGCTGCGTGTTCGTCGAAGGCAATCACGATCCGGCGGAGGCCGCGCACCCGCGCCTCTCTTACGCGGCGGAGGTCATGATCGACGGCGTCGCGTTCCGGCATGAGCCCGGAGCGGGGCCGCTGCCCCAGGTCATTGGCCATTTCCATCCGAAGACGCGGGTGAATGTGCGGGGGTATCGCGTCTCTGGAAAATGCTTCGCCATCAATGAGGGAATAGTGATCATGCCCGCTTTCGGGAGCCTGACCGGCGGGCTCGATCTTTCGCATGATGCTTTTGCGCCCTTCGCTATAGCGCCCTGGCGCTCTTATTTGATTTACAGAACCGGTATATTTCCGGCTGCACGTTGATGCGGCGGAATGTCTCAAGCGCTCGCTTCGGTAAGGGCGCGGCGCTAAGTTGCAGCGGGCGTTCGCGCTGTGGCGGATACGGAGCGAGAATGAAGCTTGGTGCAATTCTGTCGGCCGCCGCGCCGCTTTTGTGGATGGCGGCAGGTGGCGGCTCCGCGCTGGCCGCCGCCGCGCCGGTTGGTGCCGCGCAGATCGCCGAAGGCAGGCATATAGCGGAAACGCATTGCTCAGGCTGTCATGCGACCGGGACTTCCGGTCAAAGCCCGCGCAAGGAAGCGCCTTTGTTCCGGCGTCTCGGGCAAAAGTACGAACTCGACGATTTGCAGGAGGCGTTGGCCGAGGGGATTGCGGTCGGACACCCCGATATGCCGCAATTCGAATTTTCGCCGGAGCAGGGCGATGCGCTGATCGCGTATCTGAAGAGCATTCAGGCGCCCGCCGGCAAAGCCCGCTGATCAGGCGGTTTCGACTTCGATCACGTCGATCTGTTGGATGCTGGCCTGCGACCCTGCGGAGCGCAGCATGCCCTTGACGGGCGATACGTCGAAATAATCGCGCCCGCGCGCGATCACGATATGATCTGCGCCCGCATCGACGGCGTTGGTGGGATCATATTCAAACCAGCCCGCATCCTTGCCGCACCAGATGCGGACCCAGGCGTGCATCTGGTCGGCGCCGGAAAGCCGCTGGCCTCCGGGCGGCGGCAGCGTCCGCAACAGTCCGCTCACGTACCCAGCTGGAATTCCTATGCTGCGCAGACAGGCGATCATGATGTGCGTGAAGTCCTGGCAGACGCCCCGCCGGCGCTCGAAAGCAGTCTCGTGCGGCGTGTCGACGGAGGTCGCCCCGGAATCGAACGTCATGCGGGTGCTGATGGCCTGGCCAATTGTCCGGGCGATGGTCACCAAATCGGAACTTTCCGGCAGAAGATCGAGGGAAAAGTCTTTCAGATAGCGGCTGGGGCGTACAAAGGACGTTACGCCGAGAAAGTGCTGCGGCGAATCCGGCGTGAGATCGCGAATGTCCGCCAGTTCGGAATCCAGGGCGCTGTACTTGGTTGGCGCGCCGGGCGCGGGCGGCGCAAAGCGCTCAATGCGGCCCTGGACTCGAAACTCCACAGTCGAGTGCGGCGGATGAAGGAAAATCTCCTGCACCTGATTGCCGAAGAAATCGGTGAAGGCGCTGCGTTCATTCGGATACGGGTGGACCGACAATTCCGTGGCGATCGGCCGCTGCAGGTCGGGCAGGGTGCGCGGAAAAAGCCGCACCAGATGGCGGCTCGATGCGGCAGGCGCCGCATATTCATAAGCAATGCGCAGGCGGACGTCGTACAGCATCGCGTCAGCTCATATAGGTCGCGGCGAGGAGGTCGGAGAATGCGCCGAGATCCTCGCGCAGACGCAGCAAGTCCTTCGGGCCGACGTCGTGCGGCGTCAAGGTGGCCATATCGGTGTGAATGCGCAGAATGTGCTTGTGCGGCGGCGACAGGGCGCCATTTCCCGCGGCGTTTGGCAGCGCTTTCATATGGCCGCGAATTTCGTTGAGCTGGAAAATCAGCGACCGCGGATTGTCTGCGTCGAAGCCAAGGAACTCGATCACCGTCTCGCGGGAAAGCGTGAAGGAGAAGGTGCGGCGATAGGAAAGGGCGCTGTCGGCGCATTCCAGCGCGGCTTCCAGCGCACCTTCCGGCGCGCGCCGGTCGGTCAAATTCGCGAGCATAGAGGCAGTGGCCATGACGCGCTCGATGCCACGGCCGAGATTGAGGAAACGCCAGCCCATATTGCGGTGCATGTTTTCGTGAATAAGGCCGGTGAAGCCGGTGATAATGCGTAAGAGGGCGCTGCGCTGGGCCACGGCGCCTGCGCCACGCAACGGCGCCGGCTGCGTTGAGACTGCGCGCTCGAGGTCTGAAATGGCGATCCATCCGTCCGGCGACAGACGATCGCGGATGCGGCCCGCGCAGGTGGCGGCGGACGCGATGGCGGCGTCGAGCGCGGCGGATTTGGACGCGGCGGCGTCCGCGCCAAGGTACCAGAGATAATTCGCCAGATGCTTGATGACGGGCAGGTCTCCGGACGGATTTTCTGAGAGTCGCACGTCATATGCGCGATGCAGCCGCAAGAAGCCTTCGGCGCGTTCGACATAGCGCCCGAGCCAAAACAGGTTTTCGGCGGCGCGGCTGGGCAAATCGGCTTGCTTGAAGCGCGCTGCGTGCGCCTGCGGGATCATCGTTTCGATCTGGCGCGGCTTCTCTTCGGACACCACCCAGACATCCGCGATCTGGCCGCCTTGCTGCATGCTTACGGCCGTTACGTCGTCCGACCGGCCCACGCGCGCATAGCCGCCGGGCATGGCGGTCCAGCCGTTCGCCGTCCGCGCCATAAAAACGCGAATGCTTGTCGGGCGGGGCGCCAATTGGCCGTTCACATAAGCCGGGCTCGTCGACAGGGTGACCGCTTCCTGCGCCACCAGATGCGACGCTTCGGATTCGAGCAGCTCCTGAACCGATTCAAAGGAGGCGTCGCGCAACTTTCCGCCCAGCACCGCCGTGTCCTTCGGATCGAACGGCATGCGGGTTGAGAAAGCCGGCGAGATCATCATGCGGTCAAGGTGCGTACGGACATATTCGCGCTCGACCTTCTGACCGCACCACCAGGTCGCGACATTGGGCAGTTTCAGCGGCTCGCCCATCAGGACTTCGCAGACCCGGGGCAGGAAAGCGAGCAGCGCGCGCGTTTCAAGAATGCCCACGCCCAGATCGTTGACGAGGGATATTTCCTGGCGGCGCACGGAACTCATCAGGCCCGGCACGCCGATCAGCGAGCCCTCTTCACGCAATTCAAGGGGATCGGCGAAATGCGAATCCAGCCGCCGCCACAGCACGCTCAAAGGTTGCGCGCCGGCGACGGTGCGCACCATCGGCTTGCCCTTTTCGATGACGATGTCTTCGCCCTCGACCAGCATGAGGCCGAGATAGCGGGCGATATACGCGTGCTCGTAATAGGTCGGCGTGTGGGTGCCGGGCGTCAGGATCGCCACCTGGCCTTCGCCGTCGGGCCGCAGACGCAGCAGGCTTTCGCGGAACGATCGGAAGAAACCCGCGAGCCGCAGCACGTTCGCTTCGTCATACAGATCTGAGTAGATGCGTGCGCTGGCGACCCGGTTCTCGAGCGCGAAGCCAGCGCCGGCGGGGGCCTGCGTGCGATCGTTCAGGACCCACCAGCGGCCGTCGGGAGAGCGTCCCAATTCAAAGGCGATGAAGTGCAGATGATGGCCCGAACGCGGCTTCACGCCGACCAGGGGGCGCACCCATTCCGGATTCTGCGCCACCAGTTCGGGCGGCAGCCAGCCGTCCGCGATCAGCTTGTTCGGCCCGTAAAGGTCCTGCACGATGGCTTCGAGCAAATCCGCGCGCTGGGCGAGGCCCGCCTCGATGCCGCGCCATTCCTGTTCGCCGATGATCACGGGGATATGGCTCAGGGGCCATTGGCGCACGCGCGATGCAGGGCCGTCGGACTGGCGAAAGAACACGCCGGCGTCGCGCAGATATTGATCGCCCAGAGCGAAACGCGCCTCGATTTCCTTGGCGGAGAGTGAGGCGAAATGCTCGATGAACTGCCGCCATACGGGGCGGATCGCCCCGCTGGAATCGATCAATTCATCCGGCGCGTCCGCTGACGGACGATAGCCGGAGAGCAATCGTTCCATGGAATTGCCTGTGCGCGCAGGATTGGCCGCCACGTCAGATCCCCGCGGGACGGCGCAGATCGAGCGTCATCGGAAACTCGCTGTGCGGCGCTTCCCAGGACGGCTCGTACCGGCCGGGCGTATGTCCGTTCGCAAAGAAGCGCGCCAGCCGCCTGGCCTGCGCTTCATTGCCGTTGACGGGGAACGTCTCATAGTTTCGGCCACCCGGATGCGCCACGTGATACACGCAGCCGCCAAGCGCGCGGCCGCTCCAGGTATCGTACACGTCGAAGGTTAGCGGCGCGTTCACCGGCAAGACCGGGTGCAGGGATTCGGGCGGCCGCCAGGCCTTGAAGCGCACACCGGCGACTTTCACGCTGGAATCCTCCGTGGGCTGCAGCGGCGCAGCGCGGCCATTGCACGTGACTGCATAGCGGTCCGGATTGGTGGTGGTCAGTTTCACCTGCACGCGCTCCACCGAGGAATCGGCGTAGCGCACCGTGCCGCCGATGGCGCCGGTTTCGCCGAGCACGTGCCACGGCTCCAGCGCCTGGCGCACTTCCAGATGCACGTCCTCGAATTGCGCCTCGCCGCAGAATGGGAAGCGGAATTCCTGCTGCGCTTCATACCACACGGGATTGATCCGGAAGCCATGCGCCGCCAGATCGTCGAGCACCTCCATGAAGTCGCGCCAGACGAAATAAGGCAGCATGAAGCGGTCATGCAATTGCGTGCCCCAGCGCACGAATGGGCCGCCGGCCGGGTCTTTCCAGAAGCGCGCGATCAGCGCGCGCAGCAGAACCTGTTGTGCAAGGCTCATGCGCGAATCGGGCGGCATTTCGAAGGCGCGGAACTCAACCAGCCCGAGGCGGCCGGT